>DASVEG010000337.1:0-8671 GCA_036380695.1 Acidimicrobiales bacterium
GCGAAGCACCGCGGCCCAGTCGAGCTCTGCGCCGGTGGTCGCGGGGGACGCGCCGCGCGCCAGGAGGAGCACGCCGGTCTCGACGCCAGCGGCGGCGAGCACCGACACGAGGTCTTCGAGGTGCCGTTCCGCGCCGGACACCGCGGTGACGCCGCCGCGCACGTCGACGGCCATCACGTGCAGGACGCGGATCGGCCCTCCGCTTCCAGGCGTGCTCACAGCGCGGCGAGCACCTCGGCGGTTCGGGTCGCCGTCGACTGGAACGTGTAACGACCCGACATGGCGCGGGCCGCGTCCCGAACCCTCGTCACGCGCTCGCGGTCGCGCGCGAGCTCGGCGAGCAGCGCAGCGAGCGCGGCCACGTCGCCGTACGGCACTAGCCAGCCGTCTTGATCGTGGGTGACGACCTCACGGTTGCCACCGATGTCGGAACACACGACCGGCAGCGACGCGGCCGACAGCTCGAGCAACGTGTGCGACATCCCTTCGTAGCCCGACATCAATACGCCGACGTCGTGTTCAGTCGCGAGACGGAGCACCTCGTCGTGGCGCTGCCTGCCGAGGAACGTGACCTTGTCCGCGAGCCCCAGCGCGCTCGCGAGCTGTTGCAGCAGGGGTAGCTCGGGGCCGTCGCCCACCACGGTCAGGGTCACGCCTTCGGATCGCTGGACCGCGAGCATGGCGGTGTCGACGCCCTTCCAGTTCGTGAGCCGCCCCGCGAACAACACGCGGAGCCCGCCGCCGTACCCATCGCGGTTCGTGGCGGCCGCCGCATCGGGCACCGCGTCGACCTGCGCGCCGTTGGGGATGGCGACGATGTGGTCGAGCGGCACCCCCCACCCGTGCACGACGCCACGGAGGTACTCGCTCGGCGTGATGACGATCGACGCGGCGTCGAGCCAACCGCGCCGCGTGTCGTAGATGGCGGCCAGTCGTTCGTTCGACGGCCGCCCGCGCGCTTGGAACTCGTCGAACCCGTCCGTGACCCACCCGTTGTTGCGGCCGACCTCCCATGCCGTGTCGCCGACGACCTTGATGGCGATGCGGGCACGGGTCGCCTTGGCGACGGGGACGGCGTAGCGCTCGAGGTTCATCACCAGCCCGCGCCTCGCTCGACCGAGCGCCAGCGACAACGCGGCGCGCATCTCGAGCTCGTACCGGTACCTCGTGCGGATGTCGACGCGGCGCACGGTGTACGGGCGGGACGCGTCGGCGGGATCGCTCGCGACGTCCGACGAGCAGACCACCGTGACAGCGGTGCCGTCGCCCGACAGCTCGCGCGCCAGGAGATCGGCGAACGTCGCCGGCCCGCCGATGCTCGGCGGGAACACTTCCGTGGCGATGACCAACCGGCTCTGGCCGCTCACGGGCGTGCCTTCCTCGTTCTGGGTCGAAAAACCGCGCTCCTCGCGCGGTTTTTCCACCCAGAACCCTCTCGTTGGGTCATGGGCGCGCCACCTGGTCGACAACGGCGAGGAGCCGGCGGGCGTAGGTGCGCTCGTCGTGGTGGCCCTCCACGAGCGATCGGAAGTGGTCGCGGTTCACAGCGCCGCGAGTCTCGTGGAGCGCGACCAGCGAGCGGGCGATGACCTCCGCCGTAGCGTCTGAGGCGAGCCGCAGTTCGGGATGGTCGCGGAGCAACTCGTGGAAGGCGACGTTCGACGTGAGGGTGGGGACGCCGCACGCCAACGCCTCCATGACCGTCTTGTCCATGCTCCCCGTCTCCGACAGGTTCACGTGGGCGAACGCCGTGGCGTGTGCCGCGGCGAGGTCCTCTTGGCCCGCAGCGTCTTCGACGGCGATGCGCGCGCCCAGCTTGCGCCGCTCGATGCTCGCCTCGACCGAGGCGCGGTAGGCGATGTCGTCGTCGGTGAGCGTCGGCCCGATGACCCGGATGCGCACCTCCGCGGGCGCGCCGATCGCGTCGAGCGCGGCGGCCACGTCGACGAGGCGGTCGATGCGCTTACGCGCGGAGACGCGTCCGACGTACACCACCTCGTAGCGCGAGGCCGCAGCCACGGGCGCGATCGCGAACGTCTCGGTGTCGATGCCCTGGCCGATGACGTGCAGCTTGCGCGACGGGAGGCGGAACCCGTCGGGGGTCGACGTCACGACCGCCGACGCCAGCGCGTGAGCGACGCGCAGGCTGGGCGAGACCGACCCGTGCGCGTACCAGAGCACGATGGGGATCCCCATCGGTCGGAGGAAGGCGCCGGCCCAGTACGCCCAGTGGTGCGCCATGTGGACGACGCAGGCGTCCACCTGCAGCCGTCGCGCTTCGGCCGCGACCCGCGCGCCGATCGCAAAGCCTCCGCCGGCTCGCCGCGGCAGCCCGAGCGGCGGCCGTGGGAACGCCCGCGGGTGCAGGTTGTCGCGCGCTGGCACCCGCCCGACGCGGTCGGCCCAGGCGTCGACGCGATCCACCTCGTCGGCCACGAGCGCGGCGATGCGCGCTTGCCACGGGACGACCGGACTGTCGAGGTCGAGCTCGTAGGCGAGGAGGAGCAGCCTCATCCAGCCGCGTGTCGGAACACCACGATCGACCGTTCGGAGAGGATCCCGCTCCTGCGGCCCACGCCTGCCCTCACCGCGACGAGAGACAAGCCGCGCAGGTAGCGGTGTGCGTGCATGAGCTCGTTGACCTCCTGCTCGGCCCTGACGCCGCAGCGCTCGCTCATGCCGACGACGAACTCGCCGATCGACCGGTGGGTCGTGATCCACCGGTGGCGGTCGCCCTGGTGCTCGGGGGCGAACGAGTACTTGCCGCCGAGCACGCCCTTGAACAAGAAGCGGAACCGGGTGCGCAGGACAGCGATGTTGGGCAGGCTGATCACGATGCGGTCGCGCGAAATGCGCGCCAGCTCGGCGAAGGCGTCGTGGATGTGCTCCACGTGCTCCAGCACGTCGAGGCACACGACCGTGTCGAAGCTCTTGTCGGGGATCGGCAGCGGCTTCTCGAGGTCGACGAAGTAGTCGTGCCCCTCGCTCATGTCCGCGCTGTGGTACCTCAGCGAGCCGGTGTCGATGTGCGACTCGAGCACCCGGTCGCGCGCGCCGACGTCGAGCAGCTCTCCCTCGGTGCCGCGCAACAACTCCGCGACGAGCTCGTACCGGCTGTGATGCGAGTACCGAGCGCGAGAGCGATCGGCCAGGGACCACGTGCTAGACGGCAATGCGGTATCCGTTCTGTCGGGCGCCGGTGGCGGTCCGGTAGAGCAAGTCGACCCAGCGGTCGGTGAGCGTCAGCGGGTCGAAGGCGAGGTCGGCGTGCGCGGCTGCTGCTGTGCCGAGCCGCGCGCGGGTGTCCGGGTCGTGCAGCAGTCGCGACACGCTCGCGGCCAAGCCGCCGACGTCGTCCCTGTCGTGGACGAACCCGGTCTCGCCGTCGACGACCACGTCGCCCACGCCCGACACTCGCGTCACAACAGCAGGCGTCCCCGCGCGTGCCGCCTCGACGAGCACGCGCCCGAACCCCTCGTAGTCGCTGGTGAGCAGGAGCACCGAGGCCGACGCGTAAAGGGGATGGAGCTGCGCGTGGGGGACCCGTCCGAGCCAGGTGAAGCGGTCGGCGACACCAGTCTCGGCGGCTGCTCGTTTCATGTCGTCGAGCGCGTCGCCGTCGCCGGCCACGACGAAGCGTGCGTGCGCGTCCGTGGCCGCGACCTGCGCGGCCACAGCCACCCACCGGCGGGGGTTCTTCTCCGGCGCGACGCGGCCGACGAAGAGGACGATGTGATCGCGCGCGACCTCTGTGTCCCGCGACGACGCCTCGGCGGCGGGGGAGATCGGAACGGGCGCGACCACGACGCGCCGGACCCCGCGGCGCGCGAGGCGGTCGGCGGTCGTGCGGTTCACCACGCGGACGGCCGCGCACCCGCGCAACGCGACGACGGCGACGACCCACCGCGCCGCGCGCAGCGCTCGCCGCAGCGGGGTACTCGCGGTGCCGACATGGTCGAACGGCTCGAAGTGGATCTGCGCGAGCACGGGGACGCGCAGCAACCGCCCGACCACCAGCGCGACCCATGCGTCGACAAACGGCGTCTGCGTGGCGATGAGGTCGATCGCGTCCCCGCGGTCGACCTCGCGGATCGCGGCGGCGAGCCGAAGGGGCGAGCCGCTGACGGCCCTGGCGCGGAAGCCGGCGGTGGCGAACGACTCGACCCGACCCGGCGCGACGACGAGGTAGGTGACGCGGCTCCCCGGGGCGCGCTCGTCGAGCGCAGCCGCGTAGCGGAGCTGTCGTTCGCGGGTGTCCGACGCCGCGTCGGTGTCGAACACGGTCGCGTCCGTACCGACCTGCAGGACGTGCACGGGGCGGCGTTCGGGTGCCGGCGCGCTCACGGGACGACCGCGGTCACGTAGTAACCCATCGGGAAGTCCGACCACCACGCCCCCGGTGCCCGCTTCCGCCCGATCAGGGCCCGGCCGAGGACGATGGGGCGGAGCACCTTGCGCAGCGGGTTGAACTCGATCACCGAGTACGCGGTGACGACCGGATCCCACACGCGGGGCTCGATGCCGATGCCGTCTGGTGCGAAGCCGAAGCCGGTGTGGAGGTCGGCGAACGGCAAGGGGGCATTCAGGTCGGCGACCGGCTGGAGCGCGCGTAGGAACGAGAGGGACGACCGCCACATGGCGCGCCAGCGCGCGAGCGACGGCGCGACAGCGGGACGTAGTTGGACGGAAGCGGGGCGGGTCACGGGCGGTCGGGTGCTGCGTGAGCGACGGGGGGACTGTACCGGCCGCGCGTCTGCGGCCCCGTCACCGCGAGCGCCATCGCCGGCGCAGGTCGCCGACCGTCCACGGGTAGAGGATGACGTAGTACGCCACATACCCTGCCGCGCCGGCCAACCCCGCCCGGAGCCCGCCCGCGGCCGTGGCGACCGCGACGGCCGGCTGGGCGACGGAGGCGACGAACGCGCGTACGGCGAAGCGCCCGAGACCGCCCCGCGTGAGCAGCCACGGCCACACCCACACGTGGACCCCCGTCACGAAGAAGAACGCGACCGCGAGGACGGTCGCGATCGGCGCCATGCCGTCGTAGGCCGGGAAGAGCACGTCGACGACACTCGGCAGCACGAACACGCCGCCCGCGACGATCATCGCCGTCAGCGCGCCAGCCCCTGCGACGAAGCGGCGGAAGTCGCGGGACAGCCGCGCCTCGTCGCCGGCGCGGAACATGGCCAGCAGGCGCGGCATCTGCACCTGGTTGATCGCGTCGTAACCGAGGTACAGCGCGTCGGTCGCCGTCCGGGCGAGGCGGTACAGGCCGGTCTCGCGGTCGCTGCCGAGCGCGCTCACGACGAGGACGTCGGCGGCTCGGTGGAGCAGCTTGCTCGCGCCGAACGCGCCGCCCGCGAGCGCAGTCCTCACCTCGCCGCGGAAGGCGGCCCTCGCGGACATCGCGCCCCGACCCAGCAGCGGCCCGCCCACCGCGCGCCGCCACGACGGCTCGGCCATCGCGAACGTGACGACGAGCTGCAGCAGGTTCACGGCGACGACGCCGACGAAGTACCCGTCGAGCGACGGCGCGATCGCGAGGGCCGCGACCAGCGCGGCGACGCCGACGCCCTGGTTCGCGAGGCGGATCCATCCGAGGCGGGTGAAGTCCTCCGTGAGCCGGAAGACGTACACGGCCGAGCTCACCAGGAAGCCGAGCCCGCCGGCGGCCGCCTGCCCGGCGATCCACACGAGCGTGACGTCGCGGTCGAGGAGCAACGCCGCGGACACGTACGCGAGCGGCACGGCGACGACGAAGAGCGCGAGCGCGAGGAGCGCGTCGCCGAGGAGCGCGAACTGGATGACCGACCGGCGCGTCGGGCGCGCAGCCGTCGGCTCCTCCGGGTCGGTGGCCCCGAACAACTTGGCCGCGACGTCGCCGAGGCGGAAGTCGACGAAGTTCGCGGCGGTCGCGGTCACCGCGAACAACACGGCGGGCACGGCGAGCTCGGCCGGTGTGAGCGCGCGGGTGATGACGACGCTCTGGCCCGCGCCGAGCACGGCGGACGCGACGTTGACCGCGAGCAGGAACGCGGTCGACGACGCGTACCGACCTCGGGCTCCAGGAGGCGCGGCCGTCACCGGGTGATCGTAAGTCGGCCCGATGGCTGCGGAAGGCCACGCTTGCCGCCCCGCGGCGCCTCGCGTGGCAGCATCGGCCGATGCGCGCTCTGGTCACCGGCGCCGCGGGGTTCGTCGGCAGCACCCTCGTCGACCGTCTCCTCGAGCTCGGCCATCACGTCGTCGGCGTCGATGCGTTCACGCCCTATTACGGCGAGCAACGGAAGCGGGACAACCTCGCTGAGGCGTCGGCGCACCCGAACTTCGGCCTCGTCGAGGGCGACCTGTGCGAGATCGAGCTGGGGCGGGTGCTCGACGGCGCCGACGTCGTGTTTCACCAGGCGGCACAGCCGGGCGTCCGCCTGTCGTGGTCGCAGGGGTTCGAGCAGTACGTCCACGACAACGTCGTCGCAACGCAGCGGCTGCTCGAGTTCGTCAAGGACAGCAGCGTCGAGCGGGTGGTGTACGCGTCGAGCAGCTCGGTCTACGGCAACGCCGCCGCGTACCCGACGACCGAGGACACGTTGCCCGCGCCGCACAGTCCCTACGGCGTGACGAAGCTCGCGGCCGAGCACCTGTGCGGGCTCTACGCCGCGAACTACGGCGTGCCGACGGTGTCGCTTCGCTACTTCACGGTCTACGGGCCGCGGCAACGGCCCGACATGGCGACGCATCGGCTCGTGTCCGCCGCGCTGACCGGCACGAGCTTCCCGCTCTACGGCGACGGAAGCCATCTGCGCGACTTCACGTTCGTCGACGACATCGTCGACGCCAACATCGCCGCGGCCACCGCCGACGTCCCGCCGGGCACGGTGTGCAACGCGGCAGGGGGCGGCGAGGTGAGCATGGCCGACCTCATCGCGCTCGTCGGCGAGCTCGCCGGCCGCGAGGTCGCGATCGAGCGTCTGCCCGAGCAGCCCGGTGACGTCAAGCGGACGGGCGGCACCATCGAGCGAGCCGCCCGTCTCCTGTCGTGGTCGCCCAAGACCCCGCTGGAGAAGGGCCTCCGCGCCCAGGTCGACTGGCACGCGGCCGAGTCGCCCACCCCCTGACTCGTTTTGTGCACCGTTGCCATGTCATTTCATGGCAACGGTGCACAAAAGTTCGTCAGACGATGGCGAGCATGCGCTCCAGGGCGACCTTGGCCCAGCGGGCGGTGTCGTCGTCGACCTCGATGCGGTTGACGACGCGACCCTCGACGAGGTTCTCGAGCACCCAGCACAGGTGGGCGGCGTCGACGCGGAACATCGTCGAGCACGGGCACACGAGGGGGTCGAGGGAGACGACGGTCTTGTCCGGCGTCTCCGCGTCGAGGCGTTGCACCAGATGGATCTCCGTCCCCACCGCGATGACGGATCCCGGGGGCGCGGCCTCGACGGCCCGGATGATGAAGTCCGTCGAGCCCACCTGATCGGCCAGCTGCACGACGTCGTGCGAGCACTCGGGATGGACGACCACGATCCCGTCGGGGTTCGCCTCGCGGAACGCGGCGATGTGCTCGGGACGGAACCGCTGGTGCACCGAGCAATGGCCCTTCCACAGCAGGAACCGGGCCTCCTTCACGTGGCGCTCGGACAAGCCGCCCAGCGCGAGCCGCGGGTTCCACACCTGCATGTCGTCGAGCGAGTACCCCATCTGCACGCCGGTGTTGCGGCCGAGGTGCTGGTCGGGGAAGAAGAGCACCTTGTCGGCCTGCCGCTCGCCGAACGCCCACGCGAGCACGGCACGCGCGTTCGACGACGTGCACACCGCGCCGCCCTGCTCGCCGACGAACGCCTTGAGCGCGGCCGACGAGTTCATGTACGTGATCGGCACGACTCGGTCGATGTCGGTGACCGCCGAGATCTCGTCCCACGCCTCCTCGACGGAGTCGATGTCGGCCATGTCGGCCATCGAGCAGCCGGCGTTGAGGTCGGGGAGGATCACGACTTGGTGGTCGGCGGTGAGGATGTCGGCCGACTCGGCCATGAAGTGCACGCCGCAGAACACGATGTACTCGGCTTCGTGCTGCTCCGCCGCGATGCGGGACAGGGCGAAGGAGTCGCCGCGAGCGTCGGCCCAGCGCATGACCTCGTCGCGCTGGTAGTGGTGCCCGAGCACGAACAGGCGGGAGCCGAGCGTGGCCTTGGCCGCCGCGATGCGGTCGGCGAGATCCTCGGGCGTGGCCGTGGTGTAGGCGTCAGGCAGCGGGGCCTGGAGTCGCAGCATCTGAAGGGGAACCCCCGTTGAGAAGCTCCGATTGTCGAGCGGCGGGAGACAGCCGGGACGCCTCACCGCGGGTATGTCGCTCTCGGAGCTGAGTATGTGCGCCGGATTCCCGGCCGGCGTTCACTCAGTGTAACGGCGCGAAGGGCGTTCATCTTCCCGTTGCGCCCGGACCAACGCGATCACCAGCGACGCGGCGAGAACGAAGAACGGCGACCACCAGGCCACACCCGACCCGGGCACCAGCGCCCACGCCGTCCATGCGACGGCGAGCACCAGCGGGCGCCACCGCCGCCCGTCAGCGCTGGCTGCGGCGCCGACGAGCACCATGGCCACCACCGGCGCGACGTAGTACGGATGGACGGCGGGTTCGGTGAAGACGCGGGGAACGAACGCGAGGGCG
>DASVEG010000338.1:0-12115 GCA_036380695.1 Acidimicrobiales bacterium
TTCGTACCCGTCTAGCAGTCCCGCCGTTGTCCAGCGTGAAGAAGCCCCTGCAAATTGGGCTAAGCCGACGCGCGGACTCGAACCGCGGACCCCTTCATTACGAGCGTTGATCGCGTGTCGTCCCCAGTCACTCTGAGTCGCGCGAAGGCGCATGGATCCAAGGAATCGACGACGCCGCGATGGCGGCCGAAACCCTCGGACGGCAAACACGTAGACCCCGCGTAGACCCCCGGCGCATTAGTTGCACTTCTTAGGAAGTCCCGCTGCTTGCGATCCCTTGGGAGGCTCGGGGCTGAGAGAGAGCGTCGGCGAGGTGAGTCGCCCGGGGAGTTACCTTCGCGGCGCTCCCCCGACATACGAAGCAGAGCGATCAATTGTCACCTGACGGGAAGGTCGACTGCGGCGGTGATCGGACAGGGGGTGTCTGTTGCCGCACGGTCAGAGTGCCGCGTCTCCCGAGCTGCGAGGGCGTGGCCGGCGTCTCTCGCCCGCCTTCCTCGCTCTCCGCACGCACTCTCTTCAGCGCTCTCGGGGACCTCCGCCGTCGACGTTGGTTGGTCAGGACGAGCTGATACTCAAATCGAGAAAGGAACGACGAAAGGAGCGAGTTCGTTGAAGCGTTTATTCGCCTCTTGCCTTGTAGTCCTCGTCTCATCGTTTGCCCTGTTCCTCGGGTCGGCCTCCGGCGATGTCGGTAAGCAAGGGAGTGCTTCGCCGCCAAACGGCATCTACACCTGTGAGTGGATCGCAGATCATCCAGTTCAGGCGGCGCGTGCTGGCGTCACCTGCAGCCCAACTGCGCCGCCCGTCGTGCCTGGCTCAGAGACCACGTTCGTCAGTCCAGCTTCGAGTGGTCGATTCGGTGCCGCTTCGTTGCTTACTACGTGCATCCGGCTGCCCGCGAGCGGAGAGGTTGGGCAAGGCGTGTTCGCGTGGTACGGCGGTTACCCGTACACGTCGTACTGGGACATCAACGTCTACTTTGCGCCGGATTACACTTGGTATGTGCAGAATCTCGGCGGAACGAACGTCTATTGGGAGCACGTGACGAACTACAACATTCACGTGGCGTCGGTCGCGAACGGCGGGCTGCCAGGATCAAATTACTATCGCGTCGGTGCGCAGAATCACGCGTCGACGGCGGTGCACTGGCAGGCTTGTTACGCCTGACTAACGCGTCTCTGGGCTCCGGCCGTTAAGCCGGAGCCCAGAGATGGGTCTTCTCGTCCGCCGAGGCCAGTCCGACGGCGCGTCCCAGACGCACCGACCAAGCCCTCGGTTGAGCTCTCTGGCCGTGCTCTCCGCTACCCCTTCTCTGCGACGGCCGTGAGCGCGCGGGCAATATCAACGGGGCTTGTATGTCCCGAGCGATCTGAGATCGAGACAAAGAGCCCGTCGCGCCGGAACACGCTCGGCGCGCCAACGGGCCCGGTCAGGATCGTGCCATCCGGGGGGTCGTACGCGGTGCAGCTCCAGCGATACGCAATCTCGCAGCTCCTCGACTGCCTGACGGTCAGAGTCGAGCGGCCGGTCGTGCCATCATCAGCGACAAGGGCGTACTCAAAGGCAACCCCGACTGAGCGCGACGGTTCCCGGCCGGAAGCTGGCGGATAGCGCGTGATGAGATCTTCTCGCACGGTCGCCACGAGTTGGAGCTCACCCCACTCCTCACCGAGCCAAAGCGCCCGACGGCCGAGAAGCTCAGACGCGGTTACGGCGGTGACCAATGATCGGTCAACGACCTCGCCAACCGAGGGAGCGTAGGTCACCGCCGGTCGCGCGAAAATCGAGCGATGGTACGGCTGGGTGTCCGCGGCGTCGATACGGGTTGGCGGAATCGAGTTGTCCAACGGTCGGACTAGCAACGGCTCATATGACGAGGCGTCGACGGCCACGTCCTGGCCACCCCGAAGTGGCGAGTCGACGGCTTCGGTGACGCGCAGCCAGATCACCTTGCGCCCATCGAGCGAGCCTTCACCGATCTCCCTAGCCTCGCCGGAGGCGAGCGCAGCCTGGTAGCGGTCAACGAAGCCCGCCAACGCGAGCGCAAGCCTCGGCGCCTGCTCGGGCACGTCGCGCGGACTCGCTCCGTTCTGCAGATCGGCGCGACAGCTCACCCCTGCGGCTGTCGCTTCGCTCGGATGACGAGCGATCCACGCGCACGTATAGCGCGGACCGCTCGTGGAGAAGCCGCCCGCGCGAGTCTCGAGAAGCTCGTCGATGACCGTGCCGTTGAGGCGTGTCACCGTTTTCTTGAGGTCGCGGTTGGCGTCAAACCAGATCTCCGTGGTGAGGGCTTGTTGGATCGGTTGTCCGTCTGAGAGGCTCACTAGCTGCGGCCGGTTTGGAGCAGTCTGGGTAAAGACGACGTGGAGCACGGGCTGCGTTCCAATAGCCGCTGCGGCACGCTCGATCGTGCCGCGAGGGCCACCGGCAAATGGCCATGCAACGGCAAGCAGCACGGCCGCGATCACGAGGCTCGCCGCTGGTACGGCGGGAACCAGCCGGCGGCGACCGTTGCGGCTCGCTTCCTCGGCGCTGGCGACGATTGCATCCCAGCGGTCAGGCCCCGGGCGCGGCGGGGCGATCATGTCCAGTGACCGCGCGAGGCGCGAGTCTAGGCTTCCCATTCGAGTACCTCCTCAAGTTGGGCGCGGAGTCGTTCGCGTGCTGCATTGAGCGTGGCGGCGACCGTGCCCGGCTTCACACCGAGGGCCTCCGCGATGGTCGCGTAATCGAGGTCCGCGTAGTAGCGAAGGAAGAGCGCAGCGCGCTGCTGCTCCGGCAGGGTTGCAATGACGCGGCGGACGCGAGCGTAATCTCGATCTCCACTCGAGGTGGCGTCTTCGCCGAGGTCGAGCTCGCTTGGGTCAGTGACGTCTACTCGCCCGTCGTGTGCTCGCGCCTTGCGCGCCTCGTTGACCACAATCCGCCACAGCCAGGCCTCGGCGGGCGCTTCGCCACGAAACTGCTCGCGACTCCGTAGCGCGAGCACGAACGCGTCGTGAACGGCATCGCAGCCGCGCTGCTCGTCTCCGACAATGGCAATTGCGACGCGTTCGAACGCTGCACCGACTCGTCGATAGACCGTCTCCAGTTCACCCTGGGTAAGCGGACGACTGCGTGATTTCAGCCGCTTCACATTCATACGATCTAGCAGAGGCGGGCGTTCTTTAGTCGAATGTGCCGTGTGAAACTCAGGCCGCACCAAGCAGCGGAAGTCGCGACGGAGGACGGAGCGAGCGCGGCCTTCACGGCTTCTAGATCGCGCTCGGGCGAGCAAGTCGCGATGAGCGTGACCTAAGTCTGGCTCTCAGGTGGCCGGGCGAGCGTGTCGGCGGCTTCGAGAAGCCGATCGGCGTAGACATCAGATGCCCGTCGCACCCAATCCGGGGTCACGAAGCGCGACCAGAAGATGAGCGCGGCAACGGATACCACCGCGACGCCGCCCCAGCGCGCGGCGCGTGAGGTGTAAGCCGCGCCGTCAACCGCAAACAGGGCAGCGCTGACAACGATCGTTCCGAGAGACACAGCGATTGCGGCTGGGCGCGTGCCGAGTGAGTTTCGCCGAAAGCCGTACTCGACGTTCTCCTCGAAGATCAAGTTGAACCGGTCGCGGTCGCGGGTGAGATTGCGGAGCGTCGCCACCGCGTCCTCGTAGGCGCTGTCGGCCCGCGCCGGATCCTCGGCCTCGGCGGCGGCGTCGGGCAGCGGCTCATCGAGCAGCCGGTTCAGGCGCCGGTGGAGACGCGCGACCGTGTCGGGCGCGGCCGCGTCGCGCCAGCGGAGGCGTCGGGCGGTCGGGTTACCGCCACCCCAGCCTCGCCACAGCGTCTCCTGCAGTCGTCGCCCGGCATCGCGGATGAGACCGGCGAGGGCTATTCCGGCCGCGCCGAGGACAAGGCCGGTGATGCGGATGCCGGACGCGCTCGTGAACGCGCTCGCGCCCGCAAGCGCTACCGCCGGCAAGCCGGCGAGCAGCGCCGGCGCAATCCGCGCCCGGATCATGTAAGCGTCGAGCATCACTTACTCCTCGTCGGACTCGTCCATCGGCTCGAGCGGTGAGATCGCCCGCCACGCATCCCGAATTGGCGCGCCATCTCCCCGATGGCAGATCGTCCTGCCCCGCGTCTCGTGAACGCGGCAGCCGCGCCGGATATAGGCGTTCACGACCCGCGGGGAGGGATGCTTTGTCGACTTGCTCGCGACACTGACGTATGCCGTCCGAGCTTCCGAGAGGGTCGGCTCACCGAGAAGCCTGTCGAGCCAGGCGGAAGACGCGTTATGGCGGCTGCCGGCATGCGGAATCTGCACGAACTGCGGCGAGGTCGCGTCCAGACCCGAGGCCTCAACCCAATCCCAAGCTCGGTCAAGCGACGGTACTCCGGCATCTCCTGTGAAGAACATGCGGTGCCCGGCGACCTCGAGCATCGAGATCACAGATGTGTTGTTGCGCGGGTTCGTACCGCCGGCGTCGCCAAACGGCACCTCGACCGGGAGCGCCGCGATGAACCGACTCGCGGCGGCGTGGACTGCTTCGAGAAGCCCAGCGCGCGCGGTCGAGCGCCTTGGCTCCTCCGCGACCTGGTCCGCGACCAGCTGGCGGTACCAGTCGAGGTCGGGGCCGAGAACCTTCAGCGCGCCTCCGAAGGCACTGAGACCGGCGAAGGGCTCCGTGACCGCCGTGCCTCGCGACCGGGCAAGCTTGATCAGATCGTCGACCGCAGCGGCCGCCGGCAGCGTCTCACCGCCATGCGCTCCGAGGCGGTGTATGAGCAGCGACTCAACGGCAAGCTCGCGAATGACGGTTCCCATGCCGCCGATGTGATCCCCGTCCGGGTGGGTGACGATCGCTACGTCGATCGAGTTCGTCTTGTAGTAGGTCTGGACGTGCTCGACGAGCGCCTCACCGTCGTCTTGGAATCCAGCGTCGACGACGAGATAGCCGTAGCCGCCGGTGTCGGGGCGAGTGAACCGGGCAGCGATCGCATCGCCCGACTGCCCCTCGTCTCCGACGGGCAGGAAGTCAATCTCGTACATGTGCCGCCTCTCTGAATACGCGCTGTCGGCAGAAGGCCTCCGCCGCTGGATCGCCACCCACGAGGGCAGCGGCAGAGGCCCTCCGGGCTGCTTCAGCCCTGCGGAAGCTTGAACGCTTGGATGACCCGGCCGTTCTCGCCGAGCGCGACGAGCTGCGTGGGACGTCCACTGGCAAGCTGATCTTTCGTCGCCGTGATGGAGAACCCGCCATCAGTCGTGATCGCGGCATTCGACGGGCCCGACGGGAATGCCACTTGAACCGACTTGACATCGGGTCGAGCTACCCCAGAGATCGTCAACTCGAGTGGGGCGTCGGCCGAACCGCGCTCGTCGATCCCGTAGTGAACCGCGCTCCCGCCGAAGAAGTCGTTCTTCGGCCCACATCCCATCGACATCCCGCTAGCGGTGCTCACCATGCAAAGCTGGCCGTCTCTCTTGTCGACGAGATACAGGTTCGCGGCGATCTTGCGGCTCGTGTCCAGCCGGAGACCGACCCGCTCCGCGCCCACTCTCACGTGCGCGGGAAGCGCTGTGATGGCGTCCTTCGCTGATCGTTCCCGGTCTGCTGCTATCGGCGGCTCAGTTCCCTGTGCCGTGACCGTCTGCACGACGCCGACGAACCCAGCAAGAAGAGCAACCGCGCTAGCGGCGACCAGAAGTCGCACTCTGGAGATCTTCATCGTCCACTCCTCCTGTCTGTCAGTTCGTCCAACATGTCGCGATGTACGAGACTGAGTCATTGTTCTTGCAGTGGGCTTTGTAGTAGCCCGAGTCGTAGTTGAACGTGGTTGTGTTCGGCAGCGTGTCGGTATGGCTCCAATGCCAGCCACCACCACTGTTGTCGATGAACGTGATTCGCGACTGGTACCCGGACGATCCCTTCGCGCCCATGGTCGCTGAGTACCAAACCGCGAATGTCGAGTCAGCACTCCAGTTCGGAAGCCACGTCTTCGGACCCTCGAAGGTGTATGCGAGCGCGGCTGAAACGAAGACGACCGCCGCCGCCACTCCGACGGCGGCTCCGGTGGCAATCCTGAGTCTCATCGAACCTCCCTCCGTCCTGCTCACTGGGTTCTCGACTGGGTTGGCCCAAACGCGCCGCGAACGCTTGGTTGCTATCTCTCTAGTCGCACACAACCGACGAAAGTAACGGGCTCCATCGGCAACGCCATAGCAGTGGCGGTCTTTAGCGATCGGTGCTCGACGCCCTGAAAGCAACAGGCGACGTTGGAGACGCCACAGCGCAGTTCCACCACGTAAACAGTCGAACGAGCGACTAAGAGGTAACAAGCAAAAACCCCCCTTTGAGGCGGCCAGACTGGCCGTTGTTACCTTCCCTCTGGTCGCGCGACATGACGAGTGTCGAAGCGATCCGACGCGAGGCGTCGTCGCGAAGGAGGAGAAGCCGGATGAAGCTCCGCTCGGCGCCGATCGTGCTCGTCTTGGCAGCCGCCATCGGCGCTGCAACGGGTATCGCTGTTCCGGCGGCACAAGCCTGCGGATGGAACCTCGGTTGCCAGACGTACTCGCCAGGGTCAGGCAGTACCGGGACCGATCTCTGCTGTTCGGTGAACGAGGCGGTCAACTCGACCTTCAACACCTACGACACCGTCCAGGCGATCAAGACCCGTGCTGGAGGCAGCTGGTTCGGCTCGACACTTCTGTACTACGACTGGACTTGGTACACGACTGTCGACAACGCCAATAGCGACAAGGTGGGTTGCTACAACCACCACACCGGCTCGATGTTCGTGAATTGCCGCCACTTCAACTACTAGGAACGAAGGAAGGGGACGACGATGCTGCGGCTAAAACGAACCCACCAACTTGCGCTGGCGATCGCGTTTGCTGTCGCGATCGCCGTTTCGCTGGCGCTCAAGCCGTCAGGGGCGTCCGCGACGGCGCCGGCCGACGTCGTCCCGTTCGATCAGGCGCGGTTGTCGCCGAAACTGCAAGAGATTGCCGTCAAAGTAGCCAGCCGCGAAGGTGTCGCCACCGCAACGCTCGTTGCCGTCGCACCGACTGTGAGCGAAGCTGAGTACGCAGGCGTCTTCGTGGGCAGCGACGCCAGCGGCGCCGACGTCGTCGCGCCGTACAACGCCGACGGCCTAATGGCCTTTGCCAGCGTAGACCGCGTGATCGCTTACGGCGGAGTGATGGTCTTCCCGAGTGCGGCCGGGGAAGCAGGCGAGGTCAGACGCGTATCACTGGTCGGGCTCGCCGAACCGCGTGTGTCCGCGGTGACCATCGAACTCGCTGACGGCAGCCATCTTCGCGCAGAACTCGTCCGCGCCGGCCGGCGCGGCTTCCGCTTCTTCGCCTACGCGACCGATTCGAGCTCACGCTTCCCGATCTCATATCGCGCCTCCGCTGCAGACGGCACCGAGATCAAGAGCGAGGACGTCTCCCACGCGCTAATGCCCCCCGTGGGAAGCGTCGGTTAGCGTGATCTGATTCCGTGCAGCGAAGGCGGCAGGAGTCGTCTTCGGCGTCAAAGGAGCGTGTTGACAGGAGGCTTGCGCTGTACCTTCCCATCTTGTGGCACAAGACGACGACCCGGTCGCCCGGGCGTACCGCGAGCATGGCGGCCGTGTCTACCGCTTCCTGCTCCGCCGCACCCGCGATCATCACCAGGCGGAGGAGCTGGCTCAGCGCGTTTTCGCCGATGCCGCCGCCTCGCTCGCCGAGACGCGTCCGGACTCCGTCCTTGGCTGGCTCTATGCCGTCGCGGAGCGCCGCTTCGTCGACGAGCTTCGTCGTCGGCGTCTCGCGGCCGACCTACCAGCGGATCCGCCGCGGCCGGCGACCGAGCTCGACTACGGGCCAGCAGCGGCGCGCGCAATCAAGCGCTCGATCTTCCGCCTCAACGCGGCATCGCGCGAGGTCGTTGTCATGAAGTTGCTCGAAGGGCGGCCCTTCGCCGAGATCGCCGATGCACTCGAGATCAGCGAGCCAGCTGCGAAGATGCGCTACTCGCGTGCGCTTGGGGAGCTACGCGCTTTTCTCGAAGCGGAGGGCATCCGATGAGTCCGTACCGCCACCGCGCGCGGCCGCCGGCGCCGGTGCGCCTCGACGACGAGTTGCTCACGCTGCACGAGGACGAGCCTGAGCTCTTGGCAATCGCGGACGCGGTGGCGGCGACCCAGCGGTCCTCGGACTGGCGGCATCGACGACGGTTACCCGCGGCAGCCGCCGTGGCGGCCGCGATTGCTGTCGCGGCGGGAGTGGCTGTCGCGTTGACCGAAGACTCGAGCGCTGGAGTCGTCGACGACGCGAGACGAGCGCTCGAACAAGGCTCGGTCTTACACGCGATCGTTTCGACGCCGCTGCCGAACGACGTCATCGTCGACGTTGCCCGTGGCACTACGGCCCCATCGCGCGCCGAAACGCTGGCCTGGTTCGACAGCGCTAGTGGCCGCGTCCGCGTCGCCGGGCGCCGCAACGGCGAGATCGTTTCTGTCGCCGACACGCCGACTACGCAGGCAGCACGGTTCTTGCAGGCCTACGACGACGCTCTTGCGGCTGGGCGAGTCGAGGAAGTCTCCGAAGCCCGTCGCAGCTTCGCAATCCGCGCCGACGGGGTCGCAGGCGTGGTCGAGCTTGGCGCCGATGACCTGCCCGAGTCATTCACGCCGCGCGGCGGGCGAACCATTCGTTTCGCCCGATTTGCGGTCACCGAGGCTGTTCCGGCTGTTTCGGCTCCGCCGGCTACGGCTTCAGCATCGGGATCGATTGTCGGAAAGGAAACGACTACCCTCGCTGCAGCCACGCGGCGTGCCGGCTTCCGCCCACTGGCCCCAGAGGAACTAGCAGGCCTGCCCCTACGCCGGCTGCTCCTCGAGCGGCTCGCAACGGCCGACCCGCAGGGAGCGCTCGTCGGCAACGGCGTCGCTGCCCTCTACAGCGATGGGACGCGCTTCATCGCGGTGCGTCAATCGCGCTCCCCGGCGCCTGCCTATGGCTTCGTAGGGGGGCTTACCGCCGGCGGAAATCCAGTTCCGCGCAACCCGCGAGTCGACGTGCGCCGGCAAGGCACCGAGGCGCTCGGGCAATTCCGCCTCGGCGACGTTTACGTCGCCATCCGCGCATCAAACGAGACCCTTGTCGTCAGCGCTGTGCGCGAGTTGCGGCGATAAGCCGAAGCCGAAATCGTCGAGCACAACTAGATCAGCGAGAAAGGAAGGATCCTGACCTGGCACGGACCGACAGCCGGGCCGCGCGCATGGCAAGTTGCGACGAGGACAGGCGGGCAAGAGACTGAGCGGCCGCCGCCGCGAGCCTCATGCCGCCATTGCGAATGTCCACGCGCGGCAGCCTTGCCTGGTACGGCGGGAGACGTATCTCCCGCCGTACCAAGAAAGACGGTCAGAAGTACCCGGTCGTACGCTAGTAGTCGATCGTCTGGACTGTCCCGCCCTTGAGCCGAACCGTGAAAAACTCGATCACGTCTGGATACTCGTGTTCCGCGAGCTCCAGGAACGCGACGTTGTTTCGAATCGAAGCTCGACGGCTCTTGCCGTCAACGACGACGTTGACGCTGCTGACGGCATCGCTCACAAAACCCCAGACATACGCCGGGAGTCCCGCCCCGACTCGGTCCGGATCGCTGACGCCGAGTGACGCATCGCCAAAGAAGTTCGTCTGGCACCCGCCGCTGCCGAGCGACGTTTGGAAACAGACGCGCCCATCGGCGCTCGGCCACGCATAGACGGCGATGTTTCCGCGACCGAGACCGGTTACAAGCTCTCGAACGGTGCCCTCGTGGGGAGCGACGTCCGCAGGGAGGTTCGCGATCGCACGCGGCGTCGCGGTGACTCGTAGATCGGCACGCACGAACGCGGACGCGTTCTCAAGGATCGGCTTCTGCGGGAGCGTTGCACGATCCGGGACGCCTCCCTGTGCTCCCGATTCGTGAGCAACGAGCGCCAAGATAGTTGCTGTTGCAGCTACCACGACCGTGGCCACGACGGCGCGCAGCCGGCTTTGAGCAAAGACGTGAATCATTTCGCCTCCTCTAGGTGCCGTACTGGCATGTGGTCGGACCCCAATATCCGCCATCCTGCGAATGCATACAGACAGATCGACGGTAACCGCCCGCCTGGTTATGCCAGAAGGGGTTCGGGTCGCTTTGACGGTCGAACTGGTAAGCAAAGGAACCGTCCGTGTAATACAACGAGTAGTAGCGCGGAGCCGGCCGATACACGCGATTCCAGGCCATCTCGTTCCACGATGACTCGAAGGCAACACCGTACAAGACGTAGGCCTCGTAGGGGCCGTTCTCGTAGTCATGCACGGTCGCCACCGCACCCGTCACGAAGACGCAGGCTGCGACTCCGATAACGAGCGCCGCGAGCTTTGGACGCGCTCTCATCCGATCCTCCTTCTATCTCGCGGCGACGTGTCCGCAGCACAGTCCCGCAGTCGAGTCGGGGCTTCACGTCCACCTCTTGTGCCTTGTAAGTCGGATCGTTACCGCGAAGGTAACAGGGCTTTCTCTGTAGTCGCAGCAAGCTGGCCGGAAGCATCCAGGGAGGCGGCATTGAAGGGTCGAGTGTCGCCCCTGCCTGGTCACGTGATGGCGAGCGGCTTGCCTCGTTCCTTGGACGGCAGGGTCTACGCGGTCAAGCACGATGGCAGCGCCCGCAGGCTTGTCGCACGTCGAGGCTTCGGCACGATCAGCCGGAGTCCTGATGGCTCCGCCCTCGCCTTCAGCGAGAGCGACCGGGCGACACGTGCCCGCACAACCGTCCCCGATCATCAACGTGGGCGCGAAGCCTCGCCGGATCGTGCGCTGGCCGACGCCGGAGCGCCATTGTCCCGCCTGGTCGCCGGATGGCGGCCTGATCGCATACGCGCAAGACGGCGTCATCTATCTCGCCCGCCCCGATCGCTCCGGTGCCAGGCGTCTCGCACCGGCGAGCAGGCCGAATGGACGGTCGACGGAGGAAACGTGGCCGCATACGACCGGCGAAATCGACGGAGGAGCTGGCGACGATTGGCTCTTCGGCAGCTTCGGCGACGACAAGCTCACTCTCGGCTGGGCGGGCGCGACATTGTCGACGGCGGCCCCGGAGACGACCGCGCCGAGGCTGACCAGGGCCTCGATACGGACGAAGCGTCGATCTGTCTCAGCGATAGCTCGGGGACTGGTGAGCTGTCAGGCGTGAGCGCGGCGGAGTACGGCGCGGACGGTCGATGGCCACCATTGGGCGCCGCCGTGCGCCGTTGGTGTTCCGGTGGCGTTGAGCTCGCGCGCGATCTGGGCGAGGCTTCTGCCGACGGCGCGCTCGGTGCGGATCCGTTCCGCGACTGCCGGTACGAGTGCCGTGGGCCGCCCGATCGGGGCCGGTTGCGCTCGTTTTCGGGCCGGCCGCCGCTGTTCTGCGAGGAGCCGCTGCAGCTCGTCGACCGGAATCAGCCGCACACCCCAGGGCATCTCGAGCGTTTCGACCAGGGGGAGCACGCGGCGGTTGAAGGTGGAGCGGCTGATGCCGAGTGCCGCCGCTGCCTGTGTTCGGGTGTAGGCGAGTCGCTCAACGCGATTCGCCTCGCGCACGATGGGTGGCGACACGGCAGGCCTCACCGGCTGCGACGCTCGCGTATGTCGCTGCGCCTTCTCGGTCCTGCGTCGGAGACGGCGGCGTGACACATACAGAGCGTACACAAATCATGACCCATATTTGCACCTTGGTGCATCTGTGTCTCGCTTGCTATCGCTGTGGCTAGTTCCTGTACGCGGAAGGGGTGTTCGCCGGCGCTTCGTCTGCGTCAGAGGCCGAGGTCGTGGCCGAGCGTTTGCTCGAGCCTCTGGAGGCGGCGGAGGGCGATCAGCTTCGGTATGTCGGCTTCGCGGCCGAGGGCGGCGAGCATGCGCGCGAGGTCGGCGGTCGAGGCGATCGAGGGTCGCAGGCCCTTACCGATCGGCTCTCGTGTCGCCGCGCGTCGGAGATCGTCGTAGCCCCCGCGCGTGCCGGCGGGCTCGGGGACGATCTTGAGCTCGCCGGCCGGGCTGCGCAGCTCGAGCGACGACTCGTTACGGAGCGTGGTTTCGTCGAGGACGACCGGCTTCCCGTCG
>DASVEG010000339.1:0-10819 GCA_036380695.1 Acidimicrobiales bacterium
GTGCTCGCGGGGCTGCTCCATGGCCCGACGGGCATGTTCGGCATCAGCGTGCGAGATGTCGGCGGCGCGGAGCGGGCGTACCTCATGACGGACGCCGACGGCTGTTACGTCGGGCTCGTTGGGGGAGGGAACGAACTCACCGGCGCGAGCGCGTTCGCTGACGGCCGCGCGCGTGTGTTCATGGCCCGCGCTCACGGCGCGCCCATGTTCGGCGCCGACAACTCGGAGGGATAGTGCGTTGCCGCCGGCCGGTCGTGGACATGCGAACCGCGACCGCCCGCCGGATCGCCGCGAGCGTGCACGCGAACTCGCAGCTGCTCGTAGCGGTTGTCGCCGTCCGAGCAACCCCTGACTCCGATCACGCGGTTGCTGCCGTGCTCGAACTCCGAGAACTCCGCGTACTTCGGGCTTCGTGGATGTTGTTCGAGGAACTCGTCGGAGGACGCCTCCTGGCCGACGGTTGGCTGTTGACGTCGATGCCCCGAGCAGCCTTGGACCTCGCGGAGCGAGCGCTGTTCGGCGTTCCTGACGTCGCCTGATGCGAATCGAAAAGAAACCTGCCCAATACTTGGGCAGGTTCTATTTCCGGACCTCGCGGGCGTCGACGTACGCGCGCGCGGCGCGGCGTAGTAGCTGCGCCAACGACCGTTCCTCCCGTCTGGCCAGGTCTTTCAGGGCGTCGTACAGATCGTGCGGCAGCCGCACCGTCACCCGATCATCCTTGCGGTCATCCACTCCGTCGCCTCCTAGGACTGCGTTTCAGGGGTCTGACTGCGCGTTCCGGCTTGTGAAACACAACGGGGGTGGCAGCCGATCGCTGCCACGTGAGAACACACCGGGACCACAGCGATGCGTGACGCAGCGCGAGCGCTGCTCACCCGCGACGCGTGCCACGGCCAATGGATGGCCGAGGTGAGCGAACTTCTCAACGTCGGACCGGACCTCACGATCCAGGACGCGCGTGAGTTCGCCGCCGAGCGGCTCCTGGCCACGGGTCGGCTCCATGGGCTCTCGCCCGAGCGGATCTTTGCGTTGTGGGAGAGGTTCGAGAAGTTCGGCGCGGCGTTCGGCGGTATCACCCGCGTTTCGCAGATCACGCCCGAGGTCGCGACGGCCTTCGTCAACGCACGAGGTGCGAACGGTCGACCGAGCGGCTCGACACAGAGCCTGCGTCGCACGGCCTTGCGGCTGCTGTTCCGCGTGCTGCGGGAGTACGGGTTGATGGATGGCGAGCCGACCCTCGACCTCGAGGTCGCTCGCCGAGCCCACCGGGACATGCGGCCGCTTGCCGACGAAGAGCTCGAAGAGGGTCGATGGGCCTCGGCAACCGGAGCAGCGGCTTCCCGGGCGACTGCGGTGTGGGCGCTCGCCGAGTCGGGGCTGTGGCCGCACGAGGTGGCGATCGCCACGGTCGACGAGATCGACGTCGCAGCACAGACGGTCGCCGCGCTCGGCGGCCCGAAGACACGACGTCGCTTTGTGCCGCTCCGGGGCTGGGCGCTCGACCAATTGGTTCGGCGAGCCGAGGAGGTCGGTACTGGTCGGCTCGTCTTCGACGGTGCTGCCGGCGTCGCCGGGCGGCTGTCGATCACTGCGGTGCTTCGGCGCGTGCTCGAGCGGGCGGGGTTGACTCGCGATCCGCTGGTCGTCACGGACTCGGTCGTCGCCGCGGCGGGTCGCGCTGCGTACGAGGCGACCGGGCGAATCGACAACGTGGCGAGGCTTCTCGGACTGAACAGCCTCGACCGAGCCGCACACCTGATCGCTCTCGACTGGCAGGCGGAAGGCCAGTGAGGCGGCGCAGGAGCACCGGCGTCTCGTTCTTCGAGCAGGTCGACGCGATCCTCGACAACGAGCTCATCTACGAACTCGGCGAGTTGATCCCGATGCCCCCGCCCGAGCACGGTGGCCGGCCGCGCGATTTCCCGAACTGGGCGTACGTGTTCTACGGCGCGCTCGTCACCGCGTGCCGGAGCGCACGGCGCGTCGAGACGGAACTCGACTCCGTCATGTGGGAGTACGTCCGGGAGCGGGTTGTCGAGCGGTTCCCTTCGCGACCAGAGATGTGGCTCCCCGAGAAACCGATGGCACGCCATCACTGGGAGTACGTGCGCTCCACCTATCTCGTCAACGACGAGGTCATCGGGGCGCTGCGTGACCGATTCACTCTCGGGGCCTGCGAACAAGCCGAGGCATTGGGCCTGTGCGAGACCAACGGCCGGGGCTCGCTGACCCACCCAGACCTCAGCCGCATGCTCTACGCGGACGGGAAGGTCGTGACGCCGTTGTACCGGGCGAAGCCGGGCACCCGGCAGGTGGACCGAACGACCGGCGAGTCGCGGCCCGTTCGCGCCGACCCCGACGCCAAGCTGCACATCACCGGCAGCGGAGAACCCGCGTACGGCAACAAGTTCGTGCTCGTCAGCTGCCGGGCGAACACCCCCCATGGTCGGATGATCCTGAACTTCGACCACGTCCCAACCGCCGGCGGCGAGGCGCAGGTTGCTCTGGCGTGCATCGCACAACTGGCGCCACTCCTGGCCGGCGCGCATGGCGTGCTCTACGACGGCGCGTTCCGCGGCGTGCACCTCCAGGAGTTGTTGCACGAGCGGGGCCTGCTGCCCGTCGTGCCGGTCGCCGCTGCCGCTGGCGGCAGGCGAGCTCGACGTCCCCGGACGGAGCGCACGGTGGCGATTGAGCGGAAGCGCCTCGGCGACGGCCGGGTGGTCGAGCTCGTCGCGCGTGCCGGCCAGCTCGGCGTTGTCGAACTCGATGAGGGCGGCGAGACGGTCTTCGTCCCGCTCGTGCGGCGCAAGATCGATCGCCGGCGGAACGCGGACGGCACGTGGCGCTGGTACGGCACGTTCGCCCTACCGGACGAGCTCGGGGGAAGCGAGATCCTCGTCCGGCTCGACACGACCGACGAGGACCGCTGCCGGAAGTTCAACCGGACCGAGCACTTGCGACCGATCCCGCCCGCGGACGCGGACTACAGGCGCCTGTACCCGAGGCGCTCCGATGCGGAGTCGATCAACCGGTCGCTCGACGACTCGCTGTGGCTGCGCCGTGCTCACTCCGTCGGCGCTCGGCGCCAACTCGTCGACCTCCTCGGCTTCGCAATCGCCGTGAACTCCGTCGCCCTCTTCCGAGCGCGTCATAGCAACGACCCACCAACCCAGGCAGCCGCCTGATCGACGCTCGACGTCGAGAGCACCTCTCGTTCCACGCGCCTCGGCGACCGGCGGTGCCGGCCGGGGTTCCGGCGCGTCTGCGGACCCGCCAGCCGGTCCCGGTACACTCGAAGCTCCGGCAGCAACGCAACGACGCGGCGGGTTTTCCGCCACGTTTTGCTCATGCCCCGGGGACGTAGCTCAGCTGGCTAGAGCACCTGCTTTGCAAGCAGGGGGTCGTGGGTTCGAGTCCCATCGTCTCCACTGAGGTTCCCGTGCGCGAACGGCCATCGCGCTCGTCTGCGGCGATCCATTCGCATAGGTGCAGCTCTCGGCTGGCGACTTCGTCGCGACAGGTTCGACTCTTGGCCGCGTAATCAGCGGGCGCCTGCGGGCGCGGTCGGCCGCGGCGCTTGCGGGGGCCGGGCGGGGCAGTGACGATGGTCGGTCGATGACGCACAGCGGTGGTGACGACCTCCGATGTCGTAGGTGTGGTCGTGGCATCGATGCCTCCCGCACCACCCACGTGATCGAGCAGATGCATCGCATCTGCTTCCACTACGAGTTCGAGCACGACCCCGTGGACGTCGATGACGAATGTCGGTCGCCCGACTGTCCTTCCCGGCGCGTCCGGCTCACCCAGACGCTCGCCGAGTGGACCGATTGGGACTACGCCGCACTCGCGCTCGGGCGCGCGGTCGGCGTCTACCAAGGCGAGGACGAGTGGGCGTCCGCCAAGGGCACCTTCTGGACCGACAACCCTCTCGGCAACGGCTTGCACCGCGCACTCGTGGACCTCACCAGGGCCGGCGTCCTCGAGGCGTGCGACGACCCCGACCAACGGTTCAGATGGTCGACGCGATGAGTTTGCGCTGCGTCCAACGTCCAAACGTGCGACGACACGAGACGGAGATCAGGAGGGTGGAGTCGCGATGCGCAAGCTCGACAAGCAGTTCACGGCCACCATCGAGAAGGGCGACGAGCCCGGCGGTTGGCGGTACGTCGTCATGCCCGGGTCGGCCGAGTATTTCGGCACTCGCGGCCTGGTGAAGGTCAGGGCAACGGTGGACGGCCACCCGCTCCGGAGCTCGTTCATGGCCCTGGGCGATGGCAGGCACAAGCTCCCCCTCAAGGCCGACGTCCGCAAGGCCATCGGCAAGGACGCGGGCGACACCGTCACGATCCACCTGCTGGAGCGCCTGGAGGCGTGACGCTCGCCGCGGGTCGGCGCCGGCCATCCTGAGCGGGTGGCCGAGCTCGAGCCTCGTCACGTACCCGCTGCGGTGCGGCCTCTGCTGGCCTTGGCGGCAACGTGGGCCATCGGCGACGACGTCGAGCGAGAAGACGCGGTCGCACGGGCGAGCGAGTCGCAACTGTCGGCCCTCGTCGAGGCGGTTGACCGCGTTCCCGACGACGACCTCTACGGGTGGCTCACGGGCGACGAGTCGCACCGCGCGCCGCCGTCCCCGGAGTACATCGCTGTCACGCTCGTCACGATGGCGGCCGACTCGGCGCGCCAGCGGCTGCGGGACGCCGAGTGACGAGCGAGGCCGGCGTCGGCCCGCGGCCACTCCCTGTCCGGCAACGTGTCTGGCAGCGTCATTGGTCCTTCGCCACAAGCTGACGGTTCGGATACTGGCCGCCGCGGCGCTGGTCACGACCGCGACGCTGCTCACCGATGAGCCCGGTCCGCGGACGGTCCTGGGCCTCGCGCTCGCCGCGTGGTCTGTAGCCGTGTCCCTTCGAGGACTCATCGTCGTGCGAGACGAGGCGGTGTACCGCCGCGGGGCCTTTCGGTGGGAGCGCGACCCGGCACTGCTCGACCAGCTCTCGGCCGTGTCGCTCCGGCGCGAGGGCCACGGCAGGCGCTTTCCGCTCGTCTTGCGCTTGTCCGGACCGGGCTCGTGGGAAACGAGCATCGAGTGCTGGGCCTGGGCAGGGTGGCGCGACCTCGCGCACGTCGCCGCACTTCGCGCGTGCGCGCGAGGTGCAGTGCGATCTCGTCACTGCCCGGCGCATCGCGTGCAACCGCCCGTCGTGCAGATGGCAAGGGCACGCACGTGCGGTCGTCAGGGGCGGCGCGCCGAGCGCCCCCCGCAAGACGACCCGGTCCGCATGGGCGTCGCCGAAGGGCTCCTTACGTTTGCCGGGTTGTTCGTCGTCGGCTTCGCCCTCGGACTGTTCCAGGCATGGGTGCGACAGCTAACCGGTCCAGTGCTCCCGCTCGCGCTCGGCTACGCCGGGGTCGTGGCGGTCGCGGGGTTCTTGGTGGTGCTGCGGGAGCACGGGAAGTCGCCTCGCGACACGACGCGGTGACGACCCAACCGAGCGACTCGCTCGACCTACCCCGTGACGGTCGCGACGGCGACGATCACCGCGAAGACCACGATGAGCGTCATCGAGCATGCGCCCAACGCGGCGAGGGGCATCACGACCGGCTTCGGGTACCCGCGCCCGAGGACGCGCAACGCACCCAGCCCGCACGCCGTGGCCGCCACGCCGTACTGGCCGGCGAGCAGCAACGCGATCAGCCACGCGCCATCCTCCTGCCACGCCTGCCAGATCCCGAACGTGAAGGCGCCGGCCATGTAGAGGAAGCCTGCGCATACGGCGGCGATCACGATCGCGATCGACACCCGCGCGAGCGATCGCATCGCCGGTGCATGCCGAGCGGACCACGCCGCAGCCGCGCCGTTCCCCTCCGTCAGCACGCCTACAGCTTGGCGCGCCGACGCGTTCGGGACCGCCGCCGTCCGGAGAGCTCCCGCCAGATCCCGCGCAGCACGGCCACCTCGGCGGGCGTCAGCCCGCAGTCGCCCAAGACGACGCGGTCGACCTCGTCCAGTACCGCTTCCACCCGCTTCCCGCGAGCCCACGCGTCCAGGTCGTCGACTGGAAGCTCATCACCTGGCCGCGGGAACGGCAGCGCGTCGGCCTCGTTCGGTTCGAGCTCGAGGACGCCACCGCCGTACGACCGCCCGCGGATCTCGGAGAACGCGAACGTCGCCGAGTTCACCGACGCCGCCGCGAGCCACTTCACGTCGACGCCGCCGCGCACCCGCACGCGGTGGATCGTGTCGGTGCACGTCGCCCCCGCGGCGTTCACCACGATGCGGGGCCCGTCGTGGACCTGGCGCAACAGGAACGCGTCGGGCACCGCAGTCGACGGTACGAACCACCACTCCGGCAGGCGGATGCGGCACTTGTAACCACGGTGGTGCCCGGCCGCCTCACCCGCTTCGACGTACGCGAGCGCCGCGGGGTTCAGCGAATCGCGAGCCGTTCGCCCGAGCTGCAGCAGCAGGCACCGACCGTCCGCGTCGACGGCCTCCTGCCATTCCTGCTTCGACAGCACGAGCCCCGGAATCTGCGCCGACCGCCCCACGATCGCGACGCACTGGTCGCGCACGCCGAGCGCGTCGGCCTGCGACGGCGTGAGGACGAAGAACTCGTTGCGGCCGGTGACGACGCCGACGTCGACGGAAGCGAGCTCGCCGAGCACCGCGAGCGCGCCGGCCGCCTCGACCTCCCGCACCAACCCGAGCTCACGCGCCGACAGGTAGTACTGCGTCCACTTCTCGCGGCCGTGGTCGAGGTCGACCGCGACCCGTTCGGCGGTGTCGACCGCGTCGGCGTTGAGCTCGTCGACGCCGTCGAGCTCGACGAACGACATGGTCGCGGGAGGGTCTTCGGGACCGCGCCCGCGCACCCCGAGCATCAGCACCGTCTCCTGCTGGATCCCCGCGAACACGAGACGCCGGAACGTCACCACGGTGAGGGTGCGGAACCGGCGCGACAGGTACTCCCGCAGCTCGCCGGCGTACGTCACCTGGAGAAGCTCGGCAGGAAGCACCATCGCGAGCCGGCCACCGGCGGCCAGCGCCCGGGTCGCGAGCACCACGAACGGCACCCAGGCGTTCGTGAGCCGATTCGGCCGGAGGCCCTCGTCGTGCATCAACGCGAACCCCGCGGCCCGGTGCGCTTCGGGGAACGTCTGATACCGGATGAAGGGCGGGTTCCCGACGACGGCGTCGTAGCTGCCGTCGCGGTCGGGCGAGTACCAGCCGAAGACGTCGCCGGCGGTGACCGTTGCCGCCGGCACGCGCCGGCGGATCCCCTCGGCTTCGAGCGGGTCGAGCTCCACCGCGTCGACGACCGCTGCGGGCGACTGCCGGGCGACGGCCGCGACGAACGCGCCGTCGCCCGCGCTCGGCTCGAGCACACGCGTCGCCCCGTCGCCGAGCGCCCACGCAACGAGGACGTCGGCCACCGCGGCTGGCGTGTAGTAGCCGCCGCGGAGCTTCGACGGCGTTACGCCTGCGCGTACCGGCACAACCGGGCCCGCCCCGCGGCGTCGAGCAACCGCACGACGTCGTGGACCGGGCGGCCTTCACCCGTCACCGCACGGAGCGCGGCGTCCCCCGCGCTTCCGCGGGCCGGCACGTCGGTCGTCAACAACACGAACCGCATCGCCGGCCGCGTCTCGTGCAGCACCGCGGCCGTGCCAAGGGCCTTCCACAACGCATCCGTCCGCTTCAGGCCGGCGGCGCTGGCGGAGAACGCGCCCGACATGTCGAACGCCCACTCGCGCCCTGCCCCGTCCGGGGCGACGAGGTCGAGCAGGATGCCGGGGGCGACGCCCTTGACGTCCGACCGCACGGCACCGAACCCGCATGCCTCCAGCAACACCTGCGCAACGTCCTTCGCCTGGCGGCCCTCGCGTACCGCGGCCGCCACCGGGTCGCCGTCTGCCACCGGGGCGACGGTCACCGCACCCGCTTCGGCGGCGATCCGCGCCCGCGCCGCCTGTACGTACGACGGGTCGGTGTCGTAGCCGACGTACCTCCGCCCCGTGCGAACCGCGGCGACCGCAGTCGTCCCCGATCCCATGAACGGGTCGAGCACGACGTCGCCAGCGAAGGTGTACAGCTCGATCAGGCGGGCAGGCAGCTCGACGGGGAACGGCGCCGGATGGCCCACCCGCCGCGCGCTCTCGGGCGGCAGCTCCCAAAGGTCGGTCGTCGCCTCGAGGAACTCGTCGCGCGAGATGGTCGCCACCGCCGGCAGCCCGCGCCGCGCTCGCACGCTCGGCTTCAGCGCACGGTCGAACCGGCCCTTGCTCGCGATGACGACCCGCTCGGTCACGTCACGGAGGACGGGGTTCACGGGCTGCTGGAACGACCCCCAGGCGCACGAGCCACCCGCGGCGCGCCCCTTCCACCAGACGACCTCGCCCCGCAGCAGCAGACCGAGCCGTTGGAGGATGTCGGTGACGTCGCCCGCGAGCGACCGGTACGGGCGCCGGCCGAGATTGGCGACGTTGACCGCGATGCGCCCGCCCGGCTCGAGCACGCGCTTGCACTCGGCGAAGACGTCGTACAGCAGGGCCAGGTACTCGAAGTAGCTCGCAGGCACCCCGTTCTCCCCGAGGCTCTCCTCGTAGGCCTTTCCTGCGAAGTACGGCGGTGACGTGGTCACGAGGGCGACGGAGCTCGCCGGCACGTGGCGCATGTCGCGGGCGTCGTGCGCGTGGATCACGTCGAGCGCCCCCTCGTCGACGCTGGCGACGTCCTCGTCGTCGGACACCTCCGGCGCGACGAAGCGGTCGTAGAACGCGGTCGCGTCGTGGCTCTCTCGCCGCGACGACCCGAATCGGGCCGTCGACGTGGGCCGGCGGGGGCGAGTAGCGCTCATCGCGGCCCCCCGCCCGCGGCTCGCGGCTCGTCGTAGATCCGCGGACGAGCCATGGTGCGAAGGGTAGTGATCAACCGCGATCACCCCGTGGATCCGGCCGACCACCTCTCGCGACCGTTTCGCTACGCGAGGCCTCGGGTACGCACCGCGCTACGCGAGGGCGAAACATGAATCTTGAAGACAACAACGCACCAGAGACGAAGACGATCCTCGAACAGGGCGACGAGCTCCTCCGTACGTCGCGCGACGTACTCGCCGAGCTCGACGAACGCCTCGGTGGCCCGCCGGGGACGATCGACCTGACCGACTCCGAGTAGGCCCGATACGGCCCTGGTTGTCCCCAGTCGGTGGACAACCCTGGGGACGACGCTGGGGACCACCGAGAAACTCTGCGGACAACCTCGGGATTTCGCGTTCGGGCATTGACCGCGAGCCGCCCAAGGCGCACAGTGCGTTCTACCAGCGCAGCGACGACCTGGATGGCTCGACGGAAACGGAGCCGGTCTTCGGATCGGAAACCGGACCGGAGGGTTCCCGGGAAACGAACTGAACTGGGTCGCCGACCGGGCAACCGGAAGGTGATGGGGACCGGGCAACCGGTTCCTGGTGCAGGCCCCGAGAAGCACGGAGACTTCGGTCGTCGGGCTACTCGGGGCCTTGCCGCGTCACGACTCGGGATCTCGTGCCTCCGGAGCGATCCACTCCACCGCACCCTTGCGAGCACCGGTGGACGACACCGCCCCGACCCAGGGCGCGAGGTCGAGCACCGTGATCCCTGGCGTCTCCGGGGGGGCGACCCCGGCGCGCGGTGCGCAGGCCACGCCGGGCAGCCGCGCCATCGCCGCGTCTCTCGCCTCCGCAGACCCTCCGTAGAACGAGACGTCGTGGAGCTGGTGCCACTTGTCCGCCCCGACGACGAGGACGTCGTACCCGCGGGCGAGGTCGGCGAGGAGTTGCGCGTCGGTCACGACCACGCCGAGCCACGGACGGGTGGCGCCCGCGCGCGCAATCGCGGCCACGCGCTCTGGCAGTGGCGACGCGTGCGCCTCCTTGCCCAGCGCGTTTCGCGACAGCACGAGGTCGAGCCGAGCGAGGGCGCACTGCTGGACGGCCGCCTCGGCGATCGCGAGGTGCGCGACCGTCAGCGGGTCGAACGAGCCGGGGTAGCAGCCGCGCCGCACCTAGTGACCCGAGTCAGAAATTCGTCGGCATCTCGACGGCCATACGCGCCGCTCGCGTCGTTCTCGGCCCTTGCCGTAGGGCAAGGCTACGACTGCGCCCTGTGGCCTTGCGAGCGACGCGTGTGGCTCGCCGGTACTGCTCGTCGACTTCTGACTCGAGTCACTACGACCTCACGGACCGAGCAGCAACGACCCGTGCAGCTCCACCTCACCGGGGCGCACGTTGATCGTCACCGTGTCGCTCTCGGTCGAGGAGTGCTTGATCTGCCCGATGTCGACCGGGATCGTCGTGGCGCCGAGCTTCAAGCGCACGGTGCCCCGCCAGTCGAACTCGCTGCGGTTCGTGATGGGGAGCACCAGCTCGACGCGACCGGGGCCGGCGGGGCCGACCTGCATGTCGAGCACCAAGCCGCCGCACACGCCCTCCGGCTGACCGCGCTCGATCGTCGTCGAGCTCACGATCACGGGGTCGCCCTCCTCCGGCGTGATGAGCGTGAACGGGATCTCGGCCTCGTCGCGGCACGTCAGCACATGGGTCAGGCCGCGCAGCGACGACGTTCCGAGGGGGATCAGGAACGCCGCCAACAGGGCGATCATCGCCATGCGAGAGCGAAGGCCGGACGGCATCGTCACAAAGCATGGCGGATCAGCGCCCTACCATCGGCGCGATGAGCTACGCGTCGACCCGGCGGCTGATCCTCGCCGGGGGTCTCGCGGTCCTGTTGCTCATCGCCGCGATCCTCTACTTGCGCAGGGTCGACACGGTCGAGGTCC
>DASVEG010000340.1:0-6650 GCA_036380695.1 Acidimicrobiales bacterium
GTCGGACGACGTCATCGACGTCGCCGCGATGGCGGCCACGACCGCGACGAGGATGCCCGCGGCGAGCAAGCGCCGCCGGATCGACCGCCTCGCCCGCGTGCGCGCCAGCTGTCGGGATCGACCAGTGCGCGACGACGGACGCTTCCCGGCCGGCACCTTCGCCCGCACGCGTGCCTTCGACGCCCTCGACGCCTTCGACGCCTTCGACGGAGGCATCCCGATGCGATCGGTGCTCAGCCGGCGAGGAGCTTGGCGATGCGCGTGACGCCCTCGACGAGGTCGTCGTCGCCGAGCGCGTACGACAGGCGCGCGTACCCGGGCGCGCCGAACGCCTCGCCGGGCACGATCGCGACCTTCGCCTCGTCGAGCACGATCTCCGCCAGCTCGAGGGTGTCCTTCGGCGTGCGCCCCACGATCTCGCGACCGAGCACCGCCTTGAAGGAGGGGAAGGCGTAGAACGCCCCCTCCGGCTCGATGCAGCTCACACCGGGGATGTCGTTCAACATCTCGACCATCTTCACGCGGCGGCGATCGAAGGCGCCGCGCATCATCTCGACCGCGGACAAGTCGCCTGCCACCGCGGCGAGCGCGGCGCGCTGGCTGACGTTCGCGACGTTCGACGTGGCGTGCGTCTGCATGTTCGACGCGGCCTTGATCGCGTCGTGGGGGCCGATCAGCCAGCCGACGCGCCATCCGGTCATCGCCCACGTCTTCGCCACGCCGTTGATCACGAGGCAGGTCCCCGCCAGCTCGGGCACCACCGCGGGCATCGAGTGGAACGACGCGCTGCCGTACACCAGGTGCTCGTAGATCTCGTCCGTGATGACCCAGATGCCGCGCTCGACGGCCCACTGCCCTATCGCTTCGGTCTCTTCTCGCGTGTACACCGCGCCAGTCGGGTTCGACGGCGACACGAACAGCAACGCCTTCGTGCGGCTCGTAGCCGCGGCCTCCAGGCGGTCGACGCTCACCTTGAACCCGGTGCTCTCGTCGGTGGGGAGCTCGACGGGCACGCCGCCGGCGAGGCGGATCGCCTCCGGGTAGGTCACCCAGTACGGCGCGGGGACGAGCACCTCGTCGCCGTCGTCGAGAACGGTCGCGAACGCCTGGAACACGGCCTGCTTCCCGCCGTTCGTGACGAGCACATTCGCCGCCTCGACCGCGAAGCCCGAATCCCTCCTCGTCTTCTCCGCTATCGCTTCCCGCAGTTCTGGCAGGCCAGGCGTTGGCGTGTACTTGTGGTTCTTCGGGTCACGACACGCAGCCGCCGCGGCCTCGACGATGTAGTCGGGCGTGGGGAAATCCGGCTCGCCCGCGCCGAACCCGATGACGTCTTCACCCGCTGCCTTCAGCGCCTTCGCCTTCGTGTCGACGGCGATCGTGGCCGACTCGGCGATGGCTGCAATGCGGCGGGAAAGCCTCTCCATGGGTGCAATGCTGGCACAGTGACCGAAGCGCCCCGCCCCGACATTCGGATCCCCGACAGCCTCCTGCCCGGCGACGGCAGGTTCGGGTCCGGGCCGTCGAAGGTGCGGGTCGACAGCGTCGAGCGGCTCGCGGCGATTGCGGGGTCGTGGATGGGGACGAGCCACCGGCAGCGGCCGGTCAAGGAGGTCGTGGGGCGCGTGCGTCGCGGTCTCCACGGCCTGTTCGCGCTGCCCGACGGGTACGAGGTGCTCCTCGGCAACGGCGGCACGACGTTGTTCTGGGACGCGCTCACGTTCGGCGTGATCGAGGCCAGCAGCCAGCACCTGTCGTTCGGCGAGTTCTCGTCGAAGTTCGCGTCAGCGGTGAAGGCCGCGCCGTTCCTCGCCGACCCCGAGGTCATCGAGTCGCCGCCCGGCACCCACCCCGAGGCGGCGGGGCGGGCGGGCGCCGACGCGTACGCGCTGACCCACAACGAGACCTCGACCGGCGTGATGATGGACCTCCGCCGCCCAGAGGGCGCCGATGCCGGTGCGCTCGTGCTCGTCGACGCGACGTCCGGTGCGGGCGGGCTGCGCTTCGACCCGTCGCAGGTCGACGTGTACTACTTCGCACCGCAGAAGTCGTTCGCGAGCGACGGCGGCTTGTGGCTCGCGGTCTGCTCGCCCGCGGCCGTCGAGCGGATCGAGCGCGTCGCCGCGTCCGACCGGTGGATACCGGCCGGGCTCGACATGAAGATCGCCTTGGACAACTCGCGGCTCGACCAGACGTACAACACGCCCGCTCTGGCGACCCTCTTCCTGCTCGCCGACCAGATCGAGTGGATGAACGCCAACGGCGGGCTCGAGTTCGCCGCGTCGCGATGCGACCGGTCGGCGGAGACGCTCTACGGGTGGGCCGAGGCGCACGCGCTCGCGCAGCCGTTCGTGGCCAAGCCGGACGAGCGGTCGCGGGTCGTCGCGACGATCGACTTCGATGAGTCGGTCGACGCGCTCGCCCTCGCCGCGGTGTTGCGCGTCAACGGCATCGTCGACACCGAGCCCTACCGCAAGCTGGGCCGCAACCAGCTCCGCATCGCGATGTTCCCCGCCATCGAGCCCGACGACATCGCCGCCCTCACCCGCTGCATCGACCACGTCCTCGAGCGCCTCTAGGACTCGTTTTGTGTGCGAATGGCGCATCATGATGCGCCATTCGCACACAAAAGCGATCAGACGTCGAGGCCCTTGGCGTTGGCGGGGATGCCGAGCACGGTCTCGGGCGGGGCGACCACGAGGCCGGCGAGCTTGGGGAAGACGGCCTTGAGCGCCTCGCCCCGCTGGTGGGTCGCGAGGGCGTCGTCGTCGCGGTACATCTCGTAGAAGAAGACCGTGTCGGGGTCGTCCTTGCCCTGGTGGATGACGTGGACGAGCGTGCCCTCCTCCTCGTCGAGCGGGCCCTGGTAGAGCGAGTCGAACGCGTCGACGAGCTCCTTCCCCTTGCCCGGCGTGGCGGCGAGCTTCACGTAGACGGCGACCTTCGGCATCCCCGTGCTCTAATCGGCGCCATGCCGACTGCGCAAGAAGTCGAGGCGATGCTCACCGGGCCGGGTGGCGCCTTCGAGGTGGTCACGGAAGACGTTCGCGGCGCCCCGATGAAGGTGTTCAAGCAGCGGATGAAGTCGCTGCGCGAGATCCCTGCTCTCGCCGCTGCCCGCGGCGACGAGGAGTTCGTCGTGCACGGCGAACGCCGCTACTCCTTCGCCGAGTTCGTCGACCTGGCCAACTCGGTCTCCGCCACGCTCGCCGCCCACGGCGTCGGCCGCGGCGACCGCGTCGCGGTGCTGTCGGCGAACAACCCCGAGTGGTGCCTCGCCTTCTGGGCGACGGTCGATCTCGGCGCGATCCTCGTCGGCCTCAACGGCTGGTGGAAGACCGACGAGATCGTCTACGGCCTGCAGGACTCGGGCGCGAAGGTGCTCGTCGCCGACAAGGGGCGGTTCGAACGGGTGAAGGCCGAGCTCGGGGCGCTACCCGACCTCGAGGTGGTGTTCCTCGCCGACTGCGCACCGGAGGACGTCGGCATGAGCGACGACTCGCGGGTGCACCGCTTCGACGACCTGCTGCAACGCCGCGGCGAGCCGATCCCCGACACACCCATCGACGAGGACGACGAGGCGGTCATCTTCTACACGTCGGGCACGACCGGCCGGCCGAAGGGCGCGATCTCGACGCACCGCTCGATGATCTCGAACCTCATGGGCACGCTGTACTCGTCGTTCTCGACCGCGATGGCGAACCCCGGTGCGAGCCTCATCGACCCAGGCGCGAAGAACGCGTCGCTGCTCACGTCCCCGCTCTTCCACGTCTCGGGGTGCCACTCCGGTCTCGTGGTCGGGATGCTCGCGGGCATCAAGCTCGTCATCCCGGTCGGCAAGTTCGAGCCCGACAAGGCGATGCAACTCATCCAGGACGAGAAGATCACCGTGTGGGCGACGGTGCCGACGATGGTGTGGCGCGTCGTCGAGCACCCGCGCCGCCACGATTACGACCTCTCGACGGTGAGCGCCGTCGCGTACGGCGGCTCGCCCTCCGCCGCCGAGCTGCAGCGGCGCGTCCACGAGACGTTCCCGAACGTGAGGTCGACGTCGAACGCGTACGGCCTCACCGAGTCGTCGTCCGCGGTCACGATCAACAGCGGCAAGGACAACGCGACGCGCCCCGACTCGGTCGGCCGCCCGCTCCCGGTCATCGACGTGAAAGTGGTGTCGCCGGAAACCGAAGAGGACCTGCCGATCGGCTCGACCGGCGAGGTGTGGCTGCGAGGGCCGCACATCATGCCGGGCTACTGGCGCAAGCCGGAGGCGACGGCCGAGACGTTGACGGCCGACGGGTGGCTGCGCACCGGCGACCTCGGTCATGTCGACGACGACGGCTTCCTCTACATCACCGACCGGGCCAAGGACATGATCATCCGCGGCGGCGAGAACGTGTACTGCGTGGAGATCGAGAACCGTCTCGTCGAGCACCCTGCCGTGGCCGACGCCGCGGTGATCGGCGTCGCCCACCCGACGCTCGGCGAAGAGGTCAAGGCCATCGTGCAGCTCGAGCCGGACGAGAAGCTGACCGAGGACGAGGTGCGCGCTTGGGTTCGCGAGACGCTCGCCGACTTCAAGGTCCCGACCTACGTGGAGTTCACGAGCGACCGCCTGCCCCGCAACGCGTCGGGCAAGCTCCTCAAGAACGTGCTCCGCGGCGAGGGCGAGGTCAGCTTCGCCGAGACGATGTAGGCGCGGTCGGATGGCGGATCCAGGACGCGACGCTGCGAGCCCGTTGGACGTCGAGACGGGCGACCTCCGGCTCGACGATCCCGACGTGGTGCTGGGCCGGTCGTTCACGCGGTCGCAATTCGAGGCGCTCCCCGAAGCCGCGCGCGCGTCGATGACGTCGGGGCCGCACCACCGCGACGAGTGCACCGTCGGCGGCGAGCCGTTCCACGTGTCGGTGCAGTTCGACGGAGAGCGCCTCGCCCGTGTCTATCTCAGCGCGGCCGGCGAACGGTTCCGCGACGCCTCGTGGATGAACTACGACATCGAGGGGTTCCGGAGCACGCACGACGAGGTCTTGGCTCGATGGAACGGCAGGCAGGGCAAGGCAAGGTTGCCGGAGAAGTGGCCCATCGGGAGCCTGGAGTGGACGTATGACTGGGGCGCCGTCGGCTCGTACTGCGAGCCTCAGGACATGGCCGCGCAGATCACGATCTTCTACAACCGCCGTCTCCGCGACGTGGTGCGGTGGCCGCGAGCTACTGCGCCGCTGCGTTGACCTGGAGGTAGCCGATGAAGCGCATCAGCTCGTCGAGGTCGAACGGCTTGGTGATGTAGTAGTCGGCCCCCGCCTGCCAGCCCTGCCACACGTCGGAGTCGCTCGCCTTGGCGGTGAGCATCACGACGGGGATGTCGCGGGTCTGCGGGTGGGCCTTCAGCGCGGCGAGAACCTCGAGGCCGTCGAGCTTCGGCATCATCACGTCGAGCACGATGAGGTCGGGGACGAGCTGGAGCGCCATGCTGCGCGCTTCCTCGCCGTCCGACGCCGCGTGCACCTGGTACCCGTGGCACTCGAGGTTGAGTGTCAGCAGGTCGAGGATGTCCGGGTCGTCGTCGGCCACGAGCACGCGCCTGACGGTCGTCTGCGTCACACCCCTTCTTTCGGCAGGTGAACGCCGGTCTCAACACCGCGTCGCCGGTTTTGGGCGCGATCGGGCCGAAATACCGGCCTGATCGCGCCCAAAAGGCACAAAGCGGCCGGGGCCGTTCAGCCCCCGGACACGTCCTGGGGGCGCTCCTTGCCGGCCCGGATGAACGGCATCATCTCGCGGAGCTCCGCACCGACCGTCTCGATGGGGTGCTCGCGGCCGGCGGCGCGGAGCGCGTCGAACTGCTTGCGACCCGAGTTGGCCTCGGCGATCCATTCCTCGGCGAAGGCGCCGCTGCGGATCTCGTCGAGCACCTTCTTCATCTCCGCCTTCACGGTGTCGTTGATGATGCGCGGACCGCGCGTGACGTCGCCGTACTCGGCGGTGTCGGAGATCGAATAGCGCATCCCGGCGATACCGTTCTCGTACATGAGGTCGACGATGAGCTTGAGCTCGTGCAGGCACTCGAAGTACGCCGACTCGGGTTGGTAGCCCGCGTCGACGAGCGTCTCGAACCCTGCCTGCACGAGCGCGGTGAGGCCGCCGCACAGCACGACCTGCTCGCCGAACAGGTCGGTCTCGGTCTCCTCCTCGAACGTCGTCTCGAGCACGCCGGCGCGGCTGCCGCCGATGGCCCACGCGTACGACAGCGCGAGGTCGCGCGCCTTGCCGGACGCGTCCTGCGCGACGGCGATCAACGCGGGCACGCCACCGCCTTCGGTGTACGTGCGGCGCACGAGGTGGCCAGGCCCCTTCGGCGCCACCATGGCCACGTCGACACCGGCCGGCGGCTGGATCTGACCGAAGCGCACGGAGAACCCGTGGGCGACGAGCAGCGCGTCGCCAGACGAAAGCTGGGGCGCGATCTCCTCGTCGAACACGCGCTTGTGCACGGTGTCGGGCAGCGTGAGCATGATCAGGTCGGCCTCGGCCGCGGCGTCCGACACCGACGCCACGCGCAGGCCGGCTTGCTCGGCTTTGGCTCGCGACGCCGAGCCCTCGCGCAGCCCGACGCGGACGTCGACGCCCGAGTCGCGCAGGTTGAGCGCGTG
>DASVEG010000341.1:0-28468 GCA_036380695.1 Acidimicrobiales bacterium
TCGGTACTGCGTTACCAAGCGGGGAGGGTCTTCCTCGTTCGCGCCCCAATGCGCGCTTGTTCCGAAATTTCCGGTTTCCGCGTCCCAAAAGAAGGACCGCGAGGGTGTGCGGAGAACACCTAACCGGGGTCACAAACCCGTACATCGATTCCGGAGGGAACTCTCTTGCGCAAGCTCATCGCCGCGGCCTTCGCGGCACTGCTCGTCCTCGGCTTCGCCGGTCTGGCGACCGCCGAGCCCGGGCCCAATGGCAACAACGACCACGGCCTCTGCACCGCCTACTTCAACGGCCAGAAGAACGGCCACGGCAAGGACGGTCGCGAGCAGCCCGGCCCGTTCGCCGCGCTGATCGAGGCCGGCGAGGCCTACACCGACAGCGACGGCGTCGACAACGACGGCGACGGCGAAGTCGACGAGGAAGGCGAGTCCGCTGATCTCAGCGATGCCGAGAACGTCTACAACTTCTGCTCGAACACCACCGAGATCGGTGGCAACCCGATCCACGGCCGCTACACGTGCGTCGACGATGCGAACCCCGATGAAGAGGGCGAGCAGACCGAGTGCACCGACAACGAAGGCCCTGGCAAGAGCTGATCATCGCTTCACCAGCAGTCTGAACGGAGGGGCCCTTCGGGGCCCCTCCTTCGCGTCCGGGGTTCGCGTCCCGCCCATCGTTCTGGGTGCAGAAACTTGCGCATAGCGCAAGTTTCTGCACCCAGAACGCGTAAGAGGGGCGCGGCGTGGCTCAGGCGTTGGGGAAGCGGGCGGGGGCGTCGCCGTCGGGGGCGTCGTCCCTGGCGGCCGCGGCGGTGCCGATGACCTCGTAGCGGCCCCACTCGGAGGCCAGCGACCAGCGGAAACGCTCGACGCTGCGCAGGCGCTCGTGGGGGAAGCGCAGCACGAGGTCGCCGCCTTCGGGCGCGACGGTGACGCCGGACTTGTCCCCGAACCCGCTGCGACCCTTGGTGTCGTTGTCGTAGTACGCCGCGCCCCAGCCGCCGGAGGCGACGTTGGCCCACACTTCGACGTCGATCGTGCCGTCGCCGTCGAGGTCGAAGAACGACGCGATGTTCATCGTGTGCTCCTCGTCGCCCGCGCCCGCAGGCGCGCCGCCCTCGAGCTGGATGCGCAGCTCGAACCCGTCGCCCGTGCGGGTGAGGCGGCCACCCCGCAGGTCGGCCCACGACGGGGGCCGGTCGAGCACCGACGGCGTCAGGTCGCCCTTGGGGTCGGTGATCGTCGACGAGGTCACGGGTACCGCTCCGCCGCCGGCACCACCGCCGGTGCCGGTCGACCCGGGAACCGTCGTCCCCGACCCGCCGCCTGGCCCGGGAACGCTCGTCGCCGACCCGCCGGACCCGCCCGTCCCGTTGCTGCCGCCCGTCCCGCCGCCCGCGCCACCGGCCGACGTCGACGCGGATCCCGAGCCGCCCGCAGCCCCGAAGTCGCCGCCGGTGTCGGGCGGGAAAGCGGGCGCCATCGGCACCTTCTCCTTGGCCGCGTCTTCGTCCTTCCGGCCGATCGCGCACCCGCTCGCGCTGGTCAGCGCGAGCGACGTGGCGAGGAGCATGGGGAGGACACGGCGTGTCGGCATCGAACGGACGATCCTACGGCCGCGCGCGGGCGGTCAGGACGCGCCGCCTGCGCCGTCGATGCGTTGCGTGCCGAGGTTGGGCGCCGCGTCCTGCCCGTCCTGCGCGATCACCCCGCCCGCCTTCGACCAGTCGACGAAGACCGCGGTCGCGAACCCAGAGCGCCCGCCAACCGCCGACCAGGGGACCTCGAAGACGAGGCGGGTCCCGCCCATGGAGAAACGGCCGGGGTACTCGACGAAACCGTCGGGCGTCTGGAGATACGCCCGCCAGCCGTCCGAGCCCCCGTCTGCGAACAGCTGGTAGTCGCTCTCGCCCCGCGGGTTCGTGCGGAAGACGTCGACGCCGAGCCCGATCACCTCGCCCTGCGCGGTGAGGGCGGGCAACGCCTCCGCGACGTCGACGATTACCTGCATGTCGGTGTCGTTGGTCCCGAACGAGATCGACACGAGGTCGATGTACCGGGGCGCGCCGAGCCCGGCGTCCCCCTGCCCGTCGGCGACCTGGCCGAGGTGCCGGAACGGCACGGCGCGCGCTGCGGGCGCCGTTCCCCCGGTGCTTCCGCCCGCGGTGCCGGACGGAGCGGTACCGCCGGGCGAACCTGGCGCGGTCGTGGTCGCCCCTGCGCCCGTCGATCCTCCGCCTGGCGTCGTGGGTGACGACCCCTGACCCCCGCCGCCCGCCGTCGTCGACGGCACGAGCGAGGGGTCGAGCGGCGCCGCCTCCTCCGACAGCTCGGGCAGCGGCTCGGGGCTGGTTTTCTTCTTCGCGTCCCCGTCGTCGTTGCGGCCGACGGCGCAGGCGCCGCTCGTGAGCAGGACCACAGAAACCAAGAGGGCCCGGCCAATGGCCGGGCCCTCCATGAATCGCATCACGAGTGGATGCTTACTTCCAGTTGGCGCCGCCACGCATGTCGTGGGGAACCTCGACGAGGAACGGCGTGTGCGTGCCGTCGGTCGACGAGCAGGACTTGCCGTCGCCGAACTCGGCGAGCCAGTTGATCGTGTACGTCCGGCCCTCGCCCTTGCCCGAGCGCTCCGCGCGGAGCCAGAAGTCGGCCGTCGCGGTGGGATCGCCCGTGGCGATGATTTCCTCGGCGGTGTAGTCGGGGTCGTGGTTGGGACCACCGTCGCCGCCGGCAGCGTCGGTCAGGGTCGGCCAGACCGTCAGCTTGGTGTCGCCCTCGGCCAGGGGCTCGCCGTCGGTCGCGCTGACCGAGACGTCCTGCAGCTTGTGGTTCGGCGGCCACATCTTGAGCGGGCCGTTGTACGTGACGGTGTCGCCGTCGCCGCAGTCCTGCGTCGCGGACGTCGACTCGTACTTGTTCCGGTAGTCAGGACCGGCGAAACCGGCCCCTGCGAGCGATGCGGCGCCGATCAGGCCCGCGCCCGCCAGCGCAACGATGCGAAGCTTCATGAGATTGTCCCCTCCGTAAGGGTTGCCGTTGTCGGTAAGACCCCTACGGATGAGATTCGCTCCGTCGGTCGAAGTTCCTGCCCGCCGGCAGAAACGGCGTGAACCGGATCTAGGCGACGAAGTACTTGGCCTGCGGGTGGTGGCAGATCACCGCGGACGTCGTCTGCTCGGGGTGGTACTGGAACGACGTCTCCTCGGAGCACGACACGCCCACCCGCGACGCCTCAAGCAGGGCGGCGACCTTCTCGTTGTCCTCGAGGTCGGGGCACGCCGGGTAGCCCCACGAGTACCTCCCTCCCCGGTACTGCTGCCGGAACAGGCCGGCGAGCGACGGCCCGTCCTCGTCGGCGAAACCCCATTCCTCACGGATCCGCCGGTGCCAATACTCCGCCAGCGCCTCGGTCATCTCGACGCCGAGGCCGTGGAGGAACAGGTAGTCCTGGTACTTGTCGCTCTCCTTGAGCCGGAGGGCCTCTTCGGTCGCCTCGTGGCCCATCGTCACGATGTGGAAGGCGGCGTAGTCGGTCTCGCTCGTGCCCACCGGCCGGAAGAAGTCCGCGATGCACAGGTACGGCTCGACCGACTGTCGGGGGAAGCCGAACCGCGTGATCTCCTCGCTGCGGTCGGCGTCGGCGTAGACGACCACCTCGTCGCCGTCGGACGCGACCGGGAAGTAGCCGTAGACCACCTGCGGCACGAGGATGCCCTTGGCCTTCGCGTTCGCGAGTTGCTCGCGCAGGACGGGGCGGATGCGCTCCTTGAAGTCGTCGTCCTTCTCGACGCCCTTCTGCGGCCGGAAGCCCCACTGGGTGCGGAACAGGGCGGTCTCGTTGAGGTAGCCCGCAACGTCGTCGAGCGAGATGCCCCGAACGACCTTCGTGCCGACGAACGGCGGCTCGAAGACGGGGTTGTCGGCGACGACCTCTGGCGAGCGGGCCGGCAGGTTCGAACGGTCCGCGCGGGCGCGGATCGACGACGCGCGCTCCGGGAGATCGCGGCCGCCCGGCTCGACGCCGAAGCTCGGGTCGGAGTCGAGCCCGTCGCCGCGCTTGAGCTCCATGAGCCGGTCCATCGTGCGCAGGCCCTCGAAGGCGTCCTTGCCGTAGAAGAGGCGGCCGTCGTAGATCGCGCGCAGGTCGCGCTCGACGTAGGTGCGCGTCAGCGCGGCACCACCGAGGAGGACCGGCAGTTCCATCGCGAGCCCGCGCGTGTTCAGCTCCTCGAGGTTGTCGCGCATGATGAGCGTCGACTTCACGAGCAGGCCGCTCATGCCGATGGCGTCTGCTCCGACCTCCATGGCCTTCTCGACCATGTCGGTGAGCGGCACCTTGATGCCGAGGTTGTAGACGGTGTAGCCGTTGTTCGTCAGGATGATGTCGACCAGGTTCTTGCCGATGTCGTGCACGTCGCCCTTGACGGTGGCGAGCACGATCCGGCCCTTGCCCCCGGCGTCGGCCTTCTCCATGTGCGGCTCGAGGAACCGGACCGCGGACTTCATCGTCTCGGCCGACTGCAGCACGAACGGCAGCTGCATCTGGCCGGAGCCGAAGAGGTCGCCGACGACCTTCATGCCCGACAACAGGTGGTCGTTGATGATGTCGATCGCGGCGATGCCGGACGCGAGCGCTTCCTGCAGGTCGGCGTCGAGGCCGTCGCGGTCACCGTCGACGATGCGCGCCTTGAGCCGTTCGCCGACGGGCCACGACGAGCGATCCTCGACCACCTTCGCCGCGACGGTGACGCCTTCGAACGCGTCCATCAACGCAGTCAACGGGTCGTAGCCGTCCTCCTCGCGCCGCCGGTCCCACACGACGTCGCGGCAGATCTCGAGGTGTCGTTCGTCGATGCGGTTCAGCGGAAGGATGCGCGCCGGGTGGATCATCGCCGCGTCGAGCCCAGCCTGCTGGGCCTCGTGGAGGAACACCGAGTTGAGGACGTGACGCGCTGCGGGGTTCAGGCCGAACGACACGTTCGAGACGCCGAGCGACGTGTGCACACCCGGCAGTTGTTCCTTGATGAGACGGATGCCCTCGATGGTGTCGGCCGCGTCGCGGCGCGACTCCTCCATACCGGTCGCGACCGTCAGCGTGTTGGCGTCGAAGAAGAGGTCTTCGGGCGGGATGCCGTAGCGCTCGACGGCGAGGTCGCGCATGCGGCGCGCGATCTCGAGCTTGCGCTCTGGTGAGCGCGCCTGGCCCGTCTCGTCGATGCAGATGCAAACGACGGCGGCGCCGTAGTCGCGTGCGAGCGACATGACCTTGTCCCACCTCGTGCCCGACCCGTCGCCGTCTTCGAGATTGGCCGAGTTGAGGATCGCCTTGCCGCCGATCCATTGGAGCCCTGCTTCGATCACCCACGGCTCGGTCGAGTCGAGCATCACCGGGACGGTCACCTGCGTCGCGAACCTCGACGCGAGCGCGTCCATGTCGGCGATGCCGTCGCGTGCGACGTAGTCGACGCACAGGTCGACGACGTGGGCGCCCTCGCGGACCTGGTCCTGTCCGATGCGAACGCACGTGTCCCAGTCCTCGGCGAGCATCGCCTCGCGGAACGCCTTCGAACCGTTGGCGTTGCAGCGCTCGCCGATCGCGAGGTACGACGGCGACTGGTCGTACGCGACGTGGCTGTAGATCGACGCCACGCCTGGTTCGAGCTTCGGCGTGCGCGCGAGCGGCGTGAGGTCGCGGCACCGCTCGACGACTGCGGCGAGGTGCTCGGGCGTCGTGCCGCAACAGCCGCCGACGACCGACACGCCGAACTCGGTGACGAACCGCGCGTGGTGCTCGGCGAGCTCGGAAGGCGAGAGGTCGTAGTGCTCGCGGCCGTCGACGACCGACGGGAGGCCCGCGTTCGGCAGGCACGAGATGGGAACGGGGCACTGCTGCGCGAGGTGGCGCAGGTGCTCGCTCATCTCCTTCGGCCCCGTGGCGCAGTTCAGCCCGACGACGTCGGGACGCAGCCCGAGGAGCGCGGTGAGGGCGGCGCCGATCTCGGTGCCAACGAGCATGCGACCGGTCAGCTCCATCGTGACCTGAGTCTGGATGGCGACCTCGCGGCCGACCGCGTGCATCGCCTTCCGGCACGCGACGACAGCGGCCTTGAGCTGCAGCAGGTCGTAGCTCGTCTCGATGAGGAACAGGTCGACGCCGCCGAGCAGGAGCCCGCGCGCCTGCACCTCGTACGCGTCGCGCAAGTCGGCGAAGCGGATCTGGCCGAGCGTCGGCAGCTTGGTGCCCGGGCCGATCGAGCCGGCGACGAACCCGTCGTAGCCGTCCGCCACCTCGCGCGCGATCGCCGCGGCCTTGCGGTTCAGCTCCTCGGCGCGGTCCGCGATGCCGTACTCGGCGAGCGTGATGGGCGAGCCGCCAAAACTGTTCGTCTCTACCGCATCGACGCCGACCTCGAAGAACGAGCGGTGGAGGTCGGCGACCACGTCGGGCCGCACCTCGCACAACATCTCGGGGCACCCTTCGAAGTGCGCACCGCCGTAATCGTCGGCGGTGAGGTTCCTCCGGAACAGGTTCGTCCCGGTCGCACCGTCGAAGACGACGACGCGCTCGCGAACCATGTCGAGGTAGCGGGGCACCCGGGAAGTCTACGAGGGCGGCCGCGCGTACCCCGTACGCTTTCCCGCCCGTGCTGACCGCCCGCTCCATCTCCAAGTCGTACGGCGGCCAACTCGTGCTCGACCGGGTGTCGCTCGTGATCGGCCCGCGCACGCGCACCGGCCTCGTCGGCCCGAACGGCATCGGCAAGACGACCCTGCTCCGGATCCTCGCGGGCGCAGAGGAACCCGACGGCGGCACCGTTGACCACGCGCCGCGCGGCTTGACGGTCGGGTGGCTGCCGCAAGAAGTCGAGCCGCGCGAGGGGGAGACGCTGCGCGCGTACCTGGCCCGCCGCACGGGGGTGGCCGGGGCCGAGGGCGAGCTCGACCGGTTGACGCTCGCGCTGGAGACCGAGCCCGCTCAGGTCGACGCGTACACCGAGGCGCTCGAGCGCTTCCTCGCGCTCGGAGGCGACGATCTTGCCGCGCGCGCCGCGGAGGTGTGCGCCGACCTCGACCTCCCCGCCGATCGCCTCGACGTCGAGGTGGCGTCGCTGTCGGGAGGGCAGCAGGCCCGCGCCGCCCTCGCCGCGATCCTGCTGTCGCGCTACGACGTCTTCGTCCTCGACGAGCCGACGAACAACCTCGACTTCGACGGGCTCGTCCGGCTCGAGCAGTTCATCGAAGGGCTGCAGGGAGGCGTGCTCGTGGTGTCCCACGACCGGGCGTTCCTCGACCGTGCCGTGAACCGCATCGTCGAGCTGCAGGAGGAGACGCACCGCGCCGTCGAGTACGCGGGCGGATGGAGCGACTACGTCGGGCAACGCGAACTGGCCCGGTCGCAGCAGTACGAGGCGTTCTCGACGTACCAGGCGGAGCGGAAGCGCCTCACCGAGCGGCTGCGCGAGCAGCAGCAGTGGGCGGTGAGCGGCGTGTCGAAGGAGAGGAAGGCGCCGCGCGACAACGACAAGGCGCAGCGCGACTTCCGCATCAACCGCACGGAGAAGCTCGCGGGCAAGGTAAAGGTCACCGAGAAGCGCCTCGAACGGCTCGACGCGGTCGAGAAGCCGTGGGAAGGGTGGCAGCTGCGGTTGCAGCTCACGCCGGAGGCCCGCAGCGGCGACGTCGTGGCCCGCCTCGAACACGCCGTCGTGCGACTCGGGTCGTTCACGCTCGGGCCCGTCGACCTGGAGGTCGGGTGGGCGGAGCGGGTCGCGCTGCTGGGAGCGAACGGCAGCGGCAAGACGACGTTGCTGCGAGCGCTGCTCGGCGAGCTCCCGCTCGAGTCGGGTTCGCGCTACCTGGGACCTGGCGTGCGGCCGGGGCGCCTCGACCAGGAGCGCGGCCTGTTCGCGACGCCAGAGCCGGTGCTCGCCGCGTTCCAACGCGAGGCCGCGGTGCCCGCGCTGGCGGAGGCGCGGTCGTTGCTGGCCAAGTTCGGGCTCGGCGCGTCGCACGTCGACCGCCCCGGCGACCGCTTGTCTCCCGGCGAACGCACGCGCGCGCTGCTCGCCACGCTCATGGCCACGGGCGTGAACTGCCTCGTGCTCGACGAGCCGACGAACCACCTCGACCTCGCGGCCATCGAAGAGCTCGAGCGCGCGCTGGAGGGATACGAGGGGACGCTCCTGCTCGTCACCCACGACCGCCGGTTCCTCGACGCCGTCGCCGTCGACCGCGTCGTGCGCGTCGACGACGGCCGCATCGTCGAGGACCGCTGACCACCCCGCCCGCGGTGTGATCGCGTGATCGCGTCACGGTTCGTTCGGCTCACCCGGCTCGACCGTCTCGACCGGCGGGCTGGCGTGTCCGATCGCGCCGTCGCGCTCGCGTTCAGCGCGCGCTTCTTCGACGAGGTCCTGAGCGGGGCGTGGACGGTGCTCGCGCCGACGTTCCGGCGAGCGTTCGGGTTGAGCCTCGTGCAGGTCGGCCTGCTCACGCAGGTGCTCGAGTGGGTCGCGCTCGTCGTCGAGCCGCCGGCTGCCGCGCTCATCGACCTGCGGTCGCGGCGCGTCTTGCTGTCGGTCGGCGCCGTCGCCGTCGGCATCTCGATGCTCGTGATGGGGGCGGCCCACACCTATGCGGTGCTGCTGCTCGGGTTCGGCGTGTACGGCCTCGGCAGCGGACCGCTCGCGCACACCGCGGACGTCGTCGTCGTCGAAGCGTTCGCGGGCGACGCCGAGCGTGCGTACAGCCGGGCGACCTTCCTCGACACGGTGGGTGCGATGGTCGGCCCCGCGTGCATCGCGGGCGCGGTGTGGGCTGGCGTCTCGTGGCGGTGGGTCGTCGCCGCGCTCGGCGTCGCCGCGGTGGTCTACGGCTGGGCCATCGCCGCGACCGCCTTCCCGCAACCCCCTGGCGTGCGAGCGGAGCCGTCGCCGGGGTCGGCCGCTGCGTCGTCGGTCCTGCGGTCGATCGTTCGCAACGTGCGGCTCGTCGTCGCGGACGCCGAAGCGCGCCGTTGGCTGCTCTTCCTCTTCTGGTTCGACGTGTTCGAGGCGGCGTTCGTGCTCAAGTACGTGTGGCTGCACGAGACCGTCGGCATCAGCCAGGGCGGCGTTGCGCTGTGGGCCGCAGCGGAGCAGGTCGTCGACCTCGTCGCCCTGGTAGTGCTCGACCGGTGGTTGCAGCGCCATTCGGCCGACGCCGTGCTCGCCGTCGCCGTCGCGACGCTCGTGGTGCTCCCCGTGCTGTGGGTCGTCGCGCCCGGGATCGCGGGACGGGTTGTCGTCGGCGTACCTCTCGCGTTCGCTCGAACGATGCTGTGGCCTATCGCGAAGTCGCGCTCACTCGTCGCGGTTCCCGAGCTGGCGGGAGCGGCGTCGGCGGTGACCACGTTGTTCCCTATCGTGCCGCTCGCGCTTGTGGTGTCCCGCGTCGCGGAGTCCACCGGGGTGGGCGCGGCGATGGCGGGGACGGCGGCGGCCGGCGCGGTCGCGATGCTCGTCACCGTGCGCCCCGGCCGGGATCGCCCGTAGTCTCCGCGGCCGACGATGAGCTTCTACACGAAGAAGGGCGACGACGGCACCACCGGGCTGTACTTCGGCGGCCGCGTGCGCAAGGACGCCGACGCGCCGGAGGCGTACGGCACCGTCGACGAGGCGCAAGCGGCCATCGGCGCGGCCCGCGCCGAAGCAACGCGCGGCGACGAGCTCGACGAGTTGCTGCTGGAGGTCGAGCGCGACCTGTACGTCCTCATGGCCGAGCTGGCGACGCTGCCGGAGAACCGCAGGAAGCTGTCGCCCGGCGTCACGCTCGTCACCGAAGCCATGGTCGAGCGGGTGGGCGCGCGCACCGACGACCTGAGCCGCCGGTTCGCGATGCCGAGCGAATTCGTCCTGCCCGGCCAGAACCGAACATCCGCGCTGCTCGAAGTGGCGCGTACGGTCGTGCGACGGGCCGAGCGGCGAGCCGTCGCCGTCGCGGTCGAGGGGTCTTCTGTCGTTCCGTACCTGAACCGGCTCTCCAGCCTGCTGTGGGCCGCGGCCCGCTGGCAGGAGGGCGAGCACGTTTCCGCGAAGCCACCCACCGAGAGGGGCACCTGATGCCGATCACGTTCTCTACGAACCGCGACGTGCCGACCGACGCCGCGGTGCTCGCCATCGCAGTCTTCGAAGGCGGCGACGTCGCCGGTTCGGGGGCCGAGCTCGACGCCGCCTTCCTCGCGACCCGCGGCTTCGAAGGCAAGCCCGGGCAGACCGAGGCGTTGATGGCCGACGACGGCACCACGATCCTCGCGATCGGCGTCGGCGCGCGAGCCGCCGTCGACGCCGAGGCGCTCAGGCGGGCGGCTGCGGCGACCGTCAAGGCGTCGTGGCGCGCGACGTCGATCGCCGCCTCGTTGCTCGACGCCGCGCCGGCCGAGCTCGACAAGGCGCGCGCCGCGCAGGCGATCGCCGAGGGTGCCGCGCTCGCGAGCTACCGGTTCGGCACCTACAAGAGCGACCCGAAGCCGTGCGCCGTCGAGTCGTTCACGCTGGTGACGCGTGCCGGCGCTGCCGCGCAACGCGGCCTCGACCGCGGGGCGGCGGTTGCGTCCGCCGTCGCCTTGGCGCGCGACCTCGTGAACGAGCCGCCCGGCGCGATGACGCCGCGGCGGATGGAGGAGGTCGCGCGCTCGGTCGCGGAAGCGAACGGTCTCGACGTCGACGTGTGGGACGAGGAGCGCGTCGCGTCCGAGGGCCTCGGAGGCCTCGGCGGTGTCGCGGCAGGGTCGGACGAACCGCCCCGCCTCATCCGGTTGACCTACGCGCCGTCGGGGGCTCGCGGCACGGTGTTCCTCGTCGGGAAGGGCATCACCTTCGACTCCGGCGGCCTCTCGATCAAGACCGGCGAGGGCATGATGACGATGAAGTGCGACATGGCGGGCGCCGCCGCGGTGATCGGTGCCATGGCCGCGGTCGCCGCCGTCGCACCCAAGGTGCGCGTCGTCGGCCTCGCGGGGTGCACCGAAAACCTCCCGAGCGGCAAGGCGACGAAGCCCGGCGACGTCCTCCGCATCCGCAACGGCAAGACGGTCGAGGTGTTGAACACGGACGCCGAGGGCCGCCTCGTCCTCGCCGACGCGTTGTCGCTCGCCGCGGAGGAGAAGCCGGACGCGATCGTCGACCTCGCGACCCTCACGGGGGCGATGACCGTCGCGCTCGGCAACGACGTCGCCGGCCTGTTCGCAAACGACGACGACCTCGCCGACCAGGTGGCGGCCGCGGCCGAGCGCGCCGGCGAGCCGCTGTGGCGCATGCCGCTGGTGAAGCAGTACCGCAAGCACATCGACTCCGAAGTGGCCGACATCAAGAACATCGGCGCGTCCGGCGGCAAGGGCGGCTCGATCACCGCCGCGCTGTTCCTGCAGGAGTTCGTCGACGGCATCCCCTGGGTGCACCTCGACATCGCCGGCCCCGCCTTCCGCGGCGACGAGGACTCCTACCTCCCGAAGGGCGGAACGGGGTACGGCGTCCGCACCCTCCTCGAGCTCGTCTCCACCTACCGCAAGCCCGCCCGCCCACGTCGCTGACGTCTTGACCGTTTTGTGCACCGTTGCCATGGAATGACACGGCAACGGTGCACAAAACGAGTCGCGCGCGTCGCTATCGTCGCTGGCGGATGTCCCGCCGCCGTCCCGCCGCACTCCGTCTCGCCCTCTGCGTCGCGCTCGTGGTGTGCGCCGTCGCCGTCGCCGACCGCACGCCGGCGGCCGCCGCCGGCCCGGGGTACTGGCTCGTGCGGTCGGACGGCGTCGTCCTCAACTACGGCGGCGCGGCCGACCACGGCGACACCGGCGGAGGGGTGCCCGACCCGATCCCCGCCATCGCCGCGATGCGGACCGGCGCCGGGTACTGGCTCGCGGCGCGCAACGGCGTCGTCTACGTGTTCGGCGACGCGCCCTTCCTCGGCAGCCCCGCGGGACGTCCGCTCCCCGCGCCGATCGTCGGCATGGCGTCGACGCCGACCGACCGCGGGTACTGGCTGACGGGGTCCGACGGCAGCATCTCCAACTTCGGCGACGCGGGCCACCACGGTTCGTTCGCCGGCTCCCGCCTCAACGCGCCGATGCTCGCGATGGCTTCCACCACCACCGGCCGCGGCTACTGGATGGTCGCGGCCGACGGCGGCATCTTCTCCTTCGGCGACGCCGCCTTCCACGGTTCCACCGGCGCGATGAAGCTGAACAAGCCGGTGGTCGGCATGGAGCCGACGCCGAGCGGCAGGGGCTACTGGCTCGTCGCCACCGACGGCGGCATCTTCTCCTTCGGCGACGCCGCGTTCCACGGATCGACCGGGTCGATGCGGCTCAACTCGCCGATCGTCGGCATGGCGTCGAACGCCGACGGAAGCGGGTACTGGCTGGTCGCCGCGGACGGCGGGGTCTTCGCGTTCGGCAACGTCGGCTTCCACGGTTCGGCGGGCGGCGAGCCCCAGCCCGCGCCGATCGTCGACGTGGTCGCGTCGCGATGAGGGGCGAGCTCGGGGAAGCCGCGGCGCTCGCGGTGGCATTGGTGTTCGCGTTGGCCGGCATCGCGAAGGTGCGTTCGCCGCGAACCACGGCCCGCTCGTTCGCGTCGCTCGGCCTCCGCGCTCCCTCCGTGCTCGCGCGCGGCGTGCCCGTCGCCGAGGTCGCGCTCGCCGTCGCGCTCGTCGTGGCACCGGCCCGCGCGGGATGGGCCGCCGCTTGCGCCCTCGTCGCGTTCACCGCCGTGTTGGTCGCGGCGGTCGCGCGCGGTGCGACAGCGTCGTGCGCGTGCTTCGGGTCGGCTCGCACCGCGCCCGTGTCGACGACCGACGTGGCGCGCAACGCGCTCCTCCTCGTCGCCGCGCTGCTCGCCACGACCGCTCCCGAGCCGCTCGCGGGCGGGGCCCTGCCCTCGCTCCCCGCGCTCGTCGCCGTCACCGTCGTCGCGGCGATGGCGCGTGTCGTCGGTGCGTTGCTCGACCTCCGCCGCGACGGCCCGCTGTGGCCGCCCGTTCCCGACGCGCCCGCAGCATGACCGGCGGCGTCTGGGTCGTCAGCTACGTGCTGCTGTGGGTCGCGGTGCTGTTCCTCTCGGTGGTCGTCGTCGCCCTCCTGCGGCAGGTCGGCGTGCTCCACGCTCGGCTGCAACCGCTCGGCGTGCACCCCGCGGGCGAAGGACCGGAACAGGGCGCAGAGGCGCCGCCCGTCCCCGCCGTGGCGTACGGCGACGCGGCCGCGACGCTGGTGACGTTCACCTCGCCGACGTGCTCGGTGTGCCGCGAGCTCTCCCCGTCGCTGCGGGCGCTGGAGGAGCAGTACGGCGACGTGAAGCTCGTCGAGGTGTCGATGGGCGACGACACGCGCGCCGTGTTCTCCGCCTTCGGCGTGCGCTCGACGCCCTACCTCGTCGCCGTAGGCCGCGACGGCGTAGTGCGGGGGAAGGGCGTGGCTAACTCCCTCGAACAGGTCGAGGTACTCCTGGAAGAGGCGCTGGCGAGTGCCTGAGCCGCGCCTCGACCACATCACCGAAGGCGCGGCGCGCTGGCTCGCGCGGCGGACGACGCGCCGCTCGTTCCTCGGCCGCGTCGGGCGGGGCGCGGTGTTCGTGGCCGGAGGATCGTCGCTCGCGACCGTGCTCGTCGCCACCGACGCCGAAGCGCGCGTGTGCGGGCAGTCGGGCGTGTCGCCGAAATGCCCGACCTACGACTGCGACGACGTCTGGGGCTGGTGCTGGTACGCGACCGGCTGCTGCGCGGGCGGCGAGCTGAAGAAGATCTGCGACTGCTGCCGGGCGAACCACCCGAACGTGCACGGGTACTGCCCGAGCGGCACGAACGTGCTCTGCATCGTCGAGAGCTGCGGTGCCGACCCGCGCGTGCAGGTCGTGTCGTTGCGGAGGGTCGGGTCGGACGATCCCGTGACGGTGTCCGCCGGTGCGTCGCGCATGCGGTTCCCCGCGGGCGAGGCGAGGTCGGTGTGGCTCACCGACGCGGCCGACCAGGTGCTCGCGGCGGCCGCCGCGCCAGCGGCCGCGAAGGCCGGCGCGCCGTTGCTGCTGACGAGCGGCGACGCGCTCGCCATCCAGACCATCGCGGAGATCCAGCGGCTCGGCGCGTCGTCCGCGGTGCTGGTCGGCCCGGCCCGTCCTGGTATCGAGGCCGGGCTGCGGCGGTACGGGCTGACGACCGAGCGGTACCTCGGCGGCGCCGGCGCCGTCGTGGTGTCGGAACACGTCACCGCGCAGTTCCTCGCCGCCGGTGCGCGGCGTGTCGTGTGCGTCGAGCCACACGGGTTGTCCGCCAGCGCGGCTCCCCTCGGTGCTGCGCTGGCTGCGGCCAAGGGCTACCCGGTCGTCGTTGGCGTCGACCGCGCCAAGGCGCTCGCGTCCGGCGCGGTCGCCGGGTCGCCGCGGCCGGTGCTCACGTACCTCGTCGGTCCGGAAGCGTCGGCGCGGGCCGGCGAGGTCGCAGGCGGCCACCCGTTCCGCGGGGCCGACTGGGCATCGCTGTCGCGCGAGATCTTCGACGTCGCCTTCCGAGTCGAAGGCGTCGACGGTGGACGCTTCGCGCTGATCGCCGTCGGCGTGCTCCCCGTGTCGGCCGCGCTCGCCGCCGGTGGGCCGATCCTCGTGCACCCGCCCGGCGGGCTCGACGGCGTGCGCGACTCGCTCTTCCTCTCGCGCGACCGCTTCCGTGCCGGCGCGCTCTGCGGCGCGACCAACGGGCTCACCACCGAGGCGTATTACGAGGCGCAGTCGATCGTGAACGGGTTCGACGCGCACAAGCTGATCGGCGTGGCCGGCCAAGGGTTGCCCGTCATCGAGCAACCGGAGCCGGAGCGGCCCATCGGCCTGGCTCGCCGCTCCGTCGCACCTCCCGTCCGCGCCGACGCCGTCGACGAGCGGTACTGGACCGGGCGCGCCGGCGACCTGACGTCGGGCGACTAGCGCCTTGACCGTCACGGTCACCGCGGCGGTGGCGTTCGTCGCCGCCCTGCTCGCCGCGCTGCGCTCGCTCTGGTCGCCCTGAGGGCTGTCCGTCGCGGAGACGGTTGTGCCCTCCGTGCGGGGGCGTGAGCGGGTGATTGTGGCTGGGTTGCTGACGGGGTCGTCGGCGGTGTCCGGCGCGCTTGCGGGATTCGCCCTGGGCGCGGTCGCCCTCGTCGCCGGTGTCGATGGCGCCGGCCTGGACGTCGACGGGTGGGTGCTCGCTGCGGTGGCCGGCGCCGCGGTGGTGCTCGACGCGTCGCGTGTCCCCCCGCCCTCAGTTCGCCGGCAGGTGCCGCAGCTGTGGGGCCGCGTCTTCTCGGCGCGGACGACCGCGGTGCTGTACGGCTCCCGTCTCGGCGTCGGCCCGCTCACGATCCTCCGGACGTGGTGGTGGTGGGTGGCTGCCGTGTTGGGTGCGCTCGCCGGAGTTGGGCCGTCGGCCGCCGCCGGCGCGGTGTTCGGCGCGTCGAGGATCGTCGTGATGCTGGCCGCGGGGACGAAGGCGGGGCGGCTGCGCGGGAACGAGCGGGCGGCGGTCGCTGCGCTTTCGGCGATCGGCTTGGTGGTGGCCGCGGTCGCCTTCGTCGCGCCGTTCGGCGACGACGGCTCGGTGGCGGGTCGCGACGGCGACGCCACGCCGGCACCGGCGCGTCGCTCCACGACGACGACCTCGCCGACCACGTCGACGACCCTCGGGCCGGCCCCGGTCGACGAGTCGCTCGCGGCGTCGTTGCCCGCTGAGGTCGGCGGCGGGTACGAGCGCGTGGCCGACGAGTCGTCGCCCCGCCTAGGCCCGCTCGACCTCGCACGCGCCGCGGCCGCGGAACGAGATGCGTCGGCCGAGCGCGCGCTGCTCGAGACGCGCCGCTTCGTCCGCGGCCACGCGCGTGCGTGGCGCGCGCCGGACGGGCGGGTCGCGTACGCCGCGGTCTATCGCTTCGCGTCGGGCGGCGACGCGGCCGCGTACCTCGTCGACGGGATGATCACCCTCGAAGGCAGGGGGGCGCGCGTCTACGGCCTCGAGGCACCGGAGGCCGGTCGCGGCTTCAGCCAGGGCTCGTCCGGCGCGGCCGGCGGCGAGGTCGCGCACGGCGTCGCGTTCGTGCGCGCCGACCGCTTCTTCCTCGTGTTCGAGACGTCGAAGGACTCCGCCGCGCAAGCGAGCGGCGCGCAGCGCCTCGCAGCCGCGGTCGACGCGTGGCAGCGGCGCGGCAACGGCTGACGCGGTCTGCCATGATGCCCGCCCATTCTTCGGCGGAAGGAACGGCGTGCCTCAACGGGTCGACCTCTTCTCCCTCGCGGCCACCACGCCCGATGGGGGGATCGCAAGAACGAACGCGGCGGCGCGAGCGTCGGCCACGGCGTCGGTCGAGTTGCGCAGGGGGCTCGACCTCCGGCTCGGCTTCGACTTCGAAGCGTCGGCCCAAGGAGCGATAGGCGGTGAGCTCAGCGGCAAGCTGAGCGCGGGCGTATCCGCTCGCGCCGGGCTCGCCGTGCAGGCGATGGTGCCCATCGACCTGTTCGACGAGGCGGGTCTCGTCGTGCGGTTCCAGGCGCAAGCGGAAGCCGCGGCGTACGCCAGCCTCGCGATCAGCCTCGAGCTCGGCGAGCTGTACCGCCGCGTCGGCTTGCGCGTGCCGAGCCCGCTCGACGAACTGCTGACGGTCTTCTTCGACGAGGTCGAGTGTTCGGCCGGGCTGTGGGCGAGGGTCGCCTTCGCCGCGCAGGTGCACGGCCAGGCCGTGCTTTCCGGATCGCTGCTGCCCAACGTCGCCGGTGGTCCGGGGTTCGCGTTCCGCGTCGGCTACGGCGCAGGCCTCGGCTTCGGCAGCGGGAAGGACTTCGTCGCCAACATCGGCATCCCCGATCCCGCACGGCTCCTCGATCGCTTGGCCGGAGCGCTGACCGACGTGGTGCTCGACCAGGCCGAGCGGCACTTCGCAACGAGGCCGGACGCGGAACGGATCGTCGCGGGCGCGGCGCTGACCGCCGCTCGCGTCTCCGTGCCGCTCGCCACGCGGACGTTGTTCCGCATCGGCCTCGAGCTCGTAGGGTCGCCCGACGGTGCGCAGGCACGCGACGCGAGCAACGACGCCGTCCTCGACGCGCTCTTCCAGCAGACGCAGACGGTCGTGCTCGAAGCCCTCGCCGAGATGGCGTTCGCGGAGCTCGGCCGCCAGGTGCGCGGCCTCGTCGGTCCACAACTGAACGTCGACGAAGCGCAGCGCGTCGCCATGCTCGCTGCCCTCGACGACTTGGACGCGGCGCTCGACACGCTGGCCGCGACGGATGCGGCAACGCCAGAAGCGTTCATCGCCGCGATCGCACCCGTCGTCGCCGCAGTGGAGGCGTTGGCGCGTGGCGGCGGGTTCGACGCCAGCGCCGCGCTCGATGCCGCAGCCGCGCTCTGGACCGCGGCCGTGCTCGCCGAGCGGGTGAGCCATTGGTACGACGCCCCCGACCGTGACGTGAACGACCTGTTCGGCGCGGCCGCCGCGCCGTTCCCCGTCGGGAGCGCGCTCGCCGCGCACGTCGCCAGGCGCATCGGCATGGCTCCCGGGCGCGCGGTCACGCTGGCCGACCTCGTCGAGTTCCTCGTCGAGGAGACGCACATCCTCGACGAGCTGCGTTCGTTCGCGCCCGAGCTGGCCGATGGCATCGACTGGCTGTCCGGGTTGCTCGGCGGCCTTCCCAGTGACCTCCTGCGGGTCGCGCTCCGCGGCACGCCGGCGTCGCCGGACACGCGCGCCGCGCTGGCCACGCGGGTCGGCACCGCGCTCGGCGCGGCCGTTCGAGACGAGGTCGTCCCCCGGCTGCTCGCGCCGATGAAGGCACAGCAACCGAACGCCAAGGGCCTGCACCTGGTGATCGACGAGCTGGTCACGCCGATGCTCGTCGCGCTTCCCGGCGTCGTGCTGCCCGCGCTCGCGACGCTCGACGACGAGGAGGACGTGCGCCGGATGCGCGAGGCGGTCTCGGCGCTGCTGCTCCAGCTGGTGGGTCGCCTCACGATCGCGACCGTCGACGTGCTCCTCGAGCACGCGCTCAACGAGGCCGAGGAGGCCACGAACGCCGTCCTCGCGATCATCGACGACATCGACGAGGAGTGGAGCGGGTTCGGCGCCATCGCCACGGTCGCCGCCCGCGCCGTGCTCCCGGTCTCGCTCAACATCGACGACGTCAAGGGGTTGCTCCGGCTGGCGGCCGACGTGATGTCGCTCGTCAACGACGAGCAACGCGAGCCGCTGATGGACGTGCTCGGGCAGCTCATCCGCATGGGGCTGGCCACCGATGCGGGCTTCGACGCCGCGATGGACACGCTGCTCACGACGGACGCCGCGCCCGCGGCCGACAATCTCGACGCGGCCCTCGCTCGCGTCCAGGACGGCGCGTGGGCGATCGCGGGGTTCGTCGTGCCGCGCGCGCTCGAGCTCGTCGCCATGCACTTCGTGCACGAAGCGAAGCGGCTGGCCGTCGCGATCTACGAAGGCGCCAAGGCGGTCGTCGAAGCCGTGCAGAAGGGGCTCGCGCTCCTGGCCAATACCGCGCGCGAGCTCGCCGACCGGGCCCGCGTACTCGCCGCCCAAGGCCTCCAGCTGGCCGCGCAGGTTGCCGGGCACATCCGCGGTGCCGCCGAGCACGTGCGCTCGCTCGTGGCTGCCATCGTCGCCAAGGTGAGGGCGTTCGGCCGCAGCCTGCTCGATCCGGTCATCGCGTGGATGCCGGAGTGGGCGCAGAACGAGCTCCGCAACCTCTACAACACCGTGTTCGACGCCGTGAGGTGGATGCTCGACGCGCCGCTCGCGTTGCTGTCGTCGGTCGCCGGTTGGGCCGAACAGGCCCTGTCGAGCGCGAGCGCGGCGCTGTCGAACCCCGACGCGGTCCGCCAGGAAGTCCGGCGCAAGATCGAGTCGTCGTCCGGGCTCGACATCCACTTCGACCTCGCGTTGTGGGCGTTCGGGGCGAAGATCTTCGACGCCGGCCGCATCACGATCCCGACGGGCAAGATCCTCGGGATCTTCGGCGACGTCGTGCTCGGCGACCCCGTGTTCCACCAGTCGGTGAACGTGGCGAGCAGCGCGACCGCGAGCCTCCGCGCCGTGCGCGCCGAGGAAGCGACGGTCCAGCAGCTCCAGGCCGGCGTTGCCGCACAGCAGCTCGCGCAGGCCGACGCGGCGCGGATGGTGCCCGGCCGCGCGCTGCGCGCGGAGATCGAGTCGCCCGCGCACGACGCCGCTGTCGGCGGGCACGCGACCGTGCGCATCCGGGTCACGGGCGCCAACCGGTCGTTCGTGGAGTCGACCCTCGGCGTGGAGCCGAGGATCGTGGTCCGCGTCAACGGCCACGTGTACCGCTACGACGCGTCGCGTTGGTACGAGGACGCCAACGGGGTCACGCTGTCGTTGATCCTCATCCCCGCGCCCGCGGTCGCGCACGTCGTGCTGCCTGCGAAGGCGCCGGTGCCGCTGCGGCTCGTCGAGGACAGCGCGGTGCTCGCTCGGGTCGGTGCAGCGTCCCGGGTCACGTTCGACGCCGACGACGATGGCCCGCTCGGAGCACGAGTCGAGGTCGGCGCGTCGATCGCCGCGATGCGGGCGGGAACCACGACCGTTTCCGAGCACGTGCGGGGCGTCGCAGCCAGCTCCTTCGAGGTGCGCGCCGCGGCACCCCGCGTGCGGTCGCTCGACGAGCTCACCGTCGAAGCCGAGCAGGAGGCGGTCGCGCTCGGGCTCGACCCGATGACCGGCGACCCCATCGTCGGCGGCATGTCCGGGCTCAACGTCGTGGAAGTCGCGGTCGCCGACGGCGACACGAGGCGCGACAGCGATCGCGTGGTCTTCTTCGTGACCCGATCGGTTCCGAAGGTGGTCGTCGAGCAGGTCGTGTTCGACCCCGCCGGTCCCGACATCAAGCACGAGTACGCGCTCATCCGCAACGAGGCATGGGACCCCGTCGACGTCGAGGGGTGGACCATCGAAGACCTCTTCGGTCACCGGTACACGTTCGGGCCGCGTACCATCGCGGCGCGATCGGCGGTGCGCCTCTACAGCGGCACGGGAACCGACGACGGCGAGCGCGTGTACTGGAACCGGAAACAAGCGGTGTGGACCAACACCGGCGACAGCGCCATCCTGCGCGACGCCAGCGGGCGTGAGATCCACCGCTACTCCTACCGCGTGGTCGGGCGATGACGCTCCGGTCGATCACCCAATGGAAGGCCGTGACGGCGGAGCTACGCGGCGTGCTCAGCGGCGGCGCCAGGGTGATCTATGCGTGGCCCGACTCGGTCCGCCTCTCCGGCACGTCGGCGCGCGTTTCGATGCGTGGGCCCAAGGCTGGCGTGTTCGTCGAGACGTTCGTCGAGTTTCCCGACCCACTGCGCGTCGTGTTCGAGGGCAGGGTGTTCGTCGGGGCCAAGGTCGCCAACCCGCCATCCCTGTCGGCACTCGAGGTGCAGGTGCACTTCGCCCAGTCCGACAACCCGTCGCTGAACGGCGAGATCAGCATGATCGTGCGTCCCGACGCGGACGGTCGGTTCGAGGCTGCCGTCGTCGCCTCGTTCGCCCCGGGTCCGCGGCAGCACACGCTCAAGGGAACGATCAAGATCCGAGGCACCAACGCACCCGTCGCCGACACCGCGATGCAGCTGATCTGCCCGAACCTCAGCTGGTTCGTCGAAACGATCGAGCCCCGCGAGGCAGCCGCGGCGTCGTCGCTCGAGTTCGTCGGCGCGGTTCGGAAAGTGCTGAACCCGGCGGGGGAGTTCGACCGGGTGTCCTTCGGTCGCAACGCGCACGTGAAGCCGTTGTTCGCCGACGACGTCTACGCGGCGGGGCGTCTGAAGGCCGGCGCACGTCTTGCGGTCAACGGCGAGATGGTGACGCTCAGCCACGTCATCACGGGCATCGAGGGTGGTCGTCGACAGGACCCGAAGCCGCCGATCGGCGACATGCTCCGCATCGACACGCTCGTGACGTGGGCGGGCGACCTCGGCGGCGCGCTCTACAAGTTCCTGAACGCGTGGTACTGGGACGGTGACATGTCGTTGGACCTGCCCGGGTTCGTGGCGCAGACGGCGACCCGCGCCGACCTGATCGGCGACATCGACGGCGTGAACCTGTCGTTCTCGTGGGACCAGAGTCGGCCGTTGAGCGAGCAACTGCGCGCCTACTACGAGGGTCCGAACGCACCCGCCCGCCGGCGGTTCAGCCGGTTCGTGGAGGTGACCGAGACCGACGCGGGTGCCGGGACGCGGGCGCTGGCCATCGAGCCGGGGAGCAACCCGCCGAGGCTGACCGCCGCATCCCGGGCGTTCATCGAGGACCAGATCCGCAAGGTCGCGATCGCCGGCCTCATCTACGTGACGGCGGAGCAGTACAAGCGCGACCTGGACGTGCTCACCCAACCACTCCCGGTCCCGGTCGAGGCCGCGCTCGGTCCCAACTCCCAGGAGATCAAGGGCCTCGCCGACCTGTTCATCGGCATCGTCGAGACCGGCCTCGCCAACGAGCCGCCGCCGTAACCGTCCCGTCCACGCGGACGCGGCCGAACGCGTTGTGGAGGCAATAGGTGTCGTCTAGCGACACCTATTGCCTCCGGAACGACCGTCGCGCGAGGGGGAGGGCGCGCTAGCCGGTCATGACTGCGGCGAGGGCGCGCTCGTGGCGGCCCACGGCCCAGCGCACAGCGTCGTGGCAGACGGCCGGGTGAAAGTCGAGGCGCATGAGCTGGTGCTCGGTCTCCTCGATGCCGAGGCCGACCTCGAGGTAGGAGAGCGCGAGCTGGCGGGCGCGCTGCCGCTGTTGCTCGGCCACCGGCGTGCGCAACTGCTCCTGCTGCCAGTTGTGGTGGGCCACCTGGAGCAGCTCGGGCAGCCGCTGCACCTGGCCACGGGTGAGGGGCGGCACCCGCGTGCGGACGGCGAGGGTGGTCGCGTCCTGGAGCTGCGCGAACTGGAAGCGGATGAGCCGGCCGAGGGTGCGCATGAACGGCGAGTGGCGGCCCCCTCGTTCACCGAGGCCCAAGCGGCGGGAGGTGTCCTCGAGGGCGAGCTCGAACCCCTCCGGCGCGGCTTCGAGGGTGGTGACGAGGTGGCGCAGCAGCCACGTCGTGCTCGGGCCAAGGACACCGAGCCAGAACGTCTCGACGTACGCCGAGCACGGGTGCTGGCCCAGCGAGTCGATGATCGGGTCGGGCCACGGAAGGATCGTGAGCGAGTCGGGCGGGTCGATCGGGAAGGGGACGGGCAAGGCGGGGCTCCCACTCTCGGGGCATGTCCGGTGGGGGAAGTTCATGTATTTTCATGTCATAACACGTCACCGTTGACCGTGGCAACCGCGGGCCTTAGGGCGCGTTCTTAGTTCACGGTGTTCGAGCGCGGACTACTGCGGAAACGCGCGATGCGGCAGCGGGCAGGCGCGCTTCGGGCGGGCAGCCGCGCCCGGGCACGGGCGGGCGCCCTTCGGGCGGGCAAGCGCGAACCCGTCGCCCTCGCGCGACGATGCCGACGTGCCCGCCGACGTGCCCGCCGACGCTGCCGACGACGGTGACGACGCGACCGTCGGAGGAGAACCGGTCGCCCTCGCCGCGCAGCTCGTCGACGAAGCCGAGCGCGTCCTGGTCGTCACGGGGGCCGGCATCTCCACCGACTCCGGCATCCCCGACTACCGCGGTCCGCAGGGCGTGTGGACCAAGAACCCCGCCGCCGAGAAGATGGCGACGCTCGAGCACTACCTGTCCGACCCCGACGTGCGGAAGCTGTCGTGGCAGTCGCGGCTCGACTCGCCGATCTTCCGCGCCCGACCCAACGCCGGACACCACGCCATCGTCGAGCTCGAGCGGCGGGGCAAGCTGCACCTGCTCGTCACCCAGAACGTCGACGGTCTCCACCTCGCCGCCGGCACGACACCCGAACGGCTGGTCGAGATCCACGGCCACGTGCGCGAGGTCGTGTGCTGGTCGTGCGACGAGCGGGCGCCGATGCAGCGGGCGCTCGATCGCGTGCGGGCGGGCGAGGACGACCCTCCGTGCCGGAGCTGCGGCGGCATCCTCAAGTCGGCGACGATCAGCTTCGGCCAACCCCTCGACCAGGGCGACCTCATCCGGGCCGAGCAGGGCGCGACCGGCGCCGACCTCGTGCTCGCTGTCGGGTCGACGCTCGGGGTCTGGCCCGCGGCCGGGGTGGTCCCGATCGCCCTCTCCAGGGGTGCGCGGCTCGTGATCGTGAACAACGAGCCAACCGAGTTCGACCGCTATGCGGACGTGGTGCTGCGCGCGTCGATCAGCGAGGTGCTCCCTGCCATCGTCCGCGGTGGACCACCTCGTCGCGAGGTCGCCGGCCCCGCTTGAGCGACGGCGACGGCTCGTCCGGCGCCGGCCACCCGATCGCGATCGCACCGATGGGCGTGTACGCGTCGGGCACGCCGAAAGTCGCGCGGAACCGCGCCATCCGCTCCGGGAAGATCCCGAAGAACAACGCGCCGAGGCCCTCGTCGACGGCGGTCAGGAGCATGAGCATCGACGCGAACCCGGTGTCGATGTCCCAGTACGGCACGGGCCAGCGAGCCTCGTCGCGGTCGGTCCACCCCTTGTCGGGCTCGGCGTAGCGATCGAGGTACGCCTGCTTGTGCGACAGCGGCACGACGACGAGCGGCGCGGCGAACAGCCCGTCCCACCGGAAGCGGTCGCGCGCGCCGCGGTCGGGGAACGTCGCGCCCCAGAAGCGCTCGCGGTCCTCGGCCGCCTCGACGACCAGGAACGCCCACCCCTGGCTGAACCCCGCGGATGGCGCGCGCTGGGCGTTGTCGAGGATGCGGTCGACGACCTCGGCAGGGACGGGGCGGTCCTCGAAGGTGCGCACCATGCGGCGCCTGCGCACGACGTCCTGGAACTCCATGGGCGCATCATCCTTGACGGGGCGCGCGGGGGTGGCGGAGGATTTGCCCGAGAACGTCCCATTGGCGGGACCTCTGCGGGAAGGGGATGGGCATGTTCCGTTCGATCGTGGTCGGTACCGACGGTTCGCCGACGGCAGCGGAGGCGGTGCGGCAGGCGACCGAGCTGGCGAAGCTGGGCGGCGCGACCGTCCACGTCGTCAGCGCGTACCGCCCCATCGAGTCGTACGCGATGGTGCCGGAGGCGTTGCCCGCCAACGTGCACGACCTCATCGACCCCGCGGCCATGGCCCGCACGGTGCTCGAGGAGGCGGCGGAGAAGATCCGCGCCGAGGGCGTCACGTGCGAGACCTACGCGTGCGCTGGCGACCCGGCGAACGCGCTCATCGACATCGCCGAGGGCCACGGCGCGGACCTGGTCGTCGTCGGCAACCGGGGCATGACGTCGAAGGCGCGCTTCCTGCTCGGCTCGGTGCCGAACAAGGTGTCGCACCACGCGCCGTGCGCCGTGCTCATCGCCCGCACCTGCTGACCCGGTCGCGGGCTTTCGGGAATCCTGACCGATCCGGTAGGGTTTTACCTACCATGCCGACGTTCCGCGACCTCCTGAGCCAGACCAAGGCGCGCATCCGCGAGATCGACACCGCCGCAGCCGAGGCCCGCGTCGCTGCGGCCACGCCGGTGCTGCTCGACGTACGCGAACCCGACGAGTACGAACAGGGCGCCATCCCTGGCGCGATCCACATCCCCCGCGGGCACCTCGAGAGCCAGGTCGAGTCGAAGGTCGCGGACAAGGACGCGGAGGTGCTCGTCTACTGCGCGGGCGGCACCCGCTCCGCGTTCGCGGCCGACACCCTCCAGCTCCTCGGCTACTCGAACGTGGTGTCGGTGGCCGGCGGCTTCAACAAGTGGAAGAACGAGGGGCGCAACTGGTCGACCCCGAAGACGCTCACCCCCGAGCAGCGCAACCGGTACCAGCGCCACCTCCTCCTGCCCGAGGTCGCCGAGGCGGGCCAGCAGAAGCTGCTCGAGTCGAAGGTGCTCCTTCTCGGCGCGGGCGGCCTCGGCTCGCCGGCGGCGCTGTACCTCGCGGCGGCGGGTGTCGGCACGCTCGGCGTGATCGACATGGACGTCGTCGACGCGTCGAACCTGCAGCGTCAGATCCTGCACAACATGGATCGGCTCGGCGAGCGCAAGGTCGACTCGGCGAAGAAGACGCTCACCGCGCTCAACCCGGACGTCAGCGTCGTCACCTACGACGTGCGGCTCGGTGCCGACAACGTCCTCGACATCATCGACGGCTACGACGTCATCGTCGACGGCACCGACAACTTCCCGACGCGCTACCTCGTCAACGACGCCGCGCTGTTGAAGCGCATCCCGGTCGTGCACGGCTCGATCTTCCGGTTCGAGGGCCAGGCGACGGTCTTCGCTCCGTACGAAGGCCCGTGCTACCGCTGCATGATCCCCGAGCCGCCGCCCGCCGACCTCGCGCCGTCGTGCTCCGAGGCCGGTGTGCTCGGCGTGCTGCCCGGGATTGTCGGGTCGATCCAGGCCATGGAGGCCATCAAGATCCTCCTCGGCCTCGGCGACTCGCTGGCCGGCCGCCTCCTCGCGTACGACGCCCTCGAGGAGACGTTCCGCACGTTCAAGGTGCCCCGCGACCCCGAGTGCCCCGCGTGCGGCGAGAACGCCGGCGAGATCGTGATCGCGGAATACGACGAGCTGTGCATGCCTCACCCGAAGGAAGGCCCGGCGGCCTCGGCGTAGTTCACGCCCCTCACCAGGAGGGGTGAACCGCGGTCAGGGGGAAGGACATACCGGACGATCCAGGCGGGTCTAGGCGGGCCCAGGCGGGGCCGACTCCCGAAAGGAACGCCCGGTATGCGAAAGAGTCTCCTGGCCGTAGGCATCGTGGGCTCGGCACTGGCAGCTCTCCTCCTGGTGGTCGCTCCCGCGACCGCATCCTCCCCGACCGCGCTCGGAACCGACGCGACCACGGTCGATCCCGTCGCGATCAAGGGCACGCAGACCTTGCCGAACGGCCGCGTTGCGATTCCCGTGAAGTCCGACAAGCCGACGTGGCTCACGCCGGAGATCGAGCTGGCGGCCCGCAACGGCAAGGGCAAGCCGCAGCAGGCACCGCCGGCCGCGGCCGCGGCGATCCCTGGGCCGCCCGCGGACGTGCCTGCCGCCGGCTACGTCGGGATCCGCCCCGGCTCGTGGATGGTGTCGCCCGCGGGCTGCACCATGAACTTCGTCTTCGGCACGCCCGGCAACTACGCGATCGGCACCGCCGGCCATTGCATCGAGACGGGCCAGGACGTGATCCTGCTCACCGCCGCACCCCCGAACCAGGACCCGTGCGTGCCGTTGAGCAACCTCTGCTTCGCGACCGGCACGCCGGTGCTCGTCAACATCGGCACCGCGACGAGGAGCGTCGACGGCGGCGTCGGCAACGACTTCGCCTTGATCCCGATCCGGCCCGAGCTGCAGTCGTGGGTGTACACGACGATCGCCCAGGTGGGCGGCCCGTGTGGCAAGTACGTCGGTGACGGCACGCTGCCCGACGTGACCGTGTTGCGCGGCGCCAACCCGATCGAGGCGGGCGAAGGCGTCTTCCACTACGGGCACGGCCTCGCCGTCGGCACGGGTGGTACGCCGCGTGCAGGCGCCGCGATCTCGTGGGACACCGACGCCTTCTACTGGGCGAGCCCGTCGATGCTCGGCGACTCCGGCAGCGCCGTGCGCATCCACGACCTCAAGGCGGCCGGTGACCTGACCCACCTCGTCGTCGGCACGCAAACCGCCCCGGCATTCGTCGCCGGCACGCGCATCTCGAAGATGGAGCAGATCGCGGGCATGCCGCTCGCGAACAGCCCGTACTGCGTCTGACAGTCCGGCGGGCGGCGCCGTAGCCTCAAGGCATGACGCCGCCCGCCGCAGACGATCGCCGCTTCTCGGACTCGGGCATCGACATCAAGCCGGTCTACCGGCCGAGCGACCTCGACGGTTGGTCGTACGAGCAGCAGCTGGGCGAGCCGGGCGCCTACCCGTACACCCGCGGCGTGTACCCGACGATGTACCGGGGTCGGCCGTGGACGATGCGGCAGTACTCCGGCTTCGGCACGGCGGAAGCGACGAACGAGCGGTGGAAGCTCCTGCTCGCGTCGGGGTCGACGGGCCTGTCGTGCGCCTTCGACCTGCCGACGCAGATGGGCTACGACTCCGACCACCCGCGAAGCGAGGGCGAGGTCGGCAAGGTCGGCGTCGCGATCGACTCGATCGACGACATGCGCCTGCTGCTCGCGGACCTCCCGCTCGACCAGGTGACGACGTCGATGACGATCAACGCGACGGCGTCGACGCTGCTGCTCCTCTACCAACTCGTCGCCGAGGAGAACGGCGTCGCGTCGGAGAACCTCGGCGGCACGATCCAGAACGACATCCTCAAGGAGTACGTCGCGCGCGGCACGTACATCTACCCGCCGCGCCCGTCGATGCGGGTCATCACCGACATCTTCGCCTACTGCCAGAAGCACCTTCCGCAGTGGAACACGATCTCCATCTCCGGTTACCACATCCGCGAAGCGGGGTCGACCGCGGTGCAGGAGATCGCCTTCACCATCGCCAACGGCGTCGCGTACGTCGAGGCCGCCATCGAAGCCGGGCTCGACGTCGACGAGTTCGCCCCCCGCCTGTCGTTCTTCTGGAACGCGCACAACAACTTCTTCGAAGAGGTGGCGAAGTTCCGCGCGTCGCGGCGCATGTGGGCGCGGATCATGACCGACCAGTTCGCGGCCAAGAGCGAGAAGTCGAAGCTGCTTCGCTTCCACACCCAGACCGGCGGGTCGACGCTCACCGCGCAGCAGCCGGAGAACAACCTCGTGCGCGTCACGGTGCAGGCCCTCGCCGCCGTGCTGGGCGGCACGCAGTCGTTGCACACGAACGGGTACGACGAGGCGCTCGGCTTGCCGACGACCAAGGCGGCGCGGCTCGCGCTGCGCACCCAGCAGATCATCGCGAGCGAGTCGGGCGTGGTCGACACCGCGGACCCGCTCGCCGGGTCGTACTTCGTCGAGTCGCTCACCGACGAGATCGAGCGGGCCGCGTGGCAGTACCTCGAGAAGATCCGGTCGATGGGCGGCGCCGTCGCGGCGATCGAGGCCGGCTACATGCAGGACGAGATCACCCAGGCCGCGTACGACTACGCGCGCTCCGTCGACGACGCGTCGCGGACGATCGTCGGCGTGAACAAGTACGTGGAGGACGCGCCGGAGCCGACCGAGGTGTTCCCCATCGACCCTGAGCTGCAGCGGCATCAAGTCGCGCGCGTGCGCGCGACTCGTGCCGAGCGCGACCAGGCAGCCGTCGACGCGGCGCTCCGCGACCTCGAAGGCGCAGCCCGGGGAACGCAGAACGTGCTGTACCCGATGAAGGACGCGCTGGGGGCACGGGCGACATTGGGCGAAGTCAGCGACGTCCTGCGCGGCGTTTTCGGGGTCTATCAGCCACACTGATGGCGTGACGGCGGCGCGTCCACCTTGCCCCGGGTGCCACCGGCGGCCGAGGGCGGTGGAC
>DASVEG010000342.1:0-8394 GCA_036380695.1 Acidimicrobiales bacterium
GGATGGAGACGCCTCATCCCGGCGAGGCGGTGGTGATCACGAACGTCTCCGGCACGTACGAGGACGGGAAGGCCACCAAGGGCACGGCGGCGCTCACGACCACGATCGGGCCGCCGGTCGAGGACAGCGAGTTCGACGACCTCGCGGTCGACGGCGTCAACAAGAGTCTCGGGCTCGCGGGCGAGCACAAGAACAAGCTCGACAAGCTGTTCGCGCAGCATCTCTCCCGGCAGTTGACCGCCGCGACGAACCAGCAGAAGACGATGGCCCAAGAGCTCGGTCTCCCGTCGGACTTCGGCTCGTTCTTCCAGCAGCAGCTCGACTCGGAGCTCGCGTTCTGGGAGGGCATCGGCGAGGGCTTTGCCGAGCGGGTCGACGAGCAGGGCAAGGCAGGCGGCCAGTTCCTTGCCAACGCGTATGCCACGCTCGAGGATCCGGTGAGCCGGCAGCAGCTGGCGGAGACGCTCGCCTCGAGCGTGAAGCCCCTCGCCAAGTCGGCGTTGGAGAACCTCGGGTATCTGGGCCAGGCGTACCTGGCGGCGAAGACGCCGGAGGGCATCCGCACCTACGTCGATGCGAACCTGAAGCTGGGCGCCGACATCACGGAGAGCCTTGGCCACGCGTACCAGGGCGCGAAGGAGCTCCTGCCGCAAGAGGCGCGCGAGTACGAGCGCGACCCCGTCGCGTACAACCGCAAGCTCGGCAGGATGGGCGGCCGTGCCGGCGCGGACGGGGTCAAGGAGGCCATGTTCGCGGCCATCGGCGAGGTGGGCGTCGCCGGCATCGCGAAGTACGCGCCACGCGCCCTCGAGCGGATCGGGCTCACGCGCCGCGCCGCCGCGCCGGCCGAAGTCGAGGTCGCAATGTCCCCAGGAGCCCTTGCCGAGAGCGAGCTGCTCGCAGGTGCAGACGAGGCCGCGGCGATGGCGCGCCGGCTCGACCTCGCCGAGCAGACCGCCCGCACGTTCCAGGATCTCGAGTACGGCGCGCTGCTCGACGACGCCACGCTCTTCAGCCAGGCGGGTATCCGGACCGAGGACGCGGCCGAGATCCGGAGCATCATCAAAGACGCGAACGACAAGTTCGGCATCGACCTCGGCATCGGCGCGCGGACGAGCGAAGCGCTGTCGGTCGGGCTCGACGGCGTCGCGAAACGCGAATTCCTCAAGCCGAAGGCCGTCAGCACCCTCGACAAGCTGCTCGGCGCAGAGGAGTCGCTCGCGGGGCGTGCATCGGTGTTCGACGCGCAGATGCCGACGCCCGAGGTACTGCGTGGGCTCGAGACGCGCTATCCCGGCATCACCCAGAAGCTCGACACCCGGTTGGCCGACCAGGCGAAGCTCTGGAAGGAGTACAAGGACCCGAACTCCGCGTTGAGCACGATCATCAAGGGCTCCGAGAAGGCGGAGGACGGCATCACGGTCATCGTGGAGCGGCCGGGTTACACGCTGGCCAAGGACGCGCCCGAGCTCGCCAAGAAGATCGACGGCGAGCCGCCCTTCGCCTACCTCGAGCAGCTCAACGATCCGGCGTTCCTCGACGTGCGCAAGATCTCCCCGGACCGCGCGAAGGAACTCAAGGCCACCCTCAGCAAATACCCGGACTCGGGCCGCACCCGCATCCTCACCGAGAAGAAGAACGGCACCGTCACCTTCATCGAAGGGTTGCTCGGCAAGCCGATCATCAGCGACCTCGACCTGCAGTTCGTCGCCCCGAAGGGCGGCTGGCCGCCGGGTAAGCGCGGCCAGATCGAGGCGTACGTGAATGCCCGCATGAAGAAGATCGGCAGATTCCCCAAGCACGGGTGGAGCGACTCCGCCCTCGACGTGCCATCGGAGTACGCGGAGGTGGCCGCGAAGTTCCGGCTCAACACCGCGCACCCCGCAGTCGCGCCCGCGGTCGCCGACGAGTTCGCGAGGCGGTTCGGTGTCATGGGCCGCCTCCTCCGGGAGAAGGCGGCGGGCGTTACCGACCCCGTCCTCAAGAAGGCCCTCATCGACAAGGCCGAGAAGTACGAAGCGCTCACGGCCGCCGAGTTGCTGAGGAAGTACCCGCCCGGCGAGAAGATCATCGTGTTCACCCAGGGCGACGTCCGCGTCGGCGCGAGCACGGGGGTCGGGCGATGAGCGGGCGGCGGTGGTGGAGGCTCCCGTTGGCCGCGTCTGCGGTCCTTGCGGTTGGCGCGACGACGGTACCGAGCCCGGCGCAGGCGCAGACCGCGCCGGCAGCGGTCACAACCCTCGCCGAGCTGCGCGCCGCGCTCGCCGCCAGCGACGGTAAGACGCCGCTCACGGTCACGTTGGCCCCCGGTGCCATCGCGATCGATGGGGTGCCGCTGGCGGTCAAGGGCGACGTGACGATCACCGGAGCCGGCCGGGGCGCGACGACGCTCGACGCCAGCGCCGCGGCGCGCGCCATCGAAGCAACCGCAGGCGGGAAGCTCAGGATCGAGGGCCTGACCATTCGGGGCGGCGTCAACCCGACATCGGGCGGAGGCGCCATCAAGACGTCCGGCGTCGATCTGAGGCTGACCGACGTGCTCCTCGTCGGGGGCGCCGCGGAAGCCGACGGCGGGGCGGTCGAGGTCGAAGGCGGCTCCCTCACCATCGAACGGTCCGAGTTGCGCGAGAACGGCGCGCAGCACGGCGGCGCCGTCGTTGCCGGTGGAGCAGCAGTCACGATCACCGACACGCGCTTCGAGGAGAACGGCGCAGCCGGCAACGGTGGCGCGCTGCTCGTCTCGTATCCCACGTCGCTCGCGATCCGGGGCACCACCTTCGTCGGCAACACGGCGACGCGGGACGGCGGCGCGATCCATCTCGAAGGCATGCAGCGCGCGGCCGACGACGAGCTGTCGATCGACGCCGAGTTCACGGGCAACTACGCGGGCGGCGAGGGCGGTGCCGTCCTCGTCGCAAGCACGAGCGACGGGCTTACCGAAGGGCTCCTCGCGTTCGACGGCAGCTCGTTCTCCGACAACGTCGCGGACGCGGGTGGCGCGATCGGCGTGCGCGACGGTCGCGTGCGCGTCGCCGACGGCGACTTCACGGGCAACCGTGCGAGCGACGACGACGGCAGCGGCGGGGGCGCGATCGCCGCGGCAGGCGACCTCGTCGTCGCCGGGTCGGCGTTCGACGCGAACGAGTCGACCGCGAACGGTGGGGCGATCTCGTCCACCGGCCGTTTCCGGGTCGAGAAGTCGACCTTCGAGGCGAACGTGAGCGGCGGGCTCGGTGGCGCGCTCGCCCTTGTCGGCTCGGCCACTCCGGTCGTTCGTGCGACGAGGTTCGATGCCAATGTCGCCGCGTCGCGTGCCGGCGCGGTGTGGCGCGGCGGGCACGGCCTCGAGAACGAAGACAACACGTTCGACGGCAACGAGCCGTCGAGCGAGGACGTAGTGGTCGACACGCCGGCGACGGCTGCGGTGGCTCGGTCCGAGCCGGGCGCGCCGTCACCTGCAGGCGGCGCGGCCGGCGGCGTACCGATCGCCGGTGTGGCCGCGGCGGCGGGCGCGTTGGCCATCGTGCTCGTGGTGATGTCGGTGATGCTCGCCCGGCGTCGGAGGGCAGCGGCATGACGCCGGTCGAAACCACCGAGCCCGATGTCGGCTTCCTCGCGGACGATCGTCTCGTGCCATCGCTCGCAGAGGTGGGCCGTGCGCGCGAGAGCCAGATCGTCGCCGCCGCGTGCGCGGCGGCCGCGCTCCTGGGCGGATGGAAGATCGTGCCGATCGCGAGCGTGATCGCGTCGGTCGTGTGGTGGGCGTCGGCCGGGTTCGCGGTTGGCGTCGTCGCCGGCGCCAGAGCGATCGGGTCGCCGATGTCGGCATGGCGCGACGAGCCGAACCCGTGGTCGCGCTTCGCCGCCGGCGCGATCGTGCCCGTGGCCGCCGCGGTCGTGCATCTCGGCGTCGCCGCCGCGGTCGCCGCGCTCGCGGTCGCGTGCCTCGTGCCGGGTGTGGCGCGCGTCGTGAGCGGACACGCGCTGCGCGGGTTGCGGGTTCTCAACGTGCGTTCGTGGACGATCCGGAGCGTGGGCTGCGCACTGCTCGGTGCCGTGGCCGGTGGCATCGTCGCCTGCCTGGTCGGCCTGACCATCGCGCCCGTGGCGGCAGCACCGGTCGAGGGCAAGAAGGTGACGGTGCGAGCCGATCGCGTCGCCACTGCGACCGGTATCGCCGTCGCGGCCGGCGAGAGGATCTCGGTGAAGGCAACGGGCACCATCGGGTTCCTCGACGGCGACGACGGGGCGAAGGCCGACGCCGACGGGTACCCCGCCCGATACTCGGGGTGCGGCGGCCCCGGCTTCTGCGGCGTGCTCGTCGGGCGGATCGACAAGGGCCCGTGGTTCCTCCTCGGCGCGGCGGGATCGGCTGGCGCGCCCGCGGCCGGCAAGCTCGAGCTCGGCGTCAACGACTACGACGTCGAGGACAATCGCGGAAACTTCACGGTGGTCGTCGACGTCAGCGCGCCGTCGCCGGCGGCGGCGCTGCCGACCGACGCGATGCCCGCGAGCGCGTTCGACGCCTCCGCGGGGCGCATCGAGGGCGAGGGCTCGTCCGGCTCGTTCCCGCGCGGCGTCCTCGCCGCGGTCGTCGCTGCGCTCGCCGCGCTGTTCGGCCACGCGGTCGGTGCGAAGGCGCGGACACTCCCCGCCGACCCGCCCGTCTACGTCGTCGACAAGGGCGAGCTGCGCGAGTTGCCGACGGTCATCGACGCAGGCAGCGCGGCCGACGGCGTCGTCGCGGTACGAGCCGAGGGCGAAGGGCTGGCCGTCGAGAGGAACGGCGGGGTCGAGCTCGTCGGCGCCAAGCCCGCGGTCGTCGCGTGCGAGGGCGAGCCCGACCTCGTCCTCGTCCGCGAGGGCACGGGCGTCCGCGTCGCCAGGTCGGCGACCGCCCCGTTGCGCTCGCCTTCGCGCTGAAGCGTCAACCTCGGTGGGGAAGGTCGTATTCGGCCATGTAGTACGGGTGCTCCGGGTCGAACGCGGTGAGGGGCTTCGGGTCGACGACGCGCCCCGCGGGTCGCACGTCAGCCCCTCTCGCGCCCGTCCGCGCGTCGCCGAGCGACCGCCTCGCGTCGTCCACGATGTGCTCGAGCCTCGCAGCGAGGTCGTCGTGCGCGTCGACGACGTTGGTGGTCTCGCCGCGATCGGCGACGAGGTCGTACAGCTCGCGCACCGGCTCGCCCCGCCGGGCGACGTGAAGCTTCCACCGTCCCGCACGCACGGCCTCCAGGTCGTTCATCCAGTAGTAGAGGAACGCCTCGTGCGGCGACGCGGCGCCGCGCTCGAACAGCAGCGGCCGGATGTCGCGCCCGTCGATCGTCCGGTCGGATGGCACCTCGGCGCCCGCAAGCGCGGCGAGCGTGGGATAGAAGTCCATCGCCGTCGCCACCTCGTTCACGACCTGCCCTGGCTCGATGCGGCCGGGCCACCGTGCGATGCACGGCACGCGCTGGCCGCCCTCCCACGTCGTGCCCTTCGTGCCCCGCAGCGGGGCGTTGCTGCCGCCCCGCCCGTCGGCGCGCGACCCGTTGTCGCTCGTGAAGATCACGAGGGTTCGCTCGTCGAGACCTTGCGCCTGCAGCTCGCGAAGGATCACCGCGGTGGCCCAGTCGACCGACTCGACCGCCGCGCCGTACGCGCCGTTGGCCGAGCTCGCCGCGAAGCGGGGTTGGACGTAGATGGGGAGGTGCACGTAGATGTGCGCGAGGTAGAGGAAGAACGGCTCACCGCCGCTCGCCCGCACGAATCGCACCGCCTCGACCACGAACCGCTCGGTCAACGACGCCTGGTCGGGCTGCTGCTCGATCACGACGTCGTCGTCGAGCAACGGCAGGGGCGGCATCTCCGGGAGGTGGCGCGTGTACTGGTTCACGACCTGGCGGCCCATGTCGTTGCTGTAGGGAATGCCGAAGTAGTGCTCGAACCCGTGGTTGGTCGGGAGGAAGCCGGGCTGGTCGCCGCAGTGCCACTTCCCCACCATCTGCGTGCGGTACCCCGCCGAACGCAGCAGCGCGGCGACGCTGATCTCCGTCGGCGGGAGGCCGATCGCCTGGCCAGGGAACAACACGGGCAGCCCGTCGAAGTCCCCGAAGCCGATACGCGGCGGGTAGCAGCCCGTCAGCAACGCGGCACGCGACGGCGAGCAGACGGGCGACGCCATGTAGAAGTCGTCGAAGCGGATCCCCTCGCTCGCCATGCGGTCGAGCGCGGGCGTCTTGTTCAGCGTCGAGCCGTAACACCCGAGGTCGCCGTAACCCAGGTCGTCGCAGTTGATCAGGACGACGTTGGGCCGGTCGTGCTCCACGAACGACCTAGACGGAGATCGGTGCGTCGGGCGGCGCGGGCAGCCCCGGCAGCGCGCCGCGGCGCGGGAGGCCGCTCGGCCACACCGCGTCGAGGAGGATGTCCTTGACCGCGGTCATGCCGCCGAGGTTCGGGTGCACCGGAGCGGCCGCGTTGACCGGCACGATCGGCTCCACCCACCGGATCGCAGGCAGGTCGCACGCGGTGTGCCCGGCGCTCGGCCCGTACACGTCGACGTACGTCGTCGCGTCGCTGTAGCCGTAGCCGCCCGCGTCGGCGACCGACTGGATCATGGCGTTGAGCGCTTCCTGGATGCTGCGCAGGTACTGCGCGTCCTCCTCGCCGACACCCATGGCGTCGCAACGCGCGACAGACCCGATCTTGAAGATGCCCGAGTAGCCGAGCACGTAGATCGCGGCCTTCGGCGAGCGACGGTGGATCTCGTCGAGGACGGCCTGGATCTTGGGGGCGGTCGCCGCGATGCGCTCGAACGGGCGCTCGGCGGCAACCGCCTCACGGCAGCCGGGGCCGCGGATGGCGCCTTCGCCGCACGTCGTCGCGAGCCCTCCGAAGCCGATGTCGTTCCCGCCGATCTGGAGCGTCACGATGTCGGTGTTCTCGCGGAGCGCGTCGAGCTGCGGCGGGTTGCCGGGGTGCCCGGTGTACCCCCACTCCCCTCCGTACTCGGCGAACTCCTGCTCGGGCGACACGCCGTGGGTTTCCCACATGTGCTTGGTGCTCGCGCCGCTGCACGTGACGTCGGTCAGCTCCAGCACGAGCTCACGCGCGACTTGGTGGGCGTAGTTGTTGCTCGACCGCAGGCATCCCCACGCCTGCTCGTACTGCACCGGAACGAGGGGGCCGGACGCGAACGAGTCGCCGAGCGCCACCATCGACTTCGGGCCTGCATTGGCGCTGGGCGCCGCGGTGGCGACGGGAACGAGTTGCAGCGACGACAACGCGGCCGCGCCGAGAGCCAGCAGCACGGCGAGGCGGGTACGGAATCCGGAGCGAGGAGCCACGTAGAGAGGTTCGACGCCCCGCGAACGCAGCCCTGCGCTAACGCGAACCCCGCTGCTCGTAGAGCCGCCGGTCCGCGATGGCGACGAGGTCGTCCAGCGGGTCCCTCGCCGAGCTCGCGACGCCGATGGTGACGGTCGCGTTGCCCGGCCCGATGCGCTCTCGCAGGAACGTGCCGTCGCCGGCATCGATCGCCGGGAAAAGGATGGCGAACTCGTCGCCGCCGATCCGGTACGCGACGTCCTCGTGCCGGAGCGCCGAGCGGAGCAACGTGGCGACCGACCGCAGTGCTTCGTCTCCTGCGGCGTGGCCCTGGGTGTCGTTGACGCTCTTGAGCCCGTCGATGTCGACGATCGCGACCGACAGCGGGTCGCCATGACGCCGGGATCGGCTCACTTCGCGCGCCAGGTCGTCGTCGAAGGCGCGACGATTGGGCAAGCCCGTCAGGGCGTCGATGAAGGCGAGGGTCCGCAGGTGGTGGGTCGACTCCCTGACGCAGTGCGCGGCGAGACGCTGGACGATCATCTGCAGGCGTCGCGACACCTCGAGCTGGCGACCCGGCGGGACGTTTTCGACGACATGACGGTCGAGGGCGTAGCCGAGGCACACGAGCTGGCCGACCGCGGTCTCGGGGCTCGACGTGGTGCCGGCGAAGTCGCGGACCGCTTGCGCGAGCGCGGGGTCGAGTCCCCAGCCGACGGGTTGCGGCCGCGTCAGCGCGCTCGCGATCGCCGTCACCAGCTGCGGAGGGACGGTGAGCGGCGCGTCGGGCGGCAGCTCCGGGTCCCACCTGCACAGCTGCGCCCACTCAGCGGTGATCACCTCGCGCTTCGCCAGCAGCGTGCTCACCGCCTCGGCGACCGGATCGTCCGGGTCGGGGGACGCCTCGATCCAATGCTCCGTTCGTTCAGGCGCGTCGAGCCGGCGCGTCACGAACCACTCGGCTTCGCGACCGAGTGCGCGGTCGCGGCGACCTCCATGCCATGTCCTGGCCCACCGCCCAGCCGCGCCACGGCGGACACGATCGACCCGGGCGGGACGATGCCGGGCGAGGGAGCCGGTGCC
>DASVEG010000343.1:0-32579 GCA_036380695.1 Acidimicrobiales bacterium
CACCTCGCGCAGGGTCGCCTCGACGGTCTCGTGCACCGGCGGGTAGTTGAAGAACACCTCGCCCGAAGCCGTGATGTGGGCCGTCGGCTCGCCGTCGGTGATCATGATGATCTGCTTCGTCCCCGACTGGCGCCCGAGCAGGCGGCGCGAGATCTGGAACGCGTGCTGCATGTTCGTGCCGTAGACGAAGTCCCACGACACCTCCGGTAGCTGCTCGGGCTTGAGCTCGCGCGCCACCTCGCTGAACCCGACGATCCCGAGGAAGTCACGCGGGTACTGCGACGAGATCAGCGAGTGCAGCGCCATCGCCACCTTCTTCGCGGCGAGGAAGTTGTCGCGCATCGGCATCGACAGCGACAGGTCGAGCATGAGGACGGTCGACGTGCGGGTGAGCGTCTCGGTCCGCTCGATCTCGAAGTCCTCCGGCGACAGGTGGACGGGGACTCCCCCGCCGGTGCGCTGGAGCGCGTTGCGGATGGTCCGCTCGATCTGGAGGTTGAAGGGGTCGCCGAACTCGTAGGGCTTCGTCTCGTACGACCGCTCGTGGCCGACGCCGATCGGGTCGATCTGGTGCTTGCCCATGCGGTCGCGCGCGAGTTTCTGGAACAGGTCGGACAGCGCGTTCTGCCCGATGCGCCGCAGGCCCTTCGGCGTGAGCTCCATGCGCCCTTCGCGGTTCTCGATGAGGCCGGCTTCCTCGAGAAGCTTCGCCAGCTCGCTCAACCGTTCGAGCGACTGCGCGGCCTCGTCGCCGAGCAGGTCGCGTGCACGTTCGACGTCGACGTCTGCGAGCGCGCCTGGGTTCGTCGCGGTGCGGAGCAGGTTTTCGAGGTTGTCGATGTCGCCGAGCTCGTTCATGAGGTCGGCCGCCTCGGCGAACCCGAGCGGGTCCTGACCTCCGAAGTTGTACCGGCGGTCCCACCCTGCCTGCGGGAACTGCGAGCGCAGGTTCTGGCCGAGCCGGTCGAGCTGCCAGCGGAGGTCCATGTCCTCCATCAGTTGATCCATGAGCGACTGCAGCTGGGCCCGCTGCTCGGGCGTCATCGAGTTCAACATCGCCTGGGCGGCAGCCATCTGCTGCGCGAGCTGCTCGAGCAGCTCGTCGAGATCCTGCGGGTTGCCGGGGAAGAAGTCGCCGAAGCGCTCCATGAACTCGCGGAACGCCTGCTCGGTGTCCTGCCCCGCCTCCCGCATCTCGAGCATGCGGTTCAAGTCGTTGAACATGTCCTTCATGCGCTGCATCTGCTCGGGGTCGATGTTCTGCATCGCGCCGGACATCTGGTTGAAGTAGCTCTGCATCACCTGCTGGCGAAGCTTGTCGACGAGCTCGTCGAACCGTTCCCTCGCCTCGGACGACGTGAAGTCGTACTGCTGCAGGTCGCGCACCTGCCCCGCGAGGTCGGGCGGGAGGAAGTCGAGCTTCGTGCGCCGCTCGTTCGCGACCTCCTCGGTGATCTCCTCGCGCCGCTTGTCGCCTGCCTCGCGCGCCTCGGCGACGAGGTCGTCGAGCGACTGGCGCTCCTGCTCGACGATGTCGCGCAGCTCCTGCGCGATGTCGTCGTAGACGCCGCCGAGGTCGTACTGATCGAGGCGCTCGCGACGGCGGCGGCGCAGTTTCTCGAGCAGCTCGCGCACGCCCTGCACGCGTTCGTCGTTGCGGTCGCGGAAGCCGTTCTGGAGCATGCGACGGAGGGCCGCGTTCAGGTCGCCGTGATACAGGAGGTCGTCGGTGAGCTCCGCGAGCACGTCGTCCGCGTCCAGCTCGAAACCGACCTGCGTCCCGTCCCAACGGGAGTAGCGGTAACGCGGCATGCGGTCACCCTACGCCCCGGTTCCCGATACGACGACGGCGTGTTCCACACTGCTCCGCCATGCCGGAGGGACACACGCTCCATCGCCTCGCGATCGATCATCGCCGCGAGCTCGCGGGTGGTCCCGTGTCGACGTCGTCGCCGCAGGGCCGGTTCGCGGAGGAGGCGGCGCGACTCGACGAACGCGTGCTCGTCGACGTCGACGCGTACGGCAAGCACCTCTTCTACGACTTCGGCGGCGGCGACGTCGTCCACGTTCACCTCGGGCTGCTCGGGCGCTTCTTCCGCCACGACCCGCCGCCGCCACCGCCGCGCGACACCGTCCGCCTCCGCATGTCGGGGTTGCACGCCACGGTCGACCTCGTGGGCGCGACCGAGTGCGCGCTCATCGACCCTGCGTTGCAGGACGCGATCGTCGGGCGGCTCGGTCCCGATCCGATCCGCCGGGATGCCGATCCGGACCGCGCGTGGGCAAAGCTGCAGCGGCGGAAGACGCCGATCGGCGCGGCGCTCATGGATCAGTCGGTCGTGTCCGGCGTCGGCAACGTCTACCGAGCCGAGCTCCTCCACGTGCATCGCATCCACCCGGAGGTCCCGGCCAACGAGATCACGCACGAACAGTGGGACGCGATGTGGGCGACGCTCGTCCGTTGGCTCCGGCGCGCGGTGAAGGACCAAGTCATCATCACCGTCGAGCCGAAACTGGTCGGCAAGCCGCGGTCTCGGATCGCCAAGGGCGAGGCCGTGCACGTCTACAAGCGCGACGCCTGCTTCACCTGTGGCGGCGAGGTCCGCCGGTGGGACATCAGCGGGCGCTGGGCATACGCATGCGAGCGTTGCCAGCGACCTCCGGGGGCCCGTTCCGGGCGAAGCGTGTAACGAAACGGCCCGCCGTTCGTATTCCTTTATGTGACCTCGTTGTCGGCGTCCGCGGAGCGAGGGTCGGAACGAGCCCCGCTCGGCGCCGAATTCACCAGAGCGCTCCTCGCCCTCGACGACCTGCGCCACGACGGTCCGGGCCGCCTCCTCACCGAACTGCGCGACGCGCTCCCCGCGACCGTCGGGTTCCGAGTGGTCGGCATGCGCATCGCGACCGAGCACGGCGTGCTGGAGGCGGGCGCCCTGGCGGGCTCGACCTTCGAGCGCCGGCTGTGGCGGCGGTGGCGCAGGCGGCGGACGCGTCCTGCGCTGGCCGAGGACGGAGGTGCCGTGTACGCGCCCGCATGGGGCGGGGGTCGCGTGAACGCCATCGTCCGGGCACAGCCCGTGTGCGACGGCATGAGCCGGCACGAGCAGGACATCCTCCAAAGCCTGGCGATGGCGATAGGGCACACGCTCGGGCACCAACAGCTCCACCGCACCGTCGAGCGACGCGAGCGTGAGCTCGCCTTCGCGGAGGAGCGGGCGAGGGTGGCGTGGGACCTCCACGAGACGGTCGCCGGATTCCTGCGCGCGATCGAGACCACCGCAGGGCACCTGGCCGAGGCGACCGCCGCAGACGCGCACGAGGACGCCCGGCTCATCGCCACGCTGAGCCGATCGGGTCGGCGCGAGCTGGAGGCGGTGGTTCGCATGGCCGAACCGCTGGCGTTCGACCCGAGGGGTCTCGACCAGACCGTGAGGCGCGCCGTCGAAGCGGCCGGTCAGTTGCTCGGGACGGCCGCGGACTTGCGGGTCGCAGGCACCCCGCGCCCGCTGTCGATGGAGGTGCAACAGCTCCTCCTGCGCGTCGTGTTCGAAGTGCTCCATCGGGTCGGGCGCCACAGCCGGTCGACCGGGGCGGTCGTTCGACTCGAGTTCACCGATACCTCAGCAGCGATCGTCGTGCGCGACGACGGCGTCGACCTCGCGACCAGGGAATCGACCGACGGCAGGCCGGACGCGCACTTCGGTCTGCGCGTCGTCCGCCGTCGGGTGGAGGCGGTCGGCGGGTCCATGATCGTCGAGCACCGGCCGCCGCGTGGGCTGTACGTGCGGGCCGAGGTGCCGGCGTGAGCGGTGGTGCCCGCCGGCGGCGATCGCCCAAGCCGCCAGAGGGAAACATCCGCCTGGAGCTCGACGACGAGACGACGGGTCGGCTGATGGCCGCCGCTGCCGTTCGCGGCATGCCGCCAGAGGTGCTGATCGCCGAGCTCCTCGTCGCCGCCAGCACCCGGATCGACGAGCTGTTGGACGGTCCCGCCTCGGCCTGAGACGACAATCTCCGAAAAATTTTCGGAAAAAGTGACACCTTTCACCCCGCTCGTCGTACCTAGTCACCAAGGAGCGACCGCTCCCAGGTCACGAGGCGCGGGTCACCCCCGCGCGGTGGGCCGCGAACAAGGGGGACTGCAAAGTCAGATGAATACCAGGAAGCTACGCGCGCTTCTTATCCTTCCCGCCATGCTGCTGGGCACCATGGTGGCCATGGCCGCGCCTGCAAGCGCGGCAACCGGCGTCGTCGTCTGCGCCGTCGCCGGCACCGTCAACGTCGACCCTGGCGTCGGCCGCATCCCGCCCGGCTCGAACACCGACGGCACCTATACGTTCGAGCAGGTTGCCCTCGTCTGCGTTGGCGTCAACGACAGCCCGCTCCCGCCGCCCGCTGGCGCTGGCACGATGACCGGCGTTGGCACGGCGACGTCTGCCGGCGGATTCGGTGTCGGCAACTGCGAGGGCGAGGACCTGCCGCTCATCGGCAGCTTCTGCGGCACCTATGACGCGACCAACTTCACGGCCGGCGGCGAGTGCCACGGCACCGTCGGTGGCGACGAGGTCGGCAGCCCGGTTGGTGGCGACTGGTCGCTCACCTTCGGCCCGCTGATCCTCGGCGGCATCACCTGCGACAGTGGCTCGTATGCCGGCGGCTGGGGCGCCATCGCCCTCGTCGCGGTTCCGAACCCGCTCGCGCTCGACGGTCAGGTCGCAGGTACGGACCTTCCGCCCGGCGAGTGCGAGGAGCCGAACCAGTTCCCGCGCCCCGCGCCTGAGGTGCCGGACGACCCGGCAGCCATCTGGTTCTGCCAGATCGCCATCGCGGGCGTGACCGTGATGCAGAGCGTCGTCTGATCTTCCAACCCCGCGCATCCCGGGAGCCACGGGATGCAACGAGTTGGTTGATGTGAAGCAAACGAAGGAGTGCGGCCGCCACGTGCGGCCGCACTCTTTCGCGTTCCGGCCCCGGTATGACCGACACGTCTCCGCTCGGCGTTCGTATCTCCTTATAGGGCACCGGCGAGTGCGGCCCCGGGGGCGGTGGTGTGCGCCGTCGCCGGGGTCATCGACGTCAGCCCTGGTGTCGGCCGGATCCCGCCTGAGGATGAAAGCAATGGCGCATACACGTTCAACCACGTCGCTCTCGCATGCGTCGGCGCGACCAATGCTCCGCTCGGGCCGACGACCACCGGGCTCGGCACCATCACGTCGTCCGGCGGCTTCGGTGCTGGCTATTGCAGCGGCACGGCGACGCCGCTGGTGGGCAGCTTCTGCGGCTCGTACAACGCGACCTTTGGTGGCGGCGGGTGCGCGGGCACCGTCGGCGGCCGCGAGGCTGAGCTCGCAGGCTACGTGGCCGCGGGGCGATGGTCGCTCGTCGTCGGCCCGCTCCTCCTGGGCGGCCTGACGTGCAGCAGCGGCTCGTACGGACCCGACGGCGTGGGCGTTCTCGCGCTTGTCGCCGCGCCGAACGTCTCCGCGCTCGACGGTTACGTGCTCGGAACGGACCTCCCGCCTGGCGAGTGTCCCCAGCCGCCGCCGTTCCCGCGTCCCGATCCGAGCGTGCCCGACGATCCCGCCGCCGTTTGGGCGTGCCAGATCATCGTGGCCGGCGTTGCCGTGATCGCGAACGTCTGAACCCTGCCGTCGCGGAGTTGTCCGGCCCGATGTGACACGTCTGCCCTCGCCGCACGTACGTGCTCATGAGCTCGCGCGCGCGGGCACAAGGAGGCCGAGCCGTGAAGCGTCGAATGGTGTCCGTTCTCGCAACCGTCGCTGCGTTGGGCGCAGCGCTCGTCGGCATTGCACCTCCGGCGTCCGCCGCCACCGGTGCAGTCGTTTGCGCCGTCGCCGGGACCATGAACGTGTCTGAGGGCTACCGATACCACCCAGCGGGCGGCTGGGCGTTCGACACCATTGTCTTCGTCTGCGTCGGCGCCAACGACAGCCCGCTACCGCCGCCGGCAGGGGCGGGGACAATGACCGGCGTCGGCATGCTCAATGCCGCGGGCCAGTTCGGCGTCGGCAATTGCGGCGGTGTGGCGGCACCGGCACTGGGAAGCTTCTGCGGCACCTACGACGCGAACCTCTTCACCCTCGGCGGCGAGTGTCATGGGAACGTCGGCGGCGACCAAGGGGCGCACTTGGCCGACATCACCTCGCGCGAGCACGTGCTCCGGGGCGACTGGTCGCTCGTCACCGGGCCGTTGCTGCTCGGGGGCATGACGTGCAACAGCGGCTCTTACGCCGGCGGCTGGGGCGCGATCGCTCTCGTTGGGGTACCGAACCCGCTCGCGCTCGACGGTGAGGTGCTCGGCAACGATCTGCCGCCCGGCGACTGCGCTCCTCCCTCCTACACGGTCCCGACCCGTGACGGCGTGTGGGCATGCCAGCTCGTCCTTGCCGGCGTGATCGTCATGCAGAGCGTGGTCTGAGTCTCGAGCCTCGGCGCGTGCCGACGAAGATCGAAACGTTTGGGTCCTGCGTTCGTACCTCCTTGTAGAGCCCGCGTCGCGGGCGCCGGGAGGTCGAACCGTGAAGCGTCGAGTGGTGTCCGTTCTCGCAATCGTCGCCGCGCTGGGCGCAGCGATCGTCGGCATCGCACCTCCAGCGTCCGCCGCCGCAGGTGCGTGCGCCATCGCCGGAGTCATCGACGTGTCGCCAGGCTGGGACGGCATGGAGTCGACGGGCTTCTACGGCTTCGAGCAGGTCGCGTTGGCCTGCGTCGGCGCAACCGGCAACCCGCTACCGCCCCCGGCAGGCGCCGGGACGATGACCGGCATCGGCAACGTGACCTCGAACGGTGCCTTTGGCGTGGACAACTGTGGCGGCTTCCGCCTTCCCCCCACCGGCAGCTTCTGCGGTACCTACGACGCGACGAACTTCACGGCTGGCGGTGAGTGCCACGGCACGGTCGGCGGACACCAGCTGGGAAGCGCTTTCGGAGGCGACTGGTCGCTGATCACGGGCCCGTTGCTGCTCGGCGGCATCACGTGCAACAGCGGCTCCTACGCCGGCGGCTGGGGCGCGATCGCCCTCGTCGTCGTCCCCGTGCCGACCGCGCTCGACGGTCAGGTGCTCGGCACCGACCTTCCGCCCGGTGAATGCGCCCGCCCCAGCCGGAGGCTGCCGACGCCCGATGGCGTCTGGTTCTGCCAGCTTTCCGTCGCCGGCGTCATCGTCATGCAGAGCGTGATCTGACCTCGTCGCAACACGCACACGGCAGACGGTGGCGCCTCCTTTCGAGGCTGACGGGTGCAGCTTCCGCAACCGTCAGCCTCGAAAGCGCGGGCACGACGAGGGCACAGCCGACCGCGCGACGCCGTTCTACGAAATCCTGAAACTCCCCCCGCTGCCGTTCGTACCTAGTTACGGGAGGCAAACGCGTCCTGCGCCTCGTCGGGCTGGGGAGTTCGTGGTTCCGGCCAGGCGGAGTTCCAAGGGAGGTCGGATGAGATTCAAGATGCGCGCGCTTCTAGCGGCCGTCGCGCTCGTGCTCACGGGGCTGGTGGGTATGTCGCCCCCTGCGAGCGCCGCCGCGGGGGTCGTGGTCTGTGCGGTCGGCGGCTTCGTCGGGGTCGACCCTGGCGTCGGCCGGATCCCGCCCGGTTCCGGTACGCCGCCTGGCACCTACAACTTCGGCAGCGTCGCGCTCGTCTGCGTCGGCGCCAACGACAACCCGCTGCCAACGTCACTCGGCGGTCAGGGCACCATGATCGGCGCCGGCAGCGCGACGTCGAGCGGCGACTTCGGCTGGGGTGCCTGCGGTGGAGCCGACTACCCGCTCATCGGCAGCTTCTGCGGCAGCTACGACGCTTCGGGGTTCGCCGCTGGCGGCGAGTGCCACGGCAACGTCGGTGGCAAGGAGATGGGCATGAACACGGTGGGCCCACCGGCAGTGATCGACGGTGGCCCTCCCGGGGACCCGACGACGATCCCCGGGAATGTCGCCGCTGGTAACTGGTCGATCACGTTCGGCCCGCTGATCCTCGGCGGCATCACGTGCGACAGCGGTTCCTACGACGACTCAAGCGATCCCACAAAACCGTTCCCGACCGGCGGCGGATTGCTCGATGGTGTCATCGACGAGAACGGCGTCGGCGCGCTGGCGCTCGTCGCCGTGCCCGTGGCGACCGCGATGGGCGGCACGCCGTCTCCGCCGCTCCCGTCGAGCACGTGCAACGCACCGAACCGGCAAGCACCTCCGGCACCGATCCCCGACCCGGGCGAACCGGCCGCGGTGTGGTTCTGCGAGATCCTCATCGCCGGTGTCGCGGTGATGGAGAGCCTGTAACGAATTCGCAAGGGCAGTCCCCCTAGCGACGAGTAGCGGCGGCCGGGCTCCCGGCCGCCGCTACGACGTTTCAAGGGGGCGTTGCACCGGTCAAAGGAGGCTCGAGGACACGGAAGACACGGGCGCTTGTCGTCCATCGCGTTGATCGTCGTCCCGTCGGTGACGGTCCCTCCGCCCGCGCACGCAGCCAACGGCGTCGTCGTCTGCGCGGTGTACGGGTTCATCAACACGAGCCACGGCGTGAGCCGGTTCCCGCCCGAACGGGACACGCCCGGCAGCTGGGTCGGCGGCGTGACACCGCTCGTGTGCGTCGGCGCCAACGACGACCCGCTCCCGCCGCCATCCGGTGCGGGAACGATGACCAGCTATTACGGCCGCATCGATTCGCGCGGTTCGTTCGGGTCACCGGAACTGTGGCGGCGTCGACCATCCCTTCGTGGGGAGCTTCTGCGGTTCGTACGACGCGACTCAGTTCCTCGTCGGCGGAGAGTGCCACGGCGATCTCGGGGGCAACGAGATGGCGATGGCAACGGTCGGACCACCAGCGGTGATCGACGGCGGGCCGATCGGCGACGAGGACACGATCGACGACCAGGTCGGCGACGGCGACTGGTCGATCATGGTCGGCCCCCTCATGCTCGGCGGCGCCACGTGCACGACTGGCTCGTACGGGCCGGACGGCGTCGGTGCGATCGCGCTCGTGGCCGTTCCCATGCCGTTGTTCGTCGGCGGTGCGCCATACCCGCCGAGCGCGTGCGCGCCGCCCAATCGCCAACCGCCACCAGCCCCGGTCCCCGATCCGGGCGAACCCGCTGCGGTGTGGTTCTGCGAGCTGTTCGTCACCGGCGTCGTGGTGATGGAGAGCATCTAGGGAAATCCGAAACCGTTCTGGGACACCGTTGCCAGCGTCGTGGCTATGGAAAGTGAGTGGGCGTCCGTCGAATTCTGAAACGTCCCCCAAACCTCACTCGTATCTAGGTAGTGGGAGGTAGGCCCTCCCTCACGCGACCCCGGTCTGCGGTTTGTTCCGGGCCGCGCGGATCCGAAGGAGGTCGAATGGAGTCGAAAGCTCGCGCGCTTGTAGCCGCGGTCGTGGTGGTGCTTGCCACGCTGGTGCCGATGTCGCCGCCTGCGAGTGCGGCAAGCGGCGTCGTCGTCTGTGCCGTCGCCGGCACGGTCAACGTGAGCGTCGGTGTTTGGCGGATCCCCCCAGCGTCCGTTACGCCGTCGGGCCAGTACTCGTTCGAAAATGTGGCGCTGGTCTGCGTCGGCGCCAACGACAACCCGCTCCCGCCCCCGGCCGGTCAAGGCACGATGACCGGTGTCGGCAACGCGACGTCGAACGGCGACTTCGGTTCGAATGCGTGCGGCGGTGTCAACTATCCGTGGGTCGGGAGCTTCTGCGGCACGTACGACGCAACGAACTTCACCTCTGGCGGGGAGTGCCACGGCAGCGTGGGCGGCAACGAGATGGCCATGGCCACCGCGCCCCCGTTCGGTGACGAGGACACCCTTGACGAGCAGGTCGCCGCCGGTGACTGGTCGATCACGTTCGGCCCGCTGATCCTCGGGGGCATCACGTGCGACACCGGCTCCTACGACGACTCGACCGGCGGCGTACTCGACGGGATCGCCGATCACGACGGCGTCGGCACGTTGGCGCTGGTCACCGCTCCCGTGGTCACGTCACTCGGCAGTCCGCCCCCACCGCTCCCGGGCGGCTGGTGCAGGCCGCCGACCCCATCCGCAACCGCGTGGTTCTGCCAGATCACCGTCGCCGGCGTCGCTGTGATGGAAAGCCTCGGCGCAACCCCCGCGACCATGGGGGTCACCGACGCGGTCACGGACACGCTCCCTTCGATCCTGCAGTCACTCGTCACCCAGCCCGGTGGATCGGCACGGTGATGCAAAGCCCGTAGCCGCGCGTCACGGCATTCCGCGGACCGACGCGCAGCGGTGGTCGAGCCACGCCGCCGCTGCCTCGTTCGAGAAATCCTGCAACGTCCCGCGACCTCGCTCGTATCTAGTTACGGGAGGTAGTGCGCTTCCCTCGCGCGTCGTCGGTCTGGGGTTGATGTTCCGGCGTCGGGCGGATGCGAAGGAGGTCGAATGAGAATGAAAGTACGCGCCCTTGTAGCCGCGGTGGCAGTGGCGCTCACCACGCTGGTGGTCGCCGCGCCGCCGGCCACTGCTGCGGCCGGAGTCGTCGTCTGCGCCGTCGCCGGCACGGTTGACGTCCAACCAGGCGTCGGAAGGATTCCACCCGGAAGCAACACCGACGGTGGCTACACCTTCAACCAGGTGGCCCTCGTCTGCGTTGGTGCAAACGACAACCCGCTGGGGCAGGGCACGATGACCGGCGTCGGCACCACCGTGAGCTCGACCGGCATGTTCGGCCAAGGCAACTGCGACGGCGTCGACTATCCGCTCGTCGGGAGCTTCTGCGGCACGTACGACGCGTCGAACTTCACCTTGGGCGGCGAGTGCCACGGCACTGTGGGTGGCAACGAGATGGCCATGGCCGACGAGCCCCCGCCGGGCCCGCCCCTTGGCTCGTGGGGCGATGAAGACACGATCGACGAGCAGATCGCCGCGGGCGACTGGTCGGTCACCTTCGGACCGGTGATCCTCGGCGGTATCACGTGCGACACCGGTTCCTACGACGACTCGCCCGGCGGTGTCCTCGACAATGTCGCTGACCACGACGGCGTGGGCGTCATCGCGCTCGTCGCTGCGCCGATGCCGACGTCCATCGCGAGCAGGCCGTCTCTGAACCTGCCGGGTACGTGCACCGAGCCCAACCCGTTGGTGGCTGATCCGGCGGCCGTCTGGTTCTGCCAGATCGCCATCGCCGGCGTCGTCGTGATGGAAAGCCTCGGAGCAACACCCGCGGCCATGGGCGTCGTCGATACGGTCACGGACACGCTGCCTCCGATTTTGCCGTAACTGCTGCAAACAGAGTCCCGTCGGTTCGGGCGACTGGCCTGGGCCGGTCGCCCGGACCAATAATGAGGGGTACCGATCGACTGCAAAACAATGGCGAGGGTGCAGGCGCCTGTGAAGGGGCCTGCACCTTCGTTGTCGAATAAAGGAATAGGACACAGAGGGGGGTCGTCCGCGTGAAGATGCGTTGGGGGCGTAGAGAGGCTTTGCGCGGGCAGCGAGTGTCGAGAACGGTGGCTGCACTGGTGGTCGCCGCGACAGGGCTCGTCGCCATCGGCGCCGACCCGCTCCCGAGTGCTGCTGCGCCGAGCCCGTTCACGCGCGTCGGCGACCTGCCGCTCAGCCAGGTGACGCCGATCCTGGCCGACCCTGCGAGCAAGATGCTCATGGTCCCGAACGGGCCGACGATCGACCTCTGGGACCCGATGACGGTCAAGAAGGTGCGCTCGATCTCGCTGGCGCCGTACAACACGCTCCATCAGGGCGCAGGGCTTCCCATCACCTATGCCTGGTCGCCCGGGCAGGGCAAGGCGTTCTTTCTCGTGTATGACGCGCTCGACCAGGGCCGTGCAATGCCGTCCCTCGCGACGATCAACCCGGTCACCGGCGTGGCGGAGAGCATCAAGCGAATCCAGCCAGCCGTGCCCGGCGGTCCTGCACCGTTCCCGCCCGGCGTTGTCGCGCAGGGCATGAGCTACAACGCCGAGCACAAGAAGATCTACCTCCTCGGCCAAGACCCGTCCGGTTTGGTGGGTGACTACAACATCCACATCGCCGAGGTCGACGCGACGACGGCCACGTCGTCGTGGACGACGCCGTACGTGCCAGGGCCCGCGTGCCAGAAGCCCGTGGCGACGAGCCGGCAAGCGGCGATCCACCGGCCGCGCGGCTCCAACAAGATCTACTTCGGGTGCGGCACCGGCAACCTGATCTTCAGTCGCGAGCCCGGCAACCCCGGCGTCGCCGCGGTCGACATCACCAACCCCGCCACACCGTCGCTTCAGGTGTTCCCGATCTCGGGCTCGTACGCGACCGGCGAGAGCCTCTACGACGACGCTGCGAACCGGCTCATCCTGATGTCCGCCGGCACGAACGTGCCCGCGCAAGCCGCGTGGATCTTCGACGAGACGCACGAGAAGGTCATCGGCGTCGTGTCGGCGGGCCCCGCCAACCTCCACGCGTCGGGTCTCGACATCGAGGGCGGGCGCCTCTACGTCGCCATCGACAACAAGCTGCTCATCTCCACCGACCGCGGGCTCAAGATCCCCCAGGCCACCGAGGTCGCCTTCCCCGGCATCCTCGGCCCGAACGTCGTGCCGATCCACTTCGCGAAGCGCATCATCATCACGTATCGCGAAGCGAATGCGCTGAAGGTGTCGGTCTTCGAGAGCACCGTCACCGACTACACCGAGCCACCCGTGGCCGACCCCGACGCGTCGACGATCGACCATCCGGAGACGCCGGGCGTCACCGCGGTTGACTTCGGAGCCGACTCGAAGGCCTACGGCTTGCGAGCCCACCAGGTCGCGGGCGTCAACGGCATCGGCCAGAACGTCGTCGCCACCAACACCGACTACTGGGCGAACACCGGCGGGGCGGCGGGCTACAACGACGGCGACCGCAACGCCTGGTTTGCCCGCGCGATTCGCGCCCGGCTTGGCGACAGCGAAGCCAGCGCGTCGGCGGTCACGGTCGACGGCGACTCGAACACGCAGGCCGACTACACCAAGGACACGAGCATCCGGAGCCCTGCCAACATCGACCAACTCAAGGTGAAGCAGGGCGACACGCTGCACCGAGTCGAGGGCCAGCCGTGGCCGTACACGACCGCGGCGTGCGCCGACCTCGGTGCCGGCGCCAAGAGCGCCAGCGTCCCCGCCACCGACCCCGACGTCACCGTCACCTGCGACCTGGCCAAGGCGAAGGTGGAGACCACTGCGGCCCACGAAGCGGCGTATCTCGCCGACGGGCTCGACGCCTCCACCGCGATCATCGGAGCGGGCGCGGCCACCAGCCACACCACGCTCGACCGCAAGACCGGCAAGGGCGTCGTCGTCGTGTCGGAAGCAGAGGCCCGCGACGTCTCCATCCTCGCCGGCCTCGCCACGTTCGGCCGGATCTACTCCAAGGCGGAGTCGGCGACCGCGGGCCGCCCGGGCACCGCGTCGGCCGACTACAAGCGCGTGTTCGAGAACGTCAACATCGCCGGTACCAAGTGCGCCCAGTGCGACCCGGTCGACGTCGTGGCGCGACTGAACGCAGTGCTTCCCACGAGCCTGCGCGCCGAGCTGCCCGCGTACGAGAAGGTGACGACGCCGCGGGGCGCCCGCGCCGCCATCCAGCGCGAGCCATACCTGCACCAGCAGGACGTCACGCTCAACAACGACTCGGAGACCGACCTCGAGGTCCCGGCCCTCCGCATCACCTACTACGGCGACAACGCGGTGCGCTCGCGCATGATCTTCGAGTTCGCTGCGACGCAGGCCAACTCGACGTACGCGATCTACCTCCTGCCCGAAGAGGGGTTCGACCCCGACATCGAGGAGGAGGACGAAGAGGTGTTCGGCGACGACGAATCCGTCGAGGACTTCTGGAACAGCGAGGCCATCGTTGGTGGCGAGGACGAAGACGGCGAGGGCGACGAAGGCGATGGCGAGGGCGACCCGGAGGAGCTCGTCGCCGATCCGGCGTCGAACCCCGGCCCCGGCGGCGGGTGGGGCAAGCGCCTCGGCAACGGTCTCGGCATCTTGTTCACCGGACGCGGCGCGCTCGTGCTGAACGTCCTCTTGTGGTCGCTGCTGTCGCTGCCGGTGTTCCTGGCCGGCCGCCGCCGTTACCTCCTTCGCCTGATCGGGGGCAGATGAACATGGAGTCCGAGAACCCACCCGCGCCAGAACCCGCGCCAGCGAACGCGTTGTTCGCGGACGCCGACGTGCCGAAGCGACGCTTCACACCGGCGTGGTCGACGCTGGCGCTCGTGCTCGGCATCGCCCTCGCGGTCGCCTCGCTCTCCGTGCAGCCGCCGCGCGGCGACGAGATCGTCCCCGTCGACGGCGAAATCTCGGCCGGCGACGAGACCACCGCCGAGGAGGGCGACGCCGGTAGTAATCCCGACCTCGAGGCGGCCGGCAACGACGCGAACGGCGGCGACGGCCCCAAGGGTTCGGCAGGGACGACGGTCCCCGGGCAGCCCACGCGCATAGCCGGGCAACCGGGTGCACGCCCGGGACAGCCCGGCGCGGCGCAGGTGCCCGCCGACCTCGCCTGCGCGGCCGGCAAGAACGGCAAGAACACCGACACCGGCGTCACCGGTACGACGATCAAGCTCGGCTCGACGGTGGTGCAGAGCGGTATCGGCGCGAGCTTCCTCGGCGACGTGCGCTTCGCCATGCAGGCCGTCGTCAACAAGACGAACCGCGCCGGCGGCATCTGCGGCCGCCAGATCCGCCTGAAGCTCGTCGACGACGGCTGGGACTACCGGCTCGGCAACGACTTCCTTCGCAACCTCGTGGAAGACGAGAAGGTGTTCGCGCTCGCGGTCGTCCCGTCGTCCGAAGGCCTGAAGGCGATCTCCGACGCCGGCTACCTCGCCAAGCACGGCGTGCCCGCGATCGGCACCGACGGCATGCTCATCGGCCAGTACACCGACCCGTGGATCTGGCCCGTCGCGGCATCGACGATCTCGACGATGCACATCATGGCGAAGCAGGCCCACGACGCGGGCGCCACCAAGTTCGGGCTCGTGTACGAGACCGGCTACCACTTCGGCATCGAGGGCGCGTCGGCGTTCAACGCCGCGGTGAAGCGGCTCACTGGTGCGGACATCGACGGCTACTCCGATCCCCGCAGGGCGCCGCGTTGCGCGGGTCGGTTCTGTGGCATCAGCGCGTCGAACGACGCGTACACGACCGAGATCCAGACCTTCAACAGTGCCTGCGAGAGCTGCCACTTCATCGGCATGCTCCTCGAGCCGACGACCGCCGGGAAGTGGATGAGCGGTGGCGGCCTCCGCCCGCACTCGGGTCGCCGCCTCGGCGGCGTGCAGCCGCTGTTCACCGCCGACTTCGCCAAGGAATGCGGCAGCGCGTGCCACGAGATGTGGCTGTGGACGGGGTACACCCCGCCGCTCGGCGACTTCCTCAGCCGGCCCGCGGTCGCGACGTTCGTCAACGACATCAAGGCGATGAGCAGCTCGGCCGACTACACGAACTCGTTCGTCGCCGGTGGCTACATCGGCATGCAACTCGTGGTGAAGGCGCTGCAGGAAGTCGGCCCGTACCTCACCCGAGAGCGCATCAAGCAGGTGCTCGACAGCATGAGCTTCGACTCGGGCGGGCTCGCGCCGGTACTCAAGTGGACGCCGGGCAACCACTTCGCCAACACGCGGATGCAGGCGTACTCCATCCAGTACAAGGGCGGCTTCAACGGGTGGCGCGACGAGCAGGTCAGCCTCGAAGACCCGTGGGTCGGCCAGGACGGCTGACGTCGTGTCGCAGATCCCGATCTACTTCCTGCTGTCGTTGCCGCTCGTCGGTGCGTTCGCGATGTTCTCGCTCGGCGTCGTGGCCATCTACCAGGCGTCGCGCGTGCTCAACCTCGCCCACGGCGCGATGGCGATGGTGCCCGTGTACGTCCTCTTCGAGCTGAACACCCGCGGCGTGCCGCTGCTGCTTGCGTTGCCGGTCGCCATCGCCTCCGGCGCGCTGCTCGGCGTCGCCGTTGAGCGCGTGTTCATCCGCGTGCTCCGCGGCCAATCGCCGACGGCGCAGACGGTCGGCACCGTGGCCGCGCTCGGCATGCTCGTGTCGATCTCCGCGAAGGTGTTCGGCACCACGCCCCGCGTCGCGGTCGACGTGTTCCCCGAAGGCGGCATTGCGGTGGGCGCATCGCTCCTCCGCTACGGCCACATCGGCCTGTTCTTCGTCGCGCTCCTCTCCTCGGCCGCGTTCTTCGCGTTGTTCCGGTTCACCGACATGGGCCTCGCCATGCGCGCAGCCGCGCAGAACCGCAGGGCCGCTGCGCTGATGGGCGTCGACGCGGACCGCACGACCGCGGCGGCGTGGGCGATCGGTGGCACCCTCGCCGGTCTCGGCGGCATCCTCCTCGCGCCCGTCACGACCCTCCATCCGTACAGCCTCACGCTGATCGTGCTGCCGGCGTTCGTCGCCGCCCTCATGGGCGGCCTCGAGAGCTTCACGGGCGCCGTGCTCGGCGCCGCGATCGTCGGCATCGCGCAAGGCATGGTCCCCGCGATCGCGCTGATCCCCGTCGTCGGTGAGTTCGGTTCGCAGGTGGGCGCTGCGCAGGTCGTCGTCGGCCTGATCGCCTTCACCCTGATGTACCTGCGCGGCGACCGCTTCAGCAGCTCGGACGTGCGAGCGGCGCTGTGAGGCGGTACCGCCGGCCGGACATGACGCGGCGGTACGTCCTCGTCGCGCTCGGCATCGTCGCCCTGCTCGGCTGGCCGCTCACCGGAGCCCCGTTCTCGCTCCTGGGCGACGCCATCCAGGCGTGCATCATGACGATCATCGCCGTCTCGCTCGTGCTCCTCATCGGGTGGGTGGGGCAGATCTCCCTCGGGCACGCCGCCTTCGTCGGGATCGGCGCCTTCTCGACGGGCTTGCTCGCGCGCGGGTGGCACATCCCGTTCCCGGTCAACCTGGTGATGGCAGCCGCCGTTTCGGCTGCGGTGGCCGCTGCGCTCGGCGTCGTCGCGTTGCGCGTGCGCGGTCTCTACCTCGCGGTCGCGACGTTGATCTTCGCCTGGATCGCGGATCAGTACCTGTTCCGCTCCGCGTGGTTGGTCGGCGTCGGCGGCAGCTCCTCGGTCGAGGTCTCGCCCATCGGGCGAGAGGGGGCGATCCCCTACTTCGACTTCACCGAGCGGCGGGCGCTCTACTACGTGGTCCTCGCGGCAGCCGTGATCGCGATCTACACCGCGATCAACATCCGCGACTCGAAGACGGGCCGGGCGTTCTTCGCGGTCCGCGGGTCGGAGATGGCCGCGGCGTCGCTCGGCATCGACGTCCGGCGGTACAAGCTGCTCGCGTTCGCAATCTCCGGGTTCATGGCCGGCGCAGCCGGCAACCTCGTGATGATCACGCAGAGCTCCGCGGTGCCCGCGCAGTTCAACTTCACGCAGTCGCTCTTCTACCTCGCCGTCGCGGTCGTCGGCGGGTTGAGCAGTGTGGGCGGCGCGGTCGCAGCCGCCATCCTGTTCGCGGCGCTGACCGAGGTCTTCTACCAAGTCCGCGCTCTCGCGGGGTGGCTCGAAGTCGTCAGCGCCACGCTGCTCTCCGTCGTGCTGCTCGCCTATCCCGGCGGGCTCGCGGCGGTGCCCACCTCGCTCCAGCCGACCTACCGGCGTGTGCGCGCCCGCGTGCAGCCGATCGTGCAGCCCCTGACCGATCGACTCGGCGCGGGGTGGGCGAAGGTCCGCTCCCGACTGCGGCGCGGCGACGACATCGAAGAGCGCACCGACGTGCTCGACGTGCCACTGACGGCGGAACCCACGCCGCCGCGCCCGGCACGGATCGAACCGGTCGCCGTGCCGAGAGGGCGCGCGACGGGCGCCCCCGCGGTGCTCGAGGCCGACGGCGTGATCGTGCGCTTCGGCGGGCTGACCGCTGTCGACAACGTGTCCGTGCGCGTGCACGAGGGCGAGATCGTCGGTCTCATCGGGCCCAACGGCGCAGGCAAGACGACGACGTTCAACGCCATCTCCGGCCTCAACACGCCGGCGGCCGGGTCGATCCGCCTGCTCGGCCACGACGTGACCGCCGAGCCGGTCCATCGCCGCGCCGCGATCGGGCTGGCCCGCACGTTCCAGGTCATCCAGCTCTTCTCGCAGCTCACCGTCTTCGACAACCTGCTCGTCGCGACGCACCTGCAGAACCCGACCGGGCTCTTCTCGCACATCATCGTGTCCGAGCCGAGCCTCATCGCGGAGGACAAGGCGCGCGACCGCGTGCGACGCGCCATCGCGCTCCTCGGGCTCGAAGACGTCGCCGACCGCCGCGTCGCAGGCCTCCCCTTCGGCGTGCTGCGGCTGGTGGAGCTGGCGCGAGCCGTCGTCACCGGGGCGCCCGTCGTCATGCTCGACGAGCCGGCGTCCGGCCTCGACAACGTCGAGACCGACCGCCTCGCCGAGCTGCTGTTCTTCGTACGCAACGAGCTCGGCGTGTCGCTCCTCCTCATCGAACACGACGTCAAGATGGTCACGTCGGTCTCCGACTACATCTACGTCATCGACCGCGGACGACCGTTGGCCGACGGCGTGCCGGCGGACGTCCAGCGCGACGAGAAGGTCATCCAGGCGTACCTCGGCGACGTCGCGGCGGAGAACGTCTGATGCTCACCGTCGACAACATCCACGTCAGGTACGGCGACGTCCAGGCGCTGCACGGCGTCTCCATCACGGTCGGCTCTGGCGAGATCGTGGCGCTCCTCGGCGCGAACGGCGCGGGCAAGACGACGACCCTGCGGGCGATCTCCGGCCTCGTCCCCGTGAGCTCGGGCACCATCGTGTTCCACGACGAGCAGATCTCCGGATGGCGTGCCCACCGGGTGGTGACCGCGGGCCTCGCGCACCTGCCCGAGGGGCGCGAGCTCTTCCCGCAGCTCTCGGTCCTCGACAACCTGCGCATGGGGTACTGGTCGCACCGCAAGGACAAGAGCGCCTTCACGTCACGCGTCGACGAAGTGATGGATCACTTCCCGATCCTCCGCGAGCGTTCGGGTCAGGCGGCGGCGACGTTGTCCGGTGGCGAGCAGCAAATGCTCGGCGTCGCCCGCGCGCTGATGTCGTCGCCGAGGCTGCTGCTCGTCGACGAGCTCTCGCTCGGCCTCGCGCCGAAGATCGTCAGCCAGCTCTACGACATCCTGCGCGACATCAACAAGAACCTCGGCACCGCGGTTCTGCTCGTCGAGCAGTTCGTGCACATGGCGCTGTCGAACTCCTCGCGCGCGTACGTCCTCGCCAAGGGTTCCGTGGTGATGGAAGGGCGCAGCGAAGACCTCGCGAGCGATCCCGGGCTCGTCGCGACCTACCTCGGGGGGTCGGCCGACGCGGTGGCGACAGCAGCCGACATGGTCGCCGAGGGTCGCGAGGGCGGGATCGACGTCGGTGTGCAGGCGGGGACAGCCGAGGCAGGCGACGCGGGCCCCGCCCGCGCGCGCACTCGCCGCAGGCGCAACCCGCCCGAGTGACCACCATGCCGGTAATCGCCCGCCGCCGCATCGGCGGCGCGCTGATCCAGTTCCTCGGCGCGGCCGTCGGCGCGCTGCTCGTGGGGGGCGCGGCGATAGGGATCGCCAACAGCGCGACCGACCCGCAACCGTCCCGCGCCGACCGGGCGGAGCTGACCGCGTACGAGCGCGCGATCGCCGCACCCGCCAAGGAAGGCGGCTTCGTCGTCCAGGAGGGCTTGAAGGTGGGGCTCGCCCAGGTGGGGTCGGGCAACGCCGGGCAGGTGATGTTCCAAGCCGTCGCGTGGGTCGAGCGCATCAAGACCGTCCGCACCGAGTTCGACGCGGCGGCCGCACCGCTCACGGTGCCGACGCTCATCGAGGCGGCCGAGGCGTTCGACGAGGCCTTGGTGCTCTACGAGCGGACGGCAGAGACGATCGGCGCAGCCGCGATCGCGTCGGGCGACCCGCGCGTCACACTGCTGGAGAAGGCGGCCGCCTCGGGCAAGAAGGCGGACGCCCGGTACGACAAGGCGATGGCCCTCATCCAGTCGACGAGGAAGGCGTTGAAGATGCCGGCGACCGAGGGTCTTCCATCACCAGGCACGGAGAACGAATGAGATACGACCGGCGGTCACGCACCATCGCAGGCACCTGTTGCGGCCTGCTCGCGTTGCTGTCCTTCGCCGGCTGCGATCGCGGAGGCGAGGACACGTTGAGCATCACCTTCGAGACCGAGAAGCCGTGCCTGCGCGCCGGCGAGGAGCAGACGATCGAGGCGCGCACGGGCATCGGCAAGGCGGAGATCGCCTACGCACCCACCTACGCCGACGGCAAGTTCCACGGCGACACGCCGCGCGGATTCTCCGACGAAGACGGCGTCTTCCGCGCCTCGTGGGAGATCCCGGACGACGTGCCGCCAGGGCGGGTCACCGTACGCATCATCGCCGCGAAGGGCGCCAAGTCCGACAGCGCCAATGCTCCCTTCCACGTCGCCACCGACGAGGTGCCGTGCCCGTGACCTCGACCCGGACGCGCCGCATCGTCGCGACGACCCTCGCCGTTCTCGCCGCGTTCTCCGCGGGATGCGGCGGGAACGACGACGACGACACGCCGGACGACGCCGCGTCGGCCTCGTCGACGACGACCACCGAAGCACCTCCTGCCACGAACGCGGACGGCACCCCGGCGGCTACGACGACCACCGCCGTGCCGGCGCAGGGCGCGACGACGACCGCGCCAGGAGGCACCGCGACCACGGCGCCGGGAGGGCAGGGCGGGTCCACCACGTCGACGACGCGCGGCACGATTCCGCCAGGGAGCTTCAAGGTCACCGTCACGTTTTCCAAGAAATGTGTGGCCGTCGGCGGCACGCAGAAGATCACGGTCAAGGGCAAGCCCAACGCCGTCGTGACGTACGTGTCCGAGTACTCCGACGGGGAGTCGCACGAGAACAACGGCGGCGGCCTGGCGAACGGCGACGGCGTGTTCGTCGACGAGTACCTCGTCGACCCTGGCGCCCCGAAAGGCAAGGTGCGGGTCACCGCCACCGTGTCGACCCGGGATTCCGGCGTCGGGTTCGCCGAGGGAACCTTCACCGTCGGCTGCTGACGGCGGATTTTCGCCGCTCGATCTTCGAAACGTTTCGGGCCGCCGGACGTATCTACCTATAGGGGGTCTTTGCGCCCCCGATTGGGGGTACGAACATGGCGGTTCGGGCGGGACTCGTTTTCACCCTGATGGCCGGCGTGAGCACGCTGCTTCATCCGGCCTCTCCGGCGCAGGCCGAGGGGGGTGTTGCTGCGGTCTGCGCATTCGATGCCCTCGACGTCCGCTTCGAGGATCAGCCCTTGAGTACGGACTCGACCACCACCACGATCTCCTTCGAGGGGGACGCGAGCCTGTGCCTGCCACCAGGAGGCGCCACGGGGCAGATCAATGGGTCTGCGACCGCGAACCCGCTCGTGCCTGGCGGGTTCACCTGCCTCGCCGGGGTCGCCCAGGGCGACGGGTGGATCGAGATTCCCGGCGGGTCGTTCGAGGTCGGCATCACGGTCGTGAACACCGCCGGGGTGTTCACCGTCGTCGTCGTCTCTCTCGACGAGGCGCTCCTCGGCGTGGGCAGCTTCACCCAGCTCCCGACCGCGCTGGCCGAGTGCGCGCTGGGCGAGCTCAGGGAGACGACGTGGACCGGGGCGCTCGTCGTCGGGGCGGCGCCGCCGATCGAGTGACCGCGCCGCGACTCAGTCGCAGCGCCGCGCCCAGGTGCGGCCGTCGTCGGTCGAACACATCACGCCCCGCTCTTCTGCAGGCGCGGCGATCAAGTGCCCCGGTCGGGGTGAAGCAATCGCGAGCACGCCGCCGTCGAACGTGGCGTCGCCGACCGCCGTCCAGGTCGCACCCATGTCGCGGCTCACGTACAACCCACCCTCGTTGCGGGCACGGTCACCGAGCTCGTGGGTGGCGGCGACCAACGCGCCGTCTTGGCCGAAGGTGACGGCCTTGATCCCGCCCTTGGGAGGGCGGCCGATCGGCGCGAACGTCGAGCCGCCGTCGGTCGACCCGTGCAGCGTGAGCTCGGTCCACGCGACTGCCGCGCCCGTGGTCGCGAAAGCAGGCGAAACGGTGAGCTTGGGGAGCGTGGCGAGACCCTCGAGCGCCGCAGGCGCGCCGCACACCGCCCGGCACACGGTCACGGTCGACGTGCTGGCTCCGGATTCCCGGGCCAGCGCGGAAACGAGCACGCGCGGGTCCTGCGGATACGCCGGGGAGAATGCAAAGCCCCGAGCGAGGCTGGCCCCGGTCATCCACCTCGCCGGCACCAGCGAGCGCGCGGCCGCGTCGTCCGAGTGGCGGTACTCCCACCCCGTCGCGCCGCCGAGCAGGATGCGGGGGTCGCCCGCCGAGAACGCAGGCGAGATCGCTGCCTCCCCGTCCTTGATAGGGGCGACGACGTCGAAGGTCGCGCCGCCGTCGAGCGACGCTTGCAAGCCTGCGACGCCGACCGCGAACAGCCGCCTTCCCGTGGGGTCGCCTTGCGGCACCAACAGCGTCCCGCCGGTGAAGCCCGTCCCACCGAGGCGGCGCCACGAGCGGCCCCCGTCGGTCGTCCGGTAGACAGCCGGGCACTCTGGTTGGCTGCAACCCTTCGAGGCCTTCCCGACGGCGTAGACCGTGTCGGGGTCGTCGGGCATGACGACGAAGCTCTGGATCATGCCCGCCTCGGGGCTCGTCGCCGGATCGAAGGGTGGGCGCGGCGACAGCGGGGACTCGTCGACCCGAGGAGCGGAGACCGGCGCGGCCGCGTCGCCGGGCAGCGCAGCCGATGGCGCCACGGCCAGCCCGCCACCGGCCGCGGGGACGGGCGCGCCGGGCTCGGGAGCTCCGCTGGGGTGCCCGGGGTCGGCCGCGGCCACGTGGTCGGGTCGCGAATCCCCACGGCCGACAAGGCTCGGCGCATCCGGCGTACCCGCGCCGGGCGCGACCATCACGAGCGCGAGGGCCGCGGCACCGGCCGTTGCCGCGTGGATGCGCTCGGCGAACGTCGGGTCCGCGCCCGCCACACGGCGGGCGCGGGCCGAACCCAGGGCGAGGCGAGCACTCAATCGCCTCCCCAGATCGACCACGACGAGGATCGGCGCGCCCTCGATGGCCTTGCGGTACGCGAACCGCAACGCGGCCCTCGCCCGGTGCAAGGTCGCACGCACCGAGTCGACAGTGACGTTCTCGAACTCGGCGATCTCGTTGTACGTCCAACCCTCGATGTCACGCAGCCCGAGCATGCGCCGTTCGGCCGCCTTCAGCCCCGCATAGGCGACCGAGACGATCTCCCATTCCGCGCACTCCTCGGCGATTTCATCCGGTTGCGTGACCGGAGCGTGGCCCGTCGCGTAGATCCGTTCGTCGCGCGTCGCCGTGCGCACGGCCCGGCGCCAATGGTCGACGCACGACCGGGCCGCGATCGTGGCGAGCCACGGCCAGAAGGGGTGCGTCGAGCGGTACCCATCCCAGGCGGCCCACGCCTTCAGAAACGCCTCTTGCGCGACGTCCTCGGGGTCGTCGTCGCCGCACCCCGTGCTCTTGCAGAGGTCGACGGTGCGGGGGTACCACTGCTCGTACAGCTCCGCGAAGGTCTGGGCATCGGTTGAGCACGATTCCCCGTGGACGATCTCGACCGTCATGCCCATGTGCGACCCCCCGCCTGGTTCCCCGTTTCAGGATTCGCCGTCGGTGAACGGCATTCCTGCCACCGGGATGTCAGCGGCCGCGATAGGTGGCGCGTGTCCCCGCGGCCTCCTTGTTCAGCCGCTTGGAAAGGTGCAGCCCCTCGAGCACGAATTCCACCGCGCTCGCGACGGCGCCCGGCGTCTCATTGCCACCCGTGAGCGCCATCACGGGCTCACGGAGCGCAGGCACCTGCTGCAGCACGCGTGCGTATTCGCTCGACGTGATGTCGTCGCCTGCGTGGACGATCGTCGACTCGTCGAACGATCCGATCGCGTCGCGGAACGCCTCCATCGGGCAGCGGTCCTTGAAGACGGTGAGGACGGCTGCTCTGAGGAGCCGCTCCACCACCTGTTCGTCGCGACCGTCGTCGATGGTCTCGATCTCGACCTTGCCGGCCGTCGAGGACGCGAGCGAGTCGAGGTCGCTGACACGGGGGACGGCGTCCTTCTCGCCGAGCCGGAGCGCCCGCCGGGTCGCGTTGGCCACAAGCGTCTCGTAGTTCGAGATCGACAGGCGGACCGACACGCCCGACCGCTGGTTGACGTGGGGGCTCGACCTGGCGAGGTGGGAGAGGGTGGCGACGACCTCGGCCATGAACTCGGGGACGTGGACGGACACGCCGAGGCCCTCGAGCCCACGGTCGGCCTCCTGCCGGACGACCTCGAGCTCGGTAGCCACCTCGAGCGGGTAGTGGGTCCGGATCTGCGCGCCGAACCGGTCCTTGAGCGGCGTGATGATCCGCCCGCGATTGGTGTAGTCCTCCGGGTTCGCCGACGCGACCAGCATCACGTCGAGCGGGAGGCGGATCTTGTAGCCGCGGATCTGCACGTCGCGTTCCTCGAGCACGTTGAGCAGCCCCACTTGGATGCGCTCGGCGAGATCGGGAAGCTCGTTGATCGCGAAGATGCCGCGGTTCGTCCTCGGCACCAGCCCGTAGTGCAGCGTGAGCTCGTCGGACAGGTAGCGCCCCTCGGCCACCTTGATCGGGTCGACCTCACCGATCAGGTCCGCGATCGAGGTGTCGGGTGTGGCCAACTTCTCGCCGAAACGATGCGAGCGGTGCACCCAGGCGAGAGGCGTGTCATCCCCGTGTTCGTGCACGAGGTCGCGCGCGTGCTTCGACACGGGCGCGAACGGATCGTCGTTGATCTCCGAGCCGGCGATGATCGGCATCCACTCGTCGAGCAACTCGACGAGCGATCGGATCATGCGCGTCTTCGCCTGGCCGCGCTCGCCGAGGAAGATCACGTCGTGGCCCGCGAGGATGGCGTTCTCGAGCTGCGGGAGGACCGTGTCCTCGTAGCCCATCACGCCCTCGACGACGGGGACTCCGTCGGCGATCCGCCTGGCGGCGTTGCGTCGCACCTCTTCCTTCACGGGCACGGACTGCCAACCAGATTCCCGCAGCTGGCCGAGGGTGGCAGGGCGCGAGGTCATGCGACGGACCCTAATAGGGGTACCGATTCTGCGCGTCCGAGCTCCTGCGCCGCCTGACCTCGCGCAGGTGGCCCTTGCGCCGCTTGCTCATCGCCTGCCACTCGGCCGCGGTGCGGTACCGGCCGCGGCGCCGCGCCAGCAGGTCGTACAGCATCGCGACGGCGAGCAGCAGGACGACGAGAGCGCCGAGCCACAGGAGCACGCGTACCAGTGTCGTCTACGGTCGACCGCCGTGGAGCTCGCGGGTCGATGGAGGGCAGCCGAGGCCGACGAGGCCCGGCGCCGGACGTTCCCCGACCCCGACGTCGCCGACGACGGAGACGAGTGGAGCGACGTCGACGTCCCCGGTCACTGGCGCACGACGGAGGCGTTCGCAGCGAGCGACGGGCCACTCCTGCTGCGCAAGCGGTTCGAACAAGAGCGGCCGGCAACGGGACGCCGGCGCTGGCTCGAGCTCGACGGCGTGTTCTACCAATCCGACGTGTGGCTCGACGGCAGCTACGTGGGCGACACCGAGGGCTACTTCGTGCCTCACCGGTTCGAGATCACCGGCGCGACGACCGACCGTACCGAGCATCTCCTGGCCGTCGAGGTCACCTGCGCGCGGCACCGCGACCCGAGGGCGAAGCGAAACGTCACCGGCGCGTTCCAACCGACGGAAGGCGCTGGCGCGGGGTGGAACCCGGGCGGGATCTGGCGGCCCGTGCGCGTGCGTGAGACCGGCCCGCTCGCGATCAGTTCGCTCCGCGTGCTGTGCCTCGAGGCGACGCCCGAGCGGGCGGTGCTCGCCATCCGGGCCGTCATCGACGCTCCCTCCACCCAGGAGGCGAGCCTGCGGACGGTCGTCGACGGCCGCGTCGACCACGTGGAGGACCAGGCCCTCGCCGCCGGCACCAACGTCGTCGAGTGGCGCGTGCCGGTCGACCAGCCCCGTCTGTGGTGGCCGCATGCGCTCGGCGAGCCCGCGCTCGTCGACGTCCGGGTCTCGGTGGAGACGGGTGGTGCGGAGCACGACACGCGGACCGTCCGGACGGGACTGCGCCAGGTGCGGCTCAAGGACTGGCTGCTGTCGGTCAACGGCGAGCGCCTGTTCCTGAAGGGCGTCGCCCAGGGACCGTCCCGGTTCGCCATCGCCGACGCCACGGGCGGCGAGCTGGCGGACGACGTCGCGCTCGCCAAGGAGGCCGGGCTCGACCTCCTCCGGTTGCGTGCCCACGTGACCCGACCGGAGGTCTACGAGACCGCGGACCGGCTCGGCATGCTCCTGTGGCAGGACCTCCCCCTCGAGGGCGGATACGCGAGGGGCGTGCGCAAGCAGGCGACCCGCCAGGCGACGGCGGCCGTCGACCTGCTCGGCCACCACCCGTCGATCGCGTTCTGGTGCGCGCACGACGAGCCGGTCGAGTTGCGCCCGCACGGCGAGGGACAGCGGGCGCCGGCACCCGCAGGGCTGCTGCGCCAGGCCGCGACGTTCGCGGTGCCGACGTACACGAAGGCGATCCTCGACGGGTCGCTCCACCGCGCCCTGGGCAAGGCCGACCGGAGCCGCCCCGTGCTGGCGCACTCGGGGGTCGCCGGTCGCAGCGACGCCCACCTGTCGTTCGGGTGGTTCGACGGTGAGGTCGACGATCTCGACGCGTTCGCCGCCCTGTGGCCGCGAGCGGTGCGCTTCGTAGGCGGCTTTGGCACGCCCGCGCCCGGTGGCTCGCCGATCGCCGGCTCCGACCCCGCCGCGTTCGCGGCACAGGGGTTCGATCCCCAGGCGTACCTGTCGTTCGAGGCATGGCGCGACGAGTTGCAGCGGCACCAGGCTGCGGTCGTGAAGCACCACGTCGAGACCCTCCGCCGGCTGAAGTACCGCCCGGTCGGGGGCTTCACGTACGCCGCCCTCGCCGACGCCGTCCCGTGCGTGAGCGCGGCATTGGTCGATCACGAGCGCGTGCCAAAGCCGTCGTTCGAGGCCCTCGTCGCGGCGTGCGCGCCCGTCGTCGTCGTCGCTGAGCGGCCGGCCGGCGCCTACCGGCCAGGGCAACCGATCGCGCTCGACGTCCACGTCGTCAACGACACGCGGGACCCCATCGAGGGCGGCGTGGTGACCGCGACGCTTCGATGGGCGGGCGGGTCGCACGAGTGGCGGTGGACGGGCAACGTGGCCGCGGACGCCGTGGTGCGGGTCGCCACCATCCAGGCCGTCGCGCCTGCAACGGTCGGGCCGCTCGTGCTCGAGCTCGACGTCGACGCCCCCGCGTGTGGCGTGAAGGCGTCCAACCGGTACGAGTCGACGATCGTGGGTTCGCCAGGAGCTGCGTAAGACGCGTCGTGAACGACCGTTACCTAGGAGGGACCCGGTGGCGAAGGTATCGCCAGTGGGCCGGAGGAGGGGTTGTCCATGAGGAAGGTCTTGCTCGGCAAGCTGTTGTCGGTGCTCGCGACGCTGGTGCTCGCCTTCGCCGGGGTGTCGGCGGCGGACGCGAGGGCGGCTGGGGAGAAGGTCGAGAAGGAGAAGCCGGACAACCCGGTGTGTGAGTCCGGCCAGGCGGGGGCCAAGGCCAAGCCGTGCGTGGGTGGCGACGGCGACGGCGACGGCGACGGCGACGGCGACGGCGACGGCGACGGCGATGGGGACGGCGACGGCGACGGCGATGGGGACGGCGACGGCGATGGGGACGGCGACGGCGACGGCGACGGCGACGGCGACGCGGTCGCGCTGTGCTCGCAGGCGCCCATCTCGACGGTGTTCGACACCGCGGGCGAGGCGTGCCCGATCCCGCCGGTGACCCCGCCGACGGTGACGCCTCCGACGTTGCCGCCCGGGGTGCCTCCGAGCATCCCCCCGGCGCTCCCGCCGGGCGTGCCGCCGAGCGCCCCGCCGGTAAGCGTCCCTGGCGGCTGAGGAACGGGATCGAACGGGCTGGTCGAGAGCGGGCACTCGGCCAGCGCCGACCCGCGTTCGGTCACTTCACAGCGTTGGAACGGTTTGAAGTGGCCAAAAGCGCGGCGGTGTCGGGCGGAACGCAGCGGGTCAGCTACGGAAGTCGGCTGGCGAGAACGTCGCCAGGATCTTCCGGAGCGCCATGAGGTTGTGCTGCACGTTGTCGACGCGGATCGAGTTGTCGTACACCTCGGTGCGCACGCCACCGCGCACGCGATCGCGTTGCGACACGTAGTAGAGGTCGACGTCGTCCGCGAGCTGCAACTGCAGCACGCTCCGTAGGCCCCGCACGATCACCTGCCGGTACCGCTCGGCCCGAGCGTCGTCGTCGGTGCCGGCTGCGAGGGCGTACGCATCGATCAGCCCCTCGAGGTACACCCCGGTCGACGAGGCGTGCGGCGGGCCGAAATGCGACCGGTCCGGGTCGTAGAAGCGGCCCGCGAGGTCGGGGTACTGCACGCCGTCCCACTGCTGCATTGCGAGCAGCCAGTCGTTCATTTCCACGACGAAGGCGGCGAGCTTCGGGTCACGCGTCTCGCGCCACACCATCACGTGTGCCTGCGTGTGCCACGGCACGAACGCGGGGTTGCGGTTCTTCTCGTCGAGGTGCCACGCGCGGTACCACTCGAACGACCGCATGTACCTGTCGAGCAACGCCGGGTCCCGGCTCTCCCGCCACAAGGTCGCCCACAAGAGCAGGGTCTCGCCGGGATAGAAGTTGGCGTTCTCCCCGCGGCGGCTCTCGGGGCGGAGGAACGTGTCGAACCTGCCGTCCTCGTGCCAGAGCCGGTCGATCGTCCGCAGCAACGCGTTCTCCTGCGCGGCGAACTGCGCGCGGTCGGGGCTCTCGACGATGGCGAGCGCGGCGAGCGCCACCGCGCCGAGCTTCACCTCACCGTCGAAGTCGATGACGCCGAGCCCGCCTTCCTCGCGGTAGAAGGTCGCGAGGTTGTACCGCAGGTTGCGCAACGCGACCTCCCGCCGCGCCGCGTCGCCGTCGATGCCGCGCATCAGGGCCACCGTGGCCATCCACTGCCGGATCATGTTGTTCGACGTCGACTCGGTGCCCGAGCTCGGCCACCACGTGTAGGTCATCCGCCCGTCGCCGGCCACGTTCTCCAGCAGCCACGTCGTCATGAGGTCGGCGGCGCGCTCCACGGCCGCGCCGTCGACGTCACCGACGTCGACCACCGCGTTGCCGCGGAACATGCGCACCGGGGGCTTCGACGGGTCGACCGGGACGAGCAGCTGATCGGCCTCGAACGTTCGGGCCGTCACCTCACCGACCTCGTCGTCAGAGACGCCGTGCGCGCTCCGGAAGTCGTCGAGGATCTCGTCGAAGTCGCGGTTGGTCGCGAGCATGTGCGTCGGCGCGTACCTGCCCACCTCGTCGCCGAACCGCAGCTCGACGCCGCGCACGCCCCGGTGCACGTTGGCCGGCATCCCCCCGCCACCCTTGAGCTCCAACGACCGGAACGAATGCGCGATCGCGAGCTCGACGACGTCGATCGCGGAGCGCTCCTCCGCCGACGCTTGGCCGGCGGCGGCCGCGACGCCGGCCGCGACGTTGTCCGCCGCGGAGGCGCCGACCGCCCAGTCGGAGCCGACCCGTTCGCCAGCGACGCGCACCACGGCGAAGACGGGGCGCTCCGACGCGAGCGCCGTCTCACCGCGACGGGATGGCCGCGCGTCGCCCTTCAACGCGCGGCGCGCGAGGTCGGCGACGGCGTCGAGGTCGTCGTCGGCCAGCCGCGCCGCCCCACCGGGACCCGCGGCCGACCCCGATCCGGTCGCGACCTCGCGCTCGGGTCGTGGGCTCGGGTCGTCGTCGCGCAGCGCGAGCGTTCCGCCGACCCCTGCCGCGGCCACGACCACGGCGACCGCCACATGCCACAGGCGAAACCCACCCGACCGCACGACGGCGGACGTTACTGCGGGCCGGTGCAGGCCCGACCGGCGCGCGGGGAGTGGTCACGCGTTTCCGGCCGATGACAGGATTCGGCCGTGAACGTCCACCACCACAGCTACGACGCGGTGATCGTCGGCGCAGGGGGAGCCGGCCTGCGGGCCGCGATCGAGACGGCCGGCGCGTGCCGGACGGCAGTGATCACGAAGCTCTACCCCACCCGATCCCACACCGGCGCCGCCCAGGGCGGGATGTGCGCCGCGCTCGCGAACGTCGAAGAGGACAGCTGGGAGTGGCACCTGTTCGACACGGTGAAGGGCGGCGACTTCCTCGTCGACCAGCCCGCGGCCGAGATCATGTGCCGCGAGGCGCTCGACGCGGTGATCGAGCTCGAGCACTTCGGCCTTCCGTTCAACCGAACGCCAGAGGGCAAGATCGACCAGCGCCGGTTCGGCGGGCACACGCGGAACCACGGCGAGGCGCCCGTCATGAGGGCGTGCTACTCCGCCGACCGCACGGGCCACATGATCCTGCAGACGCTGTTCCAGCAGTGCGTGGCGCGGGACGTCAACTTCTTCAACGAGTTCCAGGTCCTCGATATCGCCATCAGCGACGGTCGCGTCTCGGCGGTCGTCGCGTACGAGCTCGCCACCGGCGATCTGCACGTCTTCACGACGAAGGCCGTGCTCTTCGCCACCGGGGGCTTCGGCAAGATGTTCAAGGTCTCGTCGAACGCCCACACGCTCACCGGCGACGGCCCCAGCCTGTTGTACCGGCGCGGCCTCGCCTTGCAGGACATGGAGTTCTTCCAGTTCCACCCGACGGGCATCTACAAGCTCGGCATCCTCCTGTCGGAAGCGGCCCGCGGCGAAGGCGGGATCCTGCGCAACAGCGACGGCGAGCGGTTCATGGAGCGCTACGCGCCGACGGTGAAAGACCTCGCGCCGCGCGACATGGTGGCGAGGGCGATCCAGACGGAGATCCTCGAGGGCCGAGGGATCGGCCCGAACAAGGACGCGGTGCACCTCGACCTCACGCACCTGCCTCCCGACTTCATCGACGCCAAGCTCCCCGACATCACCGACTTCGTGCGCACCTACCAGGGGCTCGAGCCGAAGACCGACCCGATCCCGATCCAGCCGACCGCGCACTACGCGATGGGTGGCATCCCCACCAACGTCGACGGCGAAGTCGTGGTCGACGAGGACTGGACCGTCATGCCGGGGCTGTACGCAGCCGGCGAGTGCGCGTGCGTGTCGGTCCACGGCGCCAACCGCCTCGGCACGAACTCCCTCCTCGACATTGTCGTGTTCGGCAAGCGCGGCGGTCGCGCCATGGCCGAGTTCGTCACCAAGACCGACATGCCCCCGACGCCCGTCGGCATCGAGGACGACCTCCGCAGCCGCATCGAGCGTCTCAAGGCCGGCACCGGCAAGGAGTCGGTCGCCGCCGTCCGCACCGAGCTGCAGCAGTCGATGCAGGACAACTGCCTCGTGTTCCGCAACGAGGAAGGGCTGGCCGCGGTGCACCGCACCATCGACCAGTTGAAGGAGACGTACAAGGACGTCTCGATCCAGGACAAGGGCGAGATCTTCAACTACGACCTCACCGAGGCGCTCGAGCTCGGCTACCTCATCGACCTCGCCGAGGCGATGGTCGTCAGCGCCGAGGCTCGGACGGAGAGCCGGGGCGGGCACTTCCGCACCGACCACCCCAACCGCGACGACGCCAACTGGATGAAGCACACGCTGGTGAGCCGGGGCGACGACGGCTCGGTCAACCTGTCGTACAAGGCCGTCATCGGCGGTGCCTACGAACCCATGGAGAGGAAGTACTGATGGCCGGCAGCCACGCGGCGACGTCCACCGCGCCCGCGGACACCGACACCACGATCGAGGTCGAGCTGCGGGTCAAGCGGTACAACCCCGAGACGGACAAGAAGCCGCACTGGCAGACGTTCACGGTCGTCGTCGAGCCGACCGACCGCGTGCTCGACGCGCTGCACGAGGCGAAGTGGAAGCAGGACGGCACGCTCACGTTCCGCCGCTCGTGCGCGCACGGCGTGTGCGGGTCGGACGCGATCGTCATCAACGGCGCCAACACGCTCGCCTGCCAGGCACTGATCAAGGACTACGGCACGTCGATCACCGTCGAGCCGATACGCGGGCTGCCGGTGATCAAGGACCTGGTGGTCGACATGGAGCCGTTCTTCGCCCAGTACCGCGCTGTCCTCCCCTACCTGATCAACACCGACGACCCCGGCTACAAGGAGCGGTACCAGTCGGCGGAAGACCGCGAGCGCTACGACGACACGACCAAGTGCATCCTCTGCGCGGCGTGCACCACGTCGTGCCCGATCTACTGGGGCAACTCGCAGTACGTGGGGCCGGCGGCGATCGTCAACGCCCACCGGTTCATCTTCGACTCGCGCGACCAGGCGGCCGAGCAGCGCCTCGACATCCTCAACCAGCGCTCGGGGGTGTGGCGCTGCCGCACGGCGTTCAGCTGCAGCGAGGCGTGCCCACGCGGGATCAAGGTGACCCAGGCGATCCAAGAGGTGAAGCGGGCGATCCTCTACGACCGGGTGTAGCCCCCCTCCCGGTCACGCCGGGGCGGTCGGGCGTGCTCGGGGATCGCGATGCCGGGCGT
>DASVEG010000344.1:0-6457 GCA_036380695.1 Acidimicrobiales bacterium
GCGCTCGCGGTTGCGCTAGCCACCATCCGTTCGGGCCCGACGGAGTCGATGGCGATCGCGGTGCTCGCGCTCGTCCTCGCCGCGGTGACCGATGTCGTGCTTCGCTGGCCCCGCGCGCCCATCGCCGCCGCGGCCGCGGGCATCACGCTCCTCACCGTCGACCTCGCGAGCGGCGGGTCGATCCTCACCAGGTCGGTCCTCGCTCCGAGTGTCGCGACGGGCAACCGTTTCTACGGGATCTCGAACGAGATCGAGCCGGTCCTCCCCGTGCTCGTCCTCGCCGGGATCGCCGCGCTCGGCCTGCGCGACGTCCGCCGGCTGCGCTGGCTCTACGCCGCGAGCGGCGCGGTGCTCGCGGTCGTCGTCGGAGCCGGCCGCCTCGGTGCCGACGTCGGCGGCGTCGTCACCATCTCCGCCGCGTTCGCCGTCGCGGGCTTCGCGCTCCGCCCGAGCCGGCCGCGGCCGAGGACGCTGCTGGCGTTCGCCGCCGTACCGTTCGCCGCGCTCGCGCTGCTCATCGCGCTCGACCTCGCAGCTGGCGGCGGCGGGCACCTGTCGAACAACCTCACGCGCGCCACGGGCAGCCGCGAGCTCTGGGAACTCGTGGCGCGCCGTTACGAGCTGGCATTCAGCGTGCTGCTCGACCTGTCGAACGCGGTGAGCCTCGGGGTCGCCTTGCTCGTCGTCGCGTTCGCGGTGCGGAACCGCGCGGTGCTGCTGCCCCACGTGCCGAGCCCTGCTTGGACGGCGACGTTGGTGGGCGGGTTCGCCGGCGGTGTCGCCGGCGCGCTGTCGAACGACTCGGGCCCGGTGCTCCTCACCAACGCGGTCGTCGCGCTCGCGGCCGTCGCTGCCTACCTCCGCGGGTGGCCGTCGCCCGTCGTCGCGGGAGTGCGGCCGACGGGGGAGGTGGGGCTCACCGCCGTCCCCACCGAGGGCGACCCGCCGCGACTCGAACCCATCGCCAGCGACGGGTAGAGCGATCCGCGTCGCGACGTTCAACATCCAGCACGGCGTCGGCGCGGACGGGTCGTACCACCTGCGCCGCACCATCGACGCCGTGGCCGCGCTCAGGGCCGACGTCGTCGCGCTGCAGGAGGTCGACGTGTTCGCGCTGCGGTCGCGTTTCGCGCACCAGGCGCGCCGGCTCGCGGTGGCGACCGCGATGGCCCACGCCTTCTGCCCTGCGGCCCGCGTGATGCTCGTCGGGAAGCTCGGGAACGCGCTGCTCGTGCGCGGCACCATCACGGACGCGTCGTGCGAACGCCTGCCGATGATCGGCCGTTCGACACCTCGTTCGGCGTTGTTCTCGTCCGTCGAGGTCGACGGCATGCGGTTCTCCGTCGCGGTCACCCACCTGTCGATTCGCCGGCAGGAGGCGTTGACGCAACTCGGTGCGGTGTGCGCGCTCCTCGCGGTCCAGCGCGTCGAACCGTGGCTGCTGATGGGCGACCTCAACCTCCGCCCGGCCGACGTCGACGGTGTGCTCGCTACCGCCGGCCTTGTGCGGGCCGCAGGCTCACCGACGCGGCCATCGCCCGCGCCGGCGTTCGAGATCGACCACATCGCGGCGCGGGGGTTCGAGTTGTCGCGCACGACGGTGGTGACCTCCGACGCCAGCGATCACCTCCCGATCCACGTCTCGGCGACGGTCGATGGCTGAGGCCGAAAGAGGGCGGCCCGGTCGCGCCGGTCGAGCCGCGACGGCGGCCTTCCTCGCGGCACTGGTGGTGAGTGGCGCGGGAGGCCTCGACGCGTGGCCATTCACCGATTGGCGCCTCTTCGCGGGTCTTCGCCGCGCGACGGAGACGGGGTGGGTGGCGACCGCTGCCGACGGGCGCGGCGTCGAACGGGCTGTGCCGTTCTCCGCGCTGCCGCGCCACTACGCAGGCGCGCTCCAACTCATGCAGGGCTTCGGCCGTCTCGACGACGACGGCCGGCGCGAGCTGTGCGACGCGTGGATCCAAGCGGTGGAGGAGCACCACGCATCCGCCGTCGCGGAGATCCGCCTGTACCGCACGACGGTCGAGACGAGGTCGGGCAACGTGATCCGCAGATCGCTCGAGCACACCTGCGGTCGGTCGTGACGGCGTTGCCAGCGGTAGGGCGAGCGCACGACTGGCTCTTCCCCGACGCGGTCGACGAGCGCGCTCGATGGGTCCGGCTCTCGCTCGCCGCGCTCGTTGGATTGCGGGTCGCGCTGGGGCCGTACCGCGCCCTCGCCGGGCAACCCGAGGGGCTGTTCCGACCGCTCGGGATCGCGCAGTTGTTCGACCGGATGCCGTCGGCCACCGTCGTCGTTGCGCTCCAAGCCGTGGGCGTGGTCGCCGCGGTCGTCGCCGTCGCGGCGCGCCGTCGCGAGGGCGTCGATCGCGCCGCGTTCGTCGTCGCTTGGGTCGCGCTGCTGCTGCTCGGGTCGCTGCGTTCGAGTGTCGGCAAGATCCTGCACAACGACGTGCTGCTGCTCCTCGCCGCGGTGCCGTTCCTGCTCGCGCGACCTCGTGCCGTGTGGCCGCTGCGTGTCGCGCTGGTGACCGTGTCGATCGCGTACTTCTTCGCCGGAGCGACGAAGTTGAGGTCGTCCGGCCTGGCGTGGGTGACGACGGACAACGTGAGGTTCCTGATGTACGCCGCGAGCCGCAGCGGGCGGCCGGAGTGGCCTTCCATCGCGCGGTACGTCGCGGACCACGCGTGGATGTCGAAGCTGTCCGCCTTCTACATCCTCGGCGTCGAGGTCGCGTTCCCGGCTGCCGTGTTCTGGAGGTGGACGCGGCCCCTGTTCGCGATCGCGGCCGTCTTCCTCCACGTGGCCACCTGGTTCACCCTGGGGATCGACTACTGGCTGTGGGCCGCAGTCGCGCCGTTGGTGCTCGTCGGTGCGTGGCGGCTCACCCCTGCACGTCGATGACGAGGCGCGGCGGGTTTTCGAGCTGCGTCACCCGGAACGGCGCGCGCTGCCGCACGCCGATCGCGACGGTCAGCACCATCTCGAAGTCGCACGTGATGACGGTCTCGGTCACGACCGACGTGTCGCCTCTGACGGTCTGCGGGCCGTCGTAGTACTTCCGCGGCGGGTCCGCGCTGGTGTCGAAGCCGGTCGCGCGCGGGATGCGCATGTGGAGCACCGCCGCGCCCGTCGGCTTGTCGAAGACGCAGTCCTCCGACGGCGCCTCGTCGAGGTAGCGGATCGGGAACGGGGCGGGGACCTGGTCGGCGAACTGCAGCACGACGCGGTCGAACCCGTCGTGGCGCGCGACGCGCAAGTCGTCCAGGAACGCGCTGCGGTCTCCCTCGATCGTGACCGTCTCCGTCGCAGCGACGAACGGGACCGTCGACGTCGTCGTCGCCGGTGACGTCGTGGTCGTGGTCGTGGGTCGCGGCCTGCCGGTCGTGTTCGGGGCCCCGCTGTCGGCCGAGTCGTCGCACGCGGCGGACGTCATCGCGACGAGCATTGCGACGAGCGTCCGCCGCCACACACGCGAACCCACGGCGGAACGCTGCCCCGCGTGAGCGCTCGCCATGCGTCCACAGCGACCCGATCGGCCGTTGGCGACGTACTGACTGTCGATGGCGACAACCCGACTCCGCGGTCCGATGATCGTGACCCTCCTGTCGGCGTCGATGCTCCTCGCGTCGGCGCTCGTCCCGTTCGGTGCTCGTGGCGCGAGTCCCGGCGGTGGAATCCGACTACCGGAGTGCGCGTCGGTGCACCCCGATCAAGTGGTGACTCCGGGGTGCGTATCGATCCCCGAACTGCAGGTGCCGCCCGGCAGTTATCCGTCGCACGACTGCACGGCCGCGTCGCCCGCGTTCGATGGCTTCGTCGGTGCGTACCACGTCCACGTGCGAACCCAGTCCGCTGGCGCCGACACCTGGGTGTGCGCGGCCGTCGACGACGGCGTCAACCACATCGGCACGAAGCTCGCCGTCGCCGGATTGATCGGCTCGCCCAAGGTCGACGGCGAGCAACCGGCATGCAGCGCGCCCGCGAACGTCAGGTATCGCGTCGTCGACCGCGCGCTCACGGTCGGTCCGACGAACGAACCGGTGCGTCTCGAAGTCAATCGCATGCCCGGACAGGTCTGGCTGTGCCTCAAGGTCACCAACCAGCCAGGACTGGCGCAGCGGGTCGTCCTCGACGTGGCGTTGGCGGCGCCGCTCACGGTCCTGTACGACGCGCCACAGAGTTGGGACTACCCCGACACGACGCCCAACCCGCTCCTGCCGTCGTCGTCGTGCCAGCTCGCAAGTGGCTCCAGCATCCGCGTAGTCGACGCGACGATCGCCGGGACCCGCGTGTCGCTGTACGCGGCGACACCAACGGCGGCACGGGTCGACGTGTGCGCGAGGATCGACGGCGCGATTCGCGCCGGTGGGCGCGTGCGGGTCGACGCGGCGGGGTGGCAGAACGCGGTGTCGGTGTGGTCGGACCTGACCCCGTGCACGTTCAACGTCATCACGGACGGCGGCCCGCCCGCCTACTCGGTTCGCCTCTCGCCGCCGGCGAACGGGGTGCCTGCCTCTGCGTGCGTCTCGGCGAACGGGACCACCGCACGGGTGACGGTCACCAGCGGCGGCGCGGGCGTGGCGACCTGGACTCCAGACCCGTGACGCGCAACGCCCCGGCCGTGCGGCCGGGGCGTTCGTGTGGCGGAGGGGGTGGGATTTGAACCCACGGTCCCTTTGCAGAGACAACGGTTTTCGAGACCGTCCGATTCGGCCGCTCTCGCACCCCTCCTCGGGTCACAGCGTACCGGAGGCGTTCCGCCGCTCGGCGAAGAACGTGCGCAGCAACGCGGACGATTGCTCGGCCTCGACGCCGGGGGTGATGGCGACCTCGTGGTTGAGCCGAGGGTCGGCACACAGGTTGTAGAGCGACCCGCACGCGCCGGCTTTGATGTCGACGGCGCCGAACACGAGCCGATGCACCCGCGCGGCCAGCAGTGCACCCGCGCACATCGCGCACGGCTCGAGCGTGACGACGAGCGTCGCGTCGTCGAGACGCCACGTCCCGCGCGCCCCAGCCGCGTCCCGCAACGCCAGCAGTTCGGCGTGCGCGGTCGGGTCGCCCGCGAGCTCTCGCTCGTTGTGCCGGCGGGCGAGGACGTCACCACCCGAGCCCACCACCACCGCCCCGACGGGCACGTCTCCGTGGTCGAGCGCGGCCCGTGCCTCGTCCAGCGCGATCGCCATCGCGTCGAGGTCGTCCACCGCCGCACCGTAACCCCGGTAGCGCAGGAGGAAATCGCGCTGGGCACGGCGAACTGAACACAGTCAGTAGGGGGTCATCGTTCGGGCGGCGCTGGGGCCGTCCGGGCAACTCCTCATCGAGGGAGACGAGGGGCAGCTCGGTGCGCATCAGGGGGCGCGGCGGCACGACGTTGGGCGGGATCGCTTTCGTCGTTGCTTGCAGTGCCATCGTGCACGTGATCGGGCTGCCCCTGTCGTCCGACGAACCCCCGCAGGTCGCTGGCGCGGTCGTCGACCGCGGTTCGGCTGCCGGCGGGCGCGCCGACCGGTCGTCCGGGTCCGAGCCACCGCCGGCAGGCGCCGAGGCAGGTCCCGGGGGCGACGTCGCGATCGCGCCACCTCCCGACTCGTTCGACGCACCTCCCGCCCCGCCAGCGCCCCCGCCCGCGCAACTCGACGCGACCCCGCCGCGAGCGGTCACGGGCACGGGTACGTGGGCCGTGATGATCGGGATCAACGACTACCCGGGCACACGTCACGACCTCCGCTCTGCGGTCGCCGATGCCGACGACGTGAACCTGGCGCTCGCCCGGATGGGCGTGCCCGGCTCGCAACGGCTCCTCATCCGCGACCGCCAGGCGACGGCGGCGACCGTCAAGCGCGCGGCGGAGTGGCTCCGCAATCACGCCGGGCCGGACGCGGTGGCCGTGTTCTTCTACGCCGGGCACATCCGCGATCTCGGCCATGGCACGCAGGCGATCGTCGGCGCCGACGGTGCGCTCGTCACCGACAAGGATCTCGCCGCGGTTCTGAACGGGGTCCAGGCCCGCCGGGCATGGGTCGCGCTCGCCGCTTGTTACGCGGGCGGGTTCACCGAGGTGCGCAAGCCGGGCTGGGTCTTGACCGCCGCGGCCGGCGCCCGCGAGCTCGCCTACGAGAACGAGAGGTTCGGCCGGTCGTACATGGTCGAGTACATGGTGCGGCGGGCGATGATCGAGGGCCACGCGGCCGGCAGCGTCGAGGCGTCGTTCAACTGGGCCCGCTCGGAGCTCGCCCGCGACTTCCCGAACCGGCTGCCCGTCCAGTACGACGACGACCCCGCCGAGCTCGACCTCCGCCAGCCGGGAGCGCGCGTGCTGGCACCCTCGCCGACGTCGACGGTGGCGCCGCCGCCCGAGACGACCGCGCCGTCGGACGGGTCGGGGTCGGCCGGTGGATCTGGCGACGCCGGCGGGTCAGGCGGATCCGGCGGTGGCGCCGGCGGCTC
>DASVEG010000345.1:0-12601 GCA_036380695.1 Acidimicrobiales bacterium
CACCATCCGCCGCCCGCCGCCCACCCCCCCACCCGCCGCCCACCCCCCCACCCGCCGCCCACCATCCGCCGTTCGAAATCACAGGCGTGTAGTTCCGTTGTCACACCCGTCCCGTACGCTTATGGCATGCGTGTAGCCGCCGTCGGGGATGCCCACCTCGGTCGCTCCTACCTCAACGTCACCACGCCCGAGGGCGTCAACCAGCGCGAACGCGATTTCGAAGTGTCGTTCGAGGGCGCGGTCGACGTCGCGCTGTCGCAGTCCCCCGACCTCGTCGTGTGGCTGGGCGACGTGTTCGACCACCCGCGGCCGACGTACCGCTCGTTCCGCGTCGCGCAGCGGGCGCTGTCGCGGATCCGCGACCACGGCGTCCCGTGCGTGGTCATCAGCGGCAACCACGACACGCCTCGCCTACCGGGCACCGGGTCGCCCTACTCGGCGCTGGCCGACACGTTCCGCGAGTTCCACTTCGCTCACCGCTTGCAGTACGAGCGCTTCGAGCTGCCGGGCGTCGTCGTCCACGCCGTCCCCCAGATGATGTCGGTGGAGGCGACGCTCGACGCGCTCGAAGAAGCCGACCGGCTCCGCTCGCTCGACCGCACCAACCTCCTCCTCACCCACCCGCGCCTCACGCAGGTCGTCCCCGACCGCTACACCGACATCAACGAGATCGAGATCGATGCGAGCTCGCTGCCCACGTCCGACCTCGTCCTTCTCGGCCACTGGCACGTGCACACCCACGTGCGCGATCGCGTCTGGTACGCGGGGTCGACCGACTCGTTCACCTTCGCCGACGACCCCGACAAGCCCAAAGGCGTGGTCGTGCTCGACACCGACACCGGCGCGTGCACCCACGTGCCGATCGACGGGCAGCGCCAGCTCGTCACCCTCGAGTCGGTGTACGCCGCGGGGCTCGGCCCTGCCGAGGTGCTCGCCGCCATCACCTCTCGCGCCGAGGCAGCACCAGACGGCGCCGTCGCGAGGTTGTACCTCGACGCCGTGGAGCCCGAGGTCTACCGCCTGCTCGACGTCGACGCGATCCGCGCCTCGTCCGCCCACCTGCTCAACCTCAAGCTGCACCCGACGTTCGTGGCGATCGACAACAAGGTGAGCCCCGGCGAGCTCGAGCTCGACTCGATGCCGGCCCGCTGGGAGCGTTACGTCGCCGCGCAAGACCTGGTCGATCTCGACCGCGACCGCATCCGCACCCTCGGGCTCGACTACCTCTCGCGGGCGGTGGAGGTGGCCGAGTAGCGGTGCAGATCACGAGGCTCTACCTCCGCAACTACCGGGTCTACGAGCACGAGCTCGACCTCGCGGTGCCCGCCGGGCTCGTCGGCGTCTACGGCCCGAACGGCGCGGGCAAGTCGGCGCTGCTCGAGAGCATCCTCTGGACGCTGTGGGGTCGCAGCCGCACGGCGAAGGAAGACGTCCGCACCTCGGGGGTGAACGGCGACTGCATCACGGAGGTCGAGTTCGAACACGAGGGCCACCTCTTCCTCGTGCGCAGGGTCGTCACCGGCATCAACGCGACCGTGAAGGCCGAGGCGTGGTCCGACAAGCTGCAGGTCGCGGCGGGCGTGCGCGACGTCCGCCAGTACCTCCACTCCGTGCTGGGGATGGACGACGCCGCCTTCCGCGCGTCGGTCTTCGCGGAGCAGAAGCAGATCGCGTCGTTCAGCAGCCAGACGCCGACGGCGCGGCGCGACCTCATCCTTCGCCTGCTCGGCATCACCCCGCTCGACGTGGCGCGCGACGCGGCCCGCAAGGACGCGAAGCAGGCACGAGACGACGTCGACCGCGTGCGCGGGCTGCTGGTCGACCTCGACGAGTTGCGGCCCCGCGTCGAGCAGGCGCGCGCCGCGGCGGAGAGCGCGGCAGCCGACGCTGCGTCCGAAGCGACCGCCGAGGCGACGGCCAGGCAGCGGGCGGCCGACGCGGAGAAGGCGTTCGCCGATCTCGACGAGGTCCGCCAGGAGTACGACGCGCTGGTGAGAGAGGGCAGGGCGGCGAAGGCCGAGGTCGAGCGGGCGCGCGAGCACGTCGTCGCCCTCGACACCGAGCTCGCCGAGCTGGCCGAGGCAGAGGCGCGGCTCGCACCGTTGGTCGAGGCGGCGGCGGGGCTCGACGAGGCGGAGGCGCGGCTCCGATCGGTCGAGTCGTACGAACGGGCCGAAGCCGGGCTCCGGCGGTTGCCGGAGGCGACGCAAGAGCCGCCCGACATCGACGAAGCCGCGATCGAGGCCGCCCAGGCCCACGCCGAGCGGGTTGCAAGCGTGCTCGCGTCGGTCACGGGCGAACGCAAGGCGGCCGAAGCCGAGGTGGCCAGGGCGAGGCAGCACCTCGAACGGTCGTCCGGCCTGTCGGCCGAGGGCGACTGCCCCCTGTGCGGGCAGGAGTTGGGCGCGGCCTTCGAGCAGGTGCAGTCCCACCGGCAAGCGGAGGTCGCCGAGGCCGAGGCGCGCGTCGAGGCGCTCGCGCGCGACGAACACGCCGCAGCCCGCGAGGCCGAACAGGTCACCGCCGCGCTGAAGGCGCTCCTCGCGTCGGCGAAGGCCGCCAGGGCGGCGAAGGACACGTGGCTGCGGGCGAACGAAGACCGGCGGGCCGTCGAGCGAGCCCTCGCCGAGGCAACCGCCGCGCTCGGGAGGCCCGCGGAGCCGGGCGAGGGCGACCGGCTGCGGTCCGACGTCGCGATCTGCCGCGCGGCCGCCCGCGACGCGGCGCGTCTCGAAGGCACGCTCGCGCGCAAGCCCGTCGCCACCAAGGCGAGGGCGGAGGCCGAGTCGCACGCGGTCGAGGCTGAGAGCCGGCGGGTCGTGCTGCTCGACAAGGTGAAGGCGCTCGCCTTCAGCCAGGACAAGCTCGACCGCGTCCGCGCCGAGCGCGACGAGCAGCGCCGGCTGGCCGAGGTCGCGGCGAAGGCGGCCGCCGACGCGCGCATGGCCGCGGAGCGGGCCAAGGTGCAGGCCGAAGCCGAAGCGCAGCGGTTGGCCGACGCCGAAGTGCAGCACGCGGCGCTGGCCGAGCGCACCGACGACGCCCGACACCTTGGCCGCCTCGCCGACCTCATGAACTCGTTCCGCACGAGCGTGGTCGGCACGATTGGGCCGCGTCTGTCCGCCCAGGCCGCGAGCCTCTTCGACGAGCTCACCGACCACGAGTACGACGAGCTCAAGATCGACCCGGAGAGCTACGAGATCCGCATCAGCGACGCGGGCCGCGAGTACGGCATGGATCGCTTCTCGGGGTCGGAGACCGACCTCGCCAACCTTGCCCTGCGCGTAGCGATCAGCGAGCAGGTGCGCTTCCAGTCGGGCGGCGCGGTGGGGCTGCTCGTGCTCGACGAGGTGTTCGGCCCGCTCGACGACGACCGCCGCGAGCGGATGTTGCTCGCGCTCGAGCGGCTGCGGAACCGGTTCCGCCAGATCCTCGTCGTCACCCACGCGACCGAGATCAAGGAGCAGCTCCCGAGCGCGATCGAGGTGGTGAAGCTGCCGGGCCGCAGGGCCACCGCCCGCGTCATCGGCGTCTAGCGCGTCAGCGCACGCGAACCAAGCGGAGCGTGTCGGTCGTCGGCTGCGGGTCGATGGGGTCGCCCGCCAGGACCGCGACGACGTCGTCGGATCGTGCGAGGCCGCGTTCGACGGCTTCCTTGACCGCGAACCAGACGATCTCGTCGGTCGTGGCGCGCCGCTCGCCGAGCACGGCCTCCACGCCCCACGACAACGTGAGCTGGCGTTGGGTCACCGCCGACGGCGTCACCGCGAGGATCGGCACCGGCGGACGGAAGCGCGCGATCACGCGGGCGGTCGTGCCGCTGTTCGTGCACGCGACGATGAGGACCGCGCCCGCGTCGACCGCGGCCCGGAACGCGGCGGACGACGTCGCTTCGGTGATGCGTTGGGTCGGGGTTGCCCTCGCGAGCCGCGTCGGTTGCTCGTCGACGAGCCGGTCGCTCCAGGTGGTGTGGTCGAAGTCGCGTTCGGCGCGCGCCGCGACCGTCGCCATCGTGCGCACGGCTGCGGCCGGGTCGTGACCGATGGCCGTCTCTCCCGACAGCATCAGCGCGCTCGTCCCGTCGAAGACCGCGTTGGCGATGTCGCTGACCTCGGCGCGCGTCGGCACGGGCGCGTGCACCATCGACTCGAGCATCTGCGTCGCCGTGATCACGGGGCGGCCGTAGAAGATGCCCGTCCGGATGATGCGCTTCTGGTAGTGCGGCACGTCCTCGAGCCGGCACCGGACGCCGAGGTCGCCACGGGCCACCATGATCACGTCAGCCGCCTCGACGATCTCGTCGAGCGAGTCGACGGCCTCCTGCGTCTCGATCTTTGCGCAGAGGAGGACGCCGGCCCCGACGCACGCAGCGCGCGCCCTCGCCAGGTCGTCCGCACCACGGACGAACGAGACCGCGACCGCATCGACACCCGCGTCGATCACCTCGCCGAGGAGGCGGAGGTCGTCGGGCGTCGGCGTCGCCGCGGAGATCCGCGACGCGGGCAGGTGGATGCCGGGTCGCCCCTGCAGATGACCGCCGGACGCAACGGCTGCGCGCGCCACCTCGTGACCGACCTCGCCGACGACGACGCTGACGCCCCCGTCGCCGAGCGCGATGCGGTCACCGGCCCGGAGGTGGGCGACGACGCCTGGCGCGTCGATGGCGATCTCCCGCTCGTCGCTCGACCCGCCCGGCGTCGCCTCGCGCAGCACGACGGGCGCGCCCTCGACCAGCCACGCGCCACCCTCGCGGAACGACTGCACCCGCAGCTTCGGCCCCGGCAGATCGACGAGCACGCCGACGGGATGGCCGACCTCGGCGGACAACCGGCGGACGCCTTCGATGCGGGCACGCGCCTCCGACGGCTCGCCGTGCGCGAGCGACACCCGCACCGCGTCGACCCCGGCTTCGATGACGGCCCGCAGGACCCGTTCGTCGTCGGTCGCGGGCCCGACGGTCGCGACGATCTTGGTCCGGCGGCCAGCCATCGAACGACCCTAGTGATCGGCCCTAGCGCTCGGCGTGGACCGCGAGCTCGACCCGGCGGGCCGCGGGGTCGGCCGACACGACCCGGACGCGGACAACGTCGCCGGCAGACAGGGCGTGCGAGGCGGAGGGCGAGAGCCGCGCCAGCACCGCCGGGCGGCGCACCTGCACCTGCGCTCCCCTCTCACCGGTGCCGACGACGACGGCGTCGAGCACGTCGCCGACGCGCCCGCTCAGGACGACCGCCTCGACCAGATCGGCGGCGCGTGCGTCCGCCGAGCCTTCGCGCTGCCGGGCCGCCTGCATGAGCTCGGGCAGTTCGGCGAGCGCTTCGCGCGCCCAGGCCGGCGGTTCGCGACCGGTCGTCACCGCCAGCACGATCTCGTTCGCGAAGCGGTCGACCAGGCGTCGGAGCGGCGCGGTCACGTGCGCGTAGGGCGCCGCGACCGCGGCGTGCGCCGGGTCTGCCGGTCGCGGCAGGTCGGGCTCGTCGAACGAGGCGTAGCCCGCGCCGCGGAACAAGCGCGTCGCCTGCGCGAGGAAAGCAGCGTGGTCCGGAACGGCGGGCTCGAGCGAGCGGATCACGTGTGCGTAGGGCGCGCCCCTCGGCCACGGGACGTCGAGCGCTCTCGCCCTGCGGCGCAGCGCGTCGACGGTGTCGGGCGAGGGCGCGGGCAGCTTGCGGACCACGCCAACACCGGCGTCGAGCATCAGGCCTGCGGCGGCCATGCCGGTCATCAGCGAGAGCTGCGCGTTCCATCCCTCGACGGCGAGCGGCGCGCGGTACACGAGCTCGTACCGTCCCGCCGCCTCGACGACAACCTGCTCGGGAACGCGCAGGCTGACACCGCCGCGGGCGACCTCCAGTGCTTCGCGGCGGAGGCCGACCTCACGCAGGAGCTGGATGCACTCGTCCGCGTTGCCGGCGTCGAGCGCGGCCTGCGCCTCTTCGTAGGTGTAGCGGCGGCGGCTCCGGACGCGGGCCCGTCGCAGGGTGGTGGAGGTCGGCTCGCCGGCGTCGTCGAGCGTAAAGGTCCACACCAACGCTTGCCGTTCCTGGCCGGGCAGCAGGCTCGCCGCGCCTTCGCTGAGCACCGGCGGGTGCAGGGGCGCGCGGGCGTCGGGCAGGTAGACGGTGACGCCGCGACGGCGAGCGGCGTCGTCGAGGGCGCCGCCAGGCTTCACGAACGCGCCGACGTCGGCGATGGCGTAGTGGACGATGAACCCGTCCCCGCCGGGGGCTGGCTCGATCGCCAGGGCCTGGTCGAGGTCGAGGCTGCCTGGCGGGTCGAGCGTGACGAACGGGATGTCGCGGAGGTCGACGCCGGCCTCGGTGTGCGGACCGGCCACTGCCGCTGCTTCCGCTTCTGCCTGTGCGCCGGTCGGGAAGGCGATCTCGATGTCGAGCTCGTCCCGGATGGCGTCGAACCCCGGGCGCAGCGAGTCGGTGCCGGTCGTGAGGCGCACGGGTGAGACGGGCATTGGGTCGCCATGATCGCTCCGTACGCGACAATGGGGATGCAGCGAGCCGGCCGGGTGGCCGCGGCGCCGGTCGGTCAGCGATGGCCGGGACGGCGTCGAGGAAGGTCGGGGCTCCGAAGGGCAGGGTGCTGGCGAGAGCCAGGACGGGGTGACCTGTCGGTCAGGGCAACAGAGAGCAGACCGCCGATGGGTCGGCGCCGGTTCGCCGGCGCCGGTCACAGGTAAGGGTGAAACGGTGCGGTAAGAGCGCACCAGCGTCCGGGGCGACCCGGGCGGCTCGGTAACCCCCACCCGGAGCAAGGCCGAATCGGGGAGGCTGGCCCGGCTAGTCCCCAGGTAGGCCGCGTAGATGGATGGCCACCCATCCGGTCACCCGCAAGGGCCCGGTGGACAGAACCCCGCCTACAGGCCGGCTCGCTGCACTACCCACCAGGAACGCGCAGGAGTCAACGCGGGTCGCGGCGGCGCAGCCCGAACTCCGCTTCGACGAAGCGCCAGAACAGGTTCACGGCCTCGCCGGGCGGGCGCTCGACGACCGTGTCGTGCCCGTTCACGGACCGGTGCTCGATGCGGACGTGTCCTCGGCGCTCCGCGGGGCGCAGCGAGCCGGGAGCACGCACGATCACGACGTCGATGGCGTGCGGACCCCCCACCGGCTTCGGCGCGACGAGCAGGTCGTGCATGGACGTCGTGACCGCGAGCACGGCGTCGGCCCCGTGGTCGAGCACGGAGTCGATGATGTCGAGGAGGTACGCGCCCTCGCCGTGCGTCCAAAGAATGCCGGAAAGGAAGGTGCGGACCTCGGCCCAGTCCCGCTCGAGGAACTTGGACGACCACCCGAGGTTCTTCACGTGCCCAGTGTCGCTGCCATCGGCGCGGGGCCGCGTTGGTTTATGCGCTCCCCAGGATCAACGTCGGCGGGTCCCACGGCGGCGCCGCGACCTGCCGCACCACGTGGAGCAATTCACCGTGGGCCCCGTCGCCTTCGTCGACCTCCACCTCGATGTCCGCACCGTGACCGAGCAGGGTAACTATCCCTTGACTGTAGAGGCTCGCTAGAGCACACTTGTGTTGTGCCTCCTGTTGATCGCAACAATCCTGAGCGAGCCGCCTCGTCGGAGTCGCGCTACTCCCTCATGGAGTTCATGCGCGACTTCCCCGATGACGCGACGTGCTTGGAGTGGTTGTGGACGACGCGTTACGCGCCGGATGGCGAGACGGCACTGTGCCCGCGGTGCGAGGTCGAGCGGCCGTTCAAGCGGTACGCAACGTCGCAGCAGCGCCAGTCGTGGACGTGCACCGCGTGCGGCCATCATCTGCACCCGACTGCGGGAACGATCTTCCACAAGTCGTCCACGTCGCTGCATCTGTGGTTCTACGCGATGTACCTCATGACGAGCACTCGCTGCGGCATATCCGCGAAGCAACTGGAACGCGAGATTGGCGTCACCTACAAGACCGCGTGGCGGATGTTCCACTTGATTCGGAACGAGCTGATGGCGCAGGACGACGACGACTCGCTTGAGGGCGACGTTGAGATGGACGAGATGTACGTCGGTGGTCGCCCCCGCGCCACGCAGCAGCGCGAGTGGGATCGGTTGCCGACGCCGGGTCATCGCCGCTCGGCGCGGGCGAAGTGGTCGGAGCGAAAGACAGCGGTGTTCGGGATGGTCGAGCGCGGCGGCAACGTCGCGGCATACGTGGTCCCGAGCAGGAAGCAGGAATCGCTCTTCCCTCACGTCGAAGCGCGCGTGCTGCCGGAATCGACCGTCTACACCGACGAGGCTCCGGTCTATGTGGGGCTGGTGAGCAAGGGCTACCAGCACAGGCGCGTGCACCACGCGGCGAAGGTGTACGTCGAAGGGGACGTGCACACGAACACCATTGAAGGGTTCTGGTCGCTGGTGAAGCGCGGCATCGGCGGGACGCATCACGCCGTCTCCGCGAAGTATCTACAGGGGTACCTGAACGAGTACGTGTGGCGGTACAACCACCGCGGCGACTCCGGCCCGGCGATGTTCCTGCAACTACTCCTTCGGGCTGCCTCGCCTGCGGCGTGACGGCTTGGGCTTTGCGACCTTCGCCAAGTCACCGAGCACGTCCTTGCGCGTCGGGACCGGGATCGTCGCTCCCTGCGGTGTCTCCTGCGTTGGTTCCTTCTTCGGCTTCTCGGCCATCGTCTCCCCACGGTAGGCGTTGACCCAGCGAACAGAACGCTTCTGCATCTTCTGTGGCCGACGCGACGGTCTCACGAGAGAGCACGTCTGGCCTCAGTGGGTTCTCGATCGAATCCCAATGCTTGACCGCCGCATGATGTTCGAGACGCCAACCAGGACGATCGACGCTCCGGCAGCCAACCCGGTGATCCGAAAGGTCTGCGGCGACTGCAACAACGGGTGGCTTGCTCAACTCGAAGCAGCGACCGCCCCGATCTTGGGTCCGCTCGTGAACAGCGACGGCACTCGCGTGGTTCTCTCGCCCTTGCACCAGACCACGCTTGCACGATGGGCGCAAAAGATGGTCCTGATTATCGAGGCGGTACACGAACCGGATTCCCCGATTGACCGCGCCCACTACGCCACCTTCATGCGACGACGCCGTCCGACTGAGAACACGGTCGTCCTTATTGCCGCGTACGCAGGTTCGGAGGTCGCTCTCTGGTACACCCGCACAGACCTACACCTGCCGCCGACGGAGCATGCGCCACGTCCACCCGTGCCAAATGGCTACGTCGCGACCTTCAACATCTTTCGCTTTGTATTCCAAGTGTTCGGCAATCTCAGCCCCTACCACCTGAGCGTCACCGACGAACGCGGCCCGCTCGACGTCGTCACTCCGATTTGGCCCGACCCTCAGAGACCCGTCCGCTGGCCGAGCGGGTCCGTCGTCGACGACGACGGACTCCTCGGCCTTCACCACTCGGCGGGGGGTCCGGCGCGGTTCCTTCATCTGCCGCCTCCGAACCCCGCTGACGACGCCGCTCCTTGATGTTGGCTACGCTCCCGCCGCTGGGCCATCTGGGGGAACACAAGGGGGCGTATATGGAGCGACAGGCAGGGCCGTCGCGTCGCACGTTTATCGGCGGAGCAGTCGGCCTGCTCGCGGCATTGATGTTCGGGGCACCTGCGGCGGGTGATCCGCCTCACGTTCATTGCCACCCGGACTCGCAGCAGGAGAAGTTCAGGGGATACGTCTGCGGACCGGACGGTTACCGGTATCTCATGGTCGACTGGATCTGCAACGTGTGCTTGGGCCTCTGTCGCCGCGAGGCGCGCAACATGGGGTGGGACCCCGACTGCCAACCGGAAGAGGAAGAGGAAGAGGAAGACAGCGCCTTCGTTGACGAGCAGGTAGACGGGGGCTTGAGTGTGGGGGCCGGTTGGGACCGTTGGGGCAGGGGCGTCGCTGGTTGGCTGTGCGAGCAGCCGAAGCTCATCATTGGAGGTTGAGATGGCCCAATTTGAAGTAGCTGACTCTGATCCCGAACTCGGACCACCGCGGCTGCTGGTCGACGTCGTTGGGCGCGACGATCCGCTCGCGTACTCCGTGAACGAGCATGGCGAGCGTGTGTTCACGGCGTTGAGCCTTCTCACCGTCCGTGAGATGTACGGCGGCTCGCTCGTCGGCCAGGCGACGTTCCCGCTCACGGGCGAGACCTTCCCGGTCGACCTATCGCATCTGGCAGACGCCGACCCGGAGGAGACGTTCGTGGTGATCCGCTTCGAGCAGACGCCCATCATCGGCACCTGCTAGCGGCGGTTCCCCGCGTCACGCCTTCCGGGCGACATAGCCCTTCGGCATCTACAGCGATGGGATAGTTACCCCGAGCAGTAACGCGAGCAGGGTCGCGGTCACCGGTGCGCCCGGTGCGTCACGCTCGACCGTCCCGATCGTCGCGGCCTCGACGACGCCGTCCTCGTTCGACGGGTGCGCGAGCGCGACGCCGACGACGTCGTCCCCGCGGCGCGCGGCGTGGCCGAAGACGACGTCGGCTCACAGCGCGTCCGCGAGCGAGTCACCGGAGCCTGGCGCGACGGGGTCCCACGCGTGGATCCGCTCGTACAGCGACACCGCGGCGCGGCAAACGTCGTCCGGCGGCGGTAGCGGGATCTCCTCGGCACGAACGCCGGCCGGCAGCTCCATCGTCGGCACGCGCGTTTCGGCCGGGACGCGCACCACGTGCGACGCGACCAAGGTCGTCAGGCGGAGCGAGTGTGCGAACGCAACCGCGGCGGTGTTCGTCGGGTCGACCTTGGCCCGCAAGGGTCGCGTGGTCCGGTCGAGCAGCGCATGGTGCAGGGCGGTCCCGATCCCTCGACGCCTGGACGAAGGGTCGACCAACACCGCGGCCCAGGCGCGCGCCGGATGCAGGTGGCCGGCGTGCGCGAATGCCGCCCCGACGACCGCACCGTCGGAGACCGCGATCGCGATGGCGTCCTCCCCCGTGAGCCATTCGTACGGCGCCAGTTGGTGGGCCGGAAACGACGCGAGGAACCCCGCGGGCGTTGGTGCGTCGCCGGCAACGGGCACGATCGCTACCGGGCGCACTCGTCCACCGTACGGAGCCCGCCGGCCAGAGGTGTACCGCGCGCGGGTGTGCGGTACATGCGCAACGGCACCCACAACAGGGAGACGGACACATGGGAATCGGTACGAGCGTGTTCTTGCTCGCCATCGGCGCGATCCTCGCCTTCGCTATCGAGGTCGAGTCGGCGGGCGGGTTCAACATCAACACCATCGGCGTGATCCTGATGATCGCCGGCGCGATCGGGGTCGTGCTGTCGATGATGTTCTGGAGTTCGTGGGGCGGCGTCGGCGGTCGCCGCACGACGGTGGTGGAGGACGCCCCGGTGACCCGTCGACGTGTCGTCGAGGACGAGGTCATCTAGCCGTGGGCCTCCTCGAGATCCTGCTTCTCGTCGTGCTCGTCCTCGTCCTCCTGGGCGCGTTCGGCTACGGCGGTGGCAGCTATCGCAACCCCGGGCTCGGACTCGGCGGGATCCTGCTCATCATCCTGCTGATCCTGATCATCACGTAACGACGCCGTGGCGCCGCGGGCCCGACACGAAAGGGCCCGCGTGCGCGCGGTGGGACACTGCACTCGTGAGCGACGCCTACGACGAACGCCCTTGGGGCAACTACACCGTCCTCGACGATGCCCCAGGCCACAAGGTGAAGCGGATCGTCGTGTCGCCCGGCATGAGGCTGAGCTACCAGACGCACTCCCGTCGCGCCGAGCACTGGTTCGTCGTGCAGGGCGACGGCGTCGTCACGCTCGACGGCCAACTGCGCGCGGTGTCGCCAGGCACGGCCGTCGACGTTCCGGTCGGGACGGCACACCGCATCGAGAACACGGGCGACAGCGACCTCGTGTTCATCGAGGTGCAGCACGGCGAGTACTTCGGCGAAGACGACATCGTGCGCCTCGAGGACGACTTCGGCCGCTCGGCGTAGCGCTCTTTCAAGCGCTTTTGGCCACGAAGTGGGCTGTACGCCCACGTTGTGGCCAAAGGCGAACCCGGGTCGAAGCAAACCCCGGGCGACGTCGCCAGACGCATCCCGCGTTGCGGGCCCGTTACCCTGACGCATCGCCGAGCCGGGAGGGGTTGTGGCGGGCTGGATCCTCGGGATCGACTTCGGCACCACGACGACGACCGCTGCCACCGCGAACGGGCGGCTGGACGTGGTCACGATCGACGGGTCGCCTCGCGTGCCGTCGACGGTGGTGGTGGACGACGACGGCGCGCTGTTCGCGGGCGTGGCGGCCGAACGTGAGGCGACGGTCGCGCCCGAGCGCGCCGAGCGCACGCCGAAGCGCCGCCTCGGCGACCGGCTGATCCTCCTCGGCGACCACGCCATCGCGCCGGTGGACGCGGTGGCCGCCGTCCTCCGCTTCGTCGTCGACGAGGCCACCCGCCGCCACGGCGGCGAGCCGCCGAGCGAGGTCCGCCTCACCCACCCGGTCACCTGGGCACAGGCGCGCCTCGACCTGCTGCGCGACGCGGCCGCCCGCGCCGGGCTGCCGTCGGTCGAGCTCATCGCCGAGCCCATCGCCGCGGCAACCCAACTGAGCGACGGGCGCATCGCCGACGGTGAGCACGTCGCGGTCTACGACCTCGGCGGGGGCACGTT
>DASVEG010000346.1:0-12424 GCA_036380695.1 Acidimicrobiales bacterium
CGGCGGCGACGGCGGCGAGGTCGAGCGACTGCGCCATGCGGATGATGGCGGGGGCGAGCGACGGCGCGGCCGAGTCCAGCAGGCACTCGACGAACGAGCGGTCGATCTTCACGAGGTCGATGGGGAAGCGCTGGAGGTAGCTGAGCGACGAGTACCCGGTACCGAAGTCGTCGACGGCGAGGCGGACGCCGAGCCCCTTCAGCGCGTCGAGCGTGGCGATCGCCGCGTTGGGGTCGGTCATCATCGCCCCCTCGGTGATCTCGAGCACGAGCGTCGAGGGGTCGAGGCCAGAGGCGGCGAGGGCGTCGACGACGTCGGCGACCGCGCGCTCGCCGAGGAGCTGGCGCGGCGCGAGGTTCACGCTCACGGAGAGGTCGTGGCGGGCGAGCCCGCTCAGTTGCAGCGCCCGCGCGTCGTTGCAAGCGCGGGCGAGCACGAACCGCCCGACCTCCTCGATCAGGCCGGTCTCCTCGGCCAGGGCGATGAACGACAGCGGCGCGACGAGCCCACGGGTCGGGTGCTCCCAGCGCACGAGCGCCTCGACACCTCGCACGTCGAGCGTGTCGAGCGCGACGATCGGCTGGTAGTGCACGACGAGCTCGCCGCGCTCGATGGCGCGGCGCAGGTCGTTCTCCAGCTCGAGGCGCTCGACGGCGACGGCGTGCATCTCGGGGGCGTACACGTCGTGGCGGCCCTTGCCGTTGCGCTTCGCCGTGTACATCGCGAGGTCGGCGTTCCGCAGGAGCTGGTCGACGTGCACGTCGGGCGCACCGAAGGCGATGCCGACGCTCGCGGTCACGTGGATGTCCTGGCCGGTCAGGTGCACACGCCTGGCGACCGAGGCGATGATGCGGCTCGCCACGTCGACGACCGACGCGGCGTCGTCGTTCTCGTCCAGCAGCACGGCGAACTCGTCGCCGCCGAGACGGGCGACCGTGTCGGACTCGCGGACGCACCCGAGGATGCGCTCGGTCACGCGCACGAGCAACTCGTCGCCTGCGGTGTGGCCGAGGCTGTCGTTCACCGTCTTGAAGTTGTCGAGGTCGATGAACAGCACCGCGAGCGACGTGCCGTTGCGCGCCGACCGGACGATGGAGTGGTTGACGCGGTCGCGGAACAACGCCTGGTTCGCCAGGTTCGTGAGCGAGTCGTGGAACGCCTGGTGGGCGAGCTCCTGCTCGAGACGCTTGCGATCGGTGATGTCGCGGAAGCTCCACACGCGCCCGACCACCGAACCCTCGACGCGCTGCGGGCACGAGTTCCGCTCGAACACCCGCCCGTCGGCGAACTCCACCAGGTCGGTGCTGTCGGCGTCCGGCGAGCCGTACAGCTCCTCGACCTTGGCGAAGAACGCGCTCGGGTCCGCGAGCTGCTCGCTTACGAAGGTGAGGACGACCTCGTCGTCGCCGGCGTCGAGCAGCTCGGCGGGAACGCGCCACATCTCGGCGAACCGCCGGTTGTAGGTGACGATCTTGCCGGCGAGGTCGACGACGAGGATGCCGTCGGCGGTCGCCTCGATCGTCGCGTGGTGGAGCGACAGCGCGCCCAGGAGGTCCTGGTTCGCGAGCGTACGTTCGGTGACGTCCTGCAGCGTGCCGGCGAGGGCCCGTACCTCGCCCTCGACCCGCTCGGATACGCGCCAGCGCCCGTGGAGCCAGCGCGAGCTGCCCGCGGGGAGGTCGACCTGGAAGTCCATGGAGAACGACGGCGCGTCGCCGGTGAGGAGTGACTCGATGCCGGCCACCACGGCCGGTCGGTCGCGCTCGGCGACACGGCTGAGGAACGCGGCAGGGCGGGCCACGACCGAACCGGGGACGAGCCCGAGCAAGCGGAACATCTCGTCCGACCACTGCGCGGTGCCGTCGAGCCGATTCGACGTCCAGCTCCCGAGACGCGACACCCGCTGCGCCTCGGCCAGCGCGAGCTCGCGGCGGCGGGCGGCGACGACGAGCTGCTCGTTGAGCCGCCACGACACGATGCCCGCGCTGCTCATCGCGAGGATGAAGATGCCGTGCACCGTGGCCCACCGCCACGGGTGCGCGATCGCGTCGGGGTGGTTGTAGACCATGTGCGGGTCGAGCGCGCCGGCCACGCCGTGCTGCAGGATCACGTAGCCGATCGCCACCAGGAACGGCGGCCACTGCTGGTACAGCGTGATCACGCCGACCATCACGAAGTAGTGGAAGTGCACCTCGATGACGCCGCCCGACAGGTGGACGAGCACCGCCGAACAGGTCAGCAACCCGATGGCGGTGAGCACGGTGGTCACCCGTCGCGACCGGCGAGTCGCGCTGGCGGCGATCGCGATCGCCGAGATCGCGAGCGCTTCCTGCATCGCGTGCAGGGGACCCGTCCCGCTGATCACCGCGAAGGCGAGTACGAACGGCACGTGCAGCCACAGCACCGTGAGGATGCCGGTGTGCCTGCGGTTCCACACGTCCTCGGGCAGCCCGTTGCCCGCCGGGAGCAGGCGACCGAGCGCCGGGCCGACGCGGCGCGCCCATCGATCCCTAACGCGACCCGCCATCCCCACGAAAACGGACATTCTCCAGTCATCGGGCGGAACAGCGATCACCAACAGCATCATCCGCAGAACCCGCATATCGGGCGGTGACACGTGTCCCTTCACCCAACACCCGCACAACGACGTGTGGGTGGTTGGGCAGGAGCCCGCCCGCGCGGCGGCGAACCCGTTGGCATGTCCAGGGCTCGCTCCTCTCTTCGCACGCGCCCCCGCGCGCTCGCGGCCACCGCCGTGATCGCCCTCACCGTGTCCCTCCTGTCGCCGCTCTCGGCGCGCGCCGCCGGACCGGTCGACGACGCCATCGCGGCGGTCGGCGCCGCGGCGTCGGTCGTGCAGCGGCCGGGGGTCGCGCCGGTCGTCCTGACCGGAGCGCAGATCCCGACGTGGTCTCGCCTCGCCGCGACCGGGACGGCCAACCCCCCGTCGCTCCCTTCGGGACCGCGTGACGCGCACAACGGCACGCTCATGGTGCCGCCCGACACGCGTCCAGGCGCGCCGGTCGACGCCGTGGCCGCGTTCCGTTGGTCGGCCGAGGACGGCGAGTGGGTCGAGGTGCCCGTCCAGGTCGACGAACGATTCCCGTACTTCCTCGCCAACTTCAACTCGTCGTTCGGCATCTACTCGCAGACCGACATGGAGCTCACGTACGCGTGGGACGAGGAGCGTTGGCTCCGCACCGCGGGCCAGTGCTCGACCGAGTACCCGGCCGGCGTGACGTCGTGGAGCGATCCCGTCCCCACCCTCGACGACGACGACGAGATCGCGTTCATGGCGTCGGACGCGGGCGACCGCGCGCCGGCCGCGGCGTTCGGGCCAGCCGGCACGGACGCCAAGCGCCAAGAGGTTGCGGTCGTCGACCCGGTCACCGGCGACGCCCGCTTCGTCTACCTGTTCACCCGTGCGAGCGGGTCGACGTTCGATGCGTCCACCGGCTACGTCGACTACCAGCGTGCCGCGGACGCCGACCAGTGGATCGACCGCACGTTCTTCGCGCCGGGCGATCCCGAGAACCTCGGCTCGAGCAACCCCGACTACGGACCGAACATCGGCGGCGACGTGTGCCCCGACGGCATCACCCCGAAGCCCGGCGGCTCCTCCGACCGGTTCCCGCGCGACGGCGTGACGGTCACCACCGACACGTACATGTGGACGGCGACCGGTCGCTGGATGGTCAGGGGCATCCACGTCGCGCAGCCCGGCGCTCCCGGTGCGTACGGCCCCGACCTCGTCGACCGGTGGAAGGGGCGCGCGTTCCAGCAAAGCCCCGACTCCGAGATCTCGCTCGTCGGCTTCGAGGACGAGCAGGTCAACTGGGAGGCGAACTCCGCGCTGCTCGGCGAGCGCGTCGGCCCCGTGCGCGCGATCCGCGAGACGTGGGGGGCGGACTCGGGCACGAACGTCACCAAGACCGAGACCTTCTACCGGGACGCGATCGTCTACCGCTACCGGTTGCGCGTCCACCCGATCCCGCCCGACGGCTTGTACACGTCGTGGGACTACAACCGTGGCGTCGCCGAGCGGTACTACTCGCCTGCGGTGCCGGAGGGCGTCGACGTCGACGGTGTCGACGACGAGAAGGCGGGCAACGTCGACGGCATCCCCGGCTTCACGGTCCCGGTGGTCGAGCGCGAGGTCGAGCCGACCGACGCCTACTTCGACGCGCCCGACCCGACGCTCAACGCCCCGGCCGCGATCCTCACGTGGGAGCAGGTGTCCGGCGCAGGGTCTGCCGGTTCGCTGGTCTACGTGCTCGAGAACAAGGGCCCGACGTCGCTCACCGAGCCGCTCGTCGTCCCGTACTACCGCGACGATGCGTGCCTCGACGACGGGACGGGCGACAACCCCGTGCCTCGGCCGTGGCCGGGTGAACCGTCGACCGACGCCCGCGTGCAGGACGGCTATGCCGCGGCCGCGGGCAAGCCGTACGCGGAGCTGGCGTGCACCGACCGCCAAGGCGCGTTCGGCAGCCACGGCGTGCACTTCTTCGCGACCGGCGACACCGACAACGCGTTCGTCAACGCGCCCGTGCCGGTGAACGAGGTCGACGCGCAGCAGTGGCAGTTCGCGGTGCCGACCGCCGCGCCGCAGAACGTCGGCCACCGGTACTCGCTCGAGGTGCGTGCTCCCGTGACGGCCGCAGTCGTCGAGCAGGACAACGTCCCGCAGCAGCCGACGGTCCTCACCGTCGACGCGCCGGGCAGCGTGCAGGCAACCGACGCCCTCGCCGTCACGGTCCGCCTCGCCGACGCTGCCGGAGCGGCGGTGGCCGGTGCCCCGGTCGAGGTCGCGTTGCGCGGCCGCGTCGTGCGCGCGACCACCGACGGCGATGGCGCCGCGAACGTCGTCGTCGACCGCGTCCCCGCTCCCGCCGGCATCGCGACGCTCACCGCCACCTACGCGGGCAGCGGCGACGGCCGCCTCCAGTCGTCGAGCGCGGAACGGTCGGTCGAGGTCGTCAGGGACGACTCGGTGCTGCACGTCCGAATCACCGGTGCGCGAAGGCTGCACGGGGTCGAGGTCGCGCTCGACGACGCCGACGGTGGCCCGCTCGCGGGGCGCGACGTCGACGTGTTCGTTGACGGCATCCGAATCGCGACGGTGCGCACGCTGGCCGACGGCAGTGCGTCGACCGTCACCACCCTCAAAAGGGGCGCGATCGTGACGGCCCGCTTCGCCGGCGACGACTCGTACCTTCCGGCGGCGGCCACCGCCACCGCGACCTAACCGCGCCGCCTCCGGTTTTGGGCGCGAAGATGCCGGAATACCGGCATCAGCGCGCCCGAAACCGTGGGGGAAGGCGGTCGCCGCCGGACTCGTCCTGCTCGCGGGCTACCTCGCGCTGTCGCTGCTGAACGACGACCGCGGGTACCTCGGCACCGACACCGGCGGCAAGGTGGCGTCGCTCCGGACGATGTCGCAGGGGCCCGGCGCCCGCCTCGATCCCGACGTCGGTTACTGGGCCGAGCGGTGGGACCCCGACGGGTCGCTCCACCCGCTCTGGTACACGTCGCACCTCGGCGACCGGTGGGTGAACCTCACGACGTTGCCGATGGCGTACGCCGCGCTCCCGCTCTGGGAGCTCGGCGGGTATCGCGCCGCGCTGCTGCTGCCCATGGCCGGCGCGGTCGGCGCCGCATTCGCCGCCGGCGCGATAGCCGCCCGCCTCGGTGGCCGCCGGTGGCTGGCGTTCTGGGCGGTTGGCGTGGCGTCACCACTGACGATCTACGCCCTCGACTTCTGGGAGCATGCCGTCGGTGTCGCCCTTGTCGGGTGGGCGACCGTGCTGGTGTGGGACGCCGCCTCAGGCGTCGGCGCGGCGGTCGCGGGGACGGGTGCGGGCTCGACGGTCCGGCGGGCCGCAGCCGCCGGCCTCCTCCTCGGCCTCGCCGCGACCATGCGCACGGAGACGCTCGTCTACGCCGCCATCCTCGCCGCCGCAGCCGCGCTCTCGTGGATTTGGGCGCGATCCCGGCGGAATGCCGCCGGAATCGCGCCCAAAGACGGAACGGTCGCGGCGTTCGCGGGCGCGGTCGCGTTCGCCGTGCCCCTCGTGGCCAACGACCTGCTCGAGCGGGCGGTGTTGGGGACCAGCCTGCGGGCGTCGCGGACGGCGTCGGGCGCGATCGGCGCGGGCGACGCGCCGACCGACCGGATCACCGAGGCGCTGTACACGACCAGCGCGATGGAGGCGACGGACGCGGGCGTCGTCCTCGGCGTCGCCGCTGCCATGCTGCTCGCCCTAGCCGCGTGGCGCGGGGACCGCGACCGTCCCGCGTCCGACCAAGCCCTCGCCCTCGTCGCGGTGGCCGGCGCCGCTGTCCTCTTCGCGATCCGCGCCTCGTGGGGTCTCGGCTTCGTCCCCGGCCTCCTCGCCGCCTGGCCTCTCGCGCTCATGGCCGGCGCGCCCAAAAACCGAGCGGGGTTCGTCGTCGGCGTCGCGCTCGCGGCCATCCCGATCATCGCGGCGACGCAGTACCGCGGGGGAGCGGGGCCACAGTGGGCGGGCCGGTACCTCCTCGCGAGCGGGCTGTTGCTGACGGCGGTGGGCGCGGCCGCCCTGACCCGCCTGCACCGAGCCGTCGCCGCGGCCGTGGTCGCGCTCGCCGCCGCGGTGACCGTGTTCGGCCTCGCGTGGCTGTCGGTGCGGTCGCACGACGTCGCCGACGCCGTCGCCACCATCGAGGCGCAGGGCGCCGACGTGGTCGTCTCCGGCGTCGCCCACCTCGCCAGGGAGGGCGGCGCGACCTACGGCGACCGCCGCTGGCTCACCGCCACCACCGACGAACGAGTCCGCGAGGCGGCGGACGTGATGGCCGAGCCGGGCGCCGACGTCGGCTCCTTCGCCCTCGTCGAGTACGCGGGCGACGGCCCGCGGGACGTCCCCGAGGCCAGGGATCTCGACGGCTGGCAGGTCGTCGCCGGCGCAGGGCTGCGACTCTTCGACGGCGTCTGGCTCTGGATCAGCACGTGGGAGCGGGTGGCCTCGACCGAACACACGTTCTCTCAGTAGACTTACACCGATGTCGTCCGACCGGATCGTGATCCGGGGCGCTCGCGAGCACAACCTCAAGAACGTCTCGCTCGAGCTGCCCCGCGACAAGCTCATCGTCTTCACGGGGTTGTCCGGTTCGGGCAAGTCGTCCCTCGCGTTCGACACCATCTACGCCGAGGGCCAGCGCCGCTACGTCGAGTCGCTGTCGGCGTACGCGCGCCAGTTCCTCGGGCAGATGGACAAGCCCGACGTCGACTTCATCGAGGGCCTGTCGCCAGCCATCTCGATCGACCAGAAGTCGGCGTCGCGCAACCCGAGGTCGACGGTCGGCACCATCACCGAGGTCTACGACTACCTCCGCCTGCTCTACGCGCGCATCGGCATCCCCCACTGCCCCAACTGCGGTCGCGTCGTCAGCCGGCAGACGCCCCAGCAGATCGTCGACCGCATCCTCGAGCTGCCGGAAGGCACCCGCTTCCAGGTGCTCGCGCCCGTGGTGCGGGGCCGCAAGGGCGAGTACGAGTCGCTCCTCGAAGACCTGGCGAAGCAGGGGTTCGCCCGCGCCCGCATCGACGGCGAGGTGCACGAGCTCACCAACTTGCCCAAGCTGGCGCGCTACGAGAACCACACCATCGAAGTCGTCGTCGACCGGCTGGTGAAGCGCGAGGGCATCGAGCGCCGGCTCACCGACTCGCTCGAGACCGCGTTGCGCCTCGCGGACGGGGTCGCCGAGGTGCAGCTCGTCGCCAAGGACGAGAAGGCGAACGAGGCGAACGAGAACGAGACGCTCGTGTTCTCGCAGCACCTCGCGTGCACGAACTGCGGCGTTTCCTTCGACGAGCTCGCGCCTCGCAACTTCTCCTTCAACTCGCCCTACGGGGCGTGCCCGCACTGCGCGGGCCTCGGGACGAAGTTCGAGGTCGATCCCGAGCTGATCGTCCCGAACCCCGACCTGTCGATCGACGAGGGCGCGATCGCGCCGTGGGCCAACGCGCACAGCGAGTGGTTCCAGCGGGTGCTCGCGTCGCTCGCGCAGACGCACGGGTTCAAGACCTCGGTGCCGTTCAAGAAGCTCTCGAAGGCGCACCAGAAGATCGTCCTCTACGGCACGGGCGCGAAGAAGATCGACGTCTCCTTCAAGAACCGTTACGGCCGCGTCCGCACCTACTCGACGCACTACGAGGGCGTCGTCCCCCACCTGCAGCGCCGCCACGTCGACACCGAGTCCGACTTCGTGCGCGAGCAGATGGAGGGCTACATGCGCGAGGTGCCGTGCGGCGAGTGCGGCGGGGCGCGCCTCAAGCCCGACTCGCTCGCGGTGACGGTCGGCGGCCGCAACATCTTCGACCTCTGCGACCTCTCGATCCGCGACGCCGCGGCGGCGCTGGTGAGCATGGAGCTGTCCGAGCGCGACAAGCTCATCGCCGATCGGGTGGTGCGCGAGATCAACGCGCGCATGCAGTTCCTGCTCGACGTCGGCCTCGACTACCTCACGCTGAACCGCAACGCGGGCACCCTTGCGGGCGGCGAAGCGCAGCGCATCCGGCTCGCGTCGCAGATCGGATCCGGCCTCGTCGGCGTGCTGTACGTACTCGACGAGCCGTCGATCGGCCTGCACCAGCGCGACAACAAGAAGCTCATCGACACGATGTTGCGGCTGCGCGACATCGGCAACACGGTGATCGTCGTCGAGCACGACGAGGACACGATCCGCGTCGCCGACCACATCGTCGACATCGGCCCCGGCGCCGGCGAGCACGGTGGCTCGGTCGTCGTCAGCGGCACCTTGAAAGACCTGCTCAAGTGCAAGGCGTCGGTCACGGGCCAGTACGTCGCTGGTAAGCGGTCGATCCCCGTTCCCGAGATGCGGCGCGAGCCGAAGGGCGACTGGCTCGTCGTGCGCGGCGCGCGCGAGCACAACCTCAAGGACATCGACGTCGAGTTCCCGCTCGGTTGCTTCGTCACCGTCACCGGCGTGTCGGGCTCGGGAAAGTCGACACTCGTCAACGACATCCTCTACCGGTCGTTGATGCAGAAGGTCTACAAGTCGAAGATGGTGCCGGGGAAGCACAAGAAGATCGAGGGCACCGAGCTGCTCGACAAGGTCATCAACATCGACCAGTCGCCGATCGGCCGCACGCCTCGCTCCAACCCGGCCACCTACACCGGGGTTTTCGACCACATTCGCCGCCTGTTCTCGACGACGCAGGAGTCGAAGGTGCGCGGCTACCAGCCCGGCCGCTTCTCGTTCAACGTGAAAGGCGGCCGCTGCGAGGCGTGCTCGGGCGACGGCACGATCAAGATCGAGATGCACTTCCTGCCCGACGTCTACGTGCCGTGCGAGGTCTGCAAGGGCGCCCGCTACAACCGCGACACGCTCGACATCCTCTTCAAGGGCAAGAACATCGCCGAGGTGCTCGACATGCCGTGCGAGGAGGCGGCCGAGTTCTTCTCGAACCAGCCCGTCATCGCGCGCCACATGCAGACGATCGTCGACGTCGGCCTCGGCTACGTCCGGCTCGGCCAGCCGGCGCCTACGCTTTCGGGCGGCGAGGCCCAGCGCGTGAAGCTCGCCTCCGAACTGTCGAAGCGCGGCACCGGCCACACGATCTACATCCTCGACGAGCCCACCACCGGCCTCCACTTCGACGACATCCGCAAGCTGCTCGCCGTGCTGTCGAGGCTCGTCGACCAGGGCAACACCGTCCTCGTCATCGAGCACAACCTCGACGTGATCAAGACGTCCGACTGGATCATCGACCTCGGTCCCGAGGGCGGTTCGGGCGGCGGCACCGTGCTCGTCGAGGGCACGCCGGAGACGGTGGCGAAGACCCGCGAGAGCTACACCGGCCAGTTCCTCGCCCCGCTCCTCGGGCTCTAAGTCCGCCGCTTTTCTCGTTCTGGGTGGACCAGCCCGGGCATACGCCGGGCTGGTCCACCCAGAACGTGCGGTTCGTTGGGTCTCTCGCGCGCTAGCCGCCGAGCAGGCGGCGGGGCCGGCGCATCGCGACGCGGCCGGCCTTGCGGGCGACCTCCTTGGCGAGGTCGGTGCGGCCCATCATCGCCCCCTCCAAGAACGCGAACGCCAGCTCGACGTCGACGCGCCACGCGTCGGCGGCGCCCTCGGGCAGGGTGTAGGAGATGGCGGGCGACGCCGGCGCGGAATAGACGAGGTTGCCGCCGAGGCGCAGGCCCCGCGCGACCTCGAGCTGCGCGAGCTCGGCCGGCGTGACCCACGTCACGCGGTGGGTCGAGCCGTCGTCGAGCTCCATCACGAGCCGGAACCCGTCGATGCGAAGGAACCCGGGCTTCTCGCCCATGACGAGCTGCATCGTGCGCGTGGGTTCGAGGAACTCCGACTTGAAGAACCGCAGCCCGTTCACGTTGGAGCGCGACTCGATGTCGTGCACCCGTTCGAACGTCCCGGCGGTCGTCGTCCTGACGTCGATCCCTATCGACAGCGCCTCGGACGACGCGAACGCCGACGCGGGAACGAGGTCGGACGCGACCGTCGCGGCCGCGGCGGCGAGGGGCGGGTTGTAGAGCGCGGCCAGCCCGAACGGCCAGTACACCCGTGTCATCGGGATGTCGAGGAACTGCGTCGGCGTCATGTGCGCGGCGAACTGGCCGAGGTCGTCGACGACGACGGTCTCCGCGTCCTCCGAGCCCATGTTCTCGTCGTGCAGCCAGCGGGCGAACAGCGCCGCCTCCGACGGCATCGGTTCGATCACCAACCGGAGCAGCACGGCTTGCAGGTACGGCACCGCGCCGGCGAGCGACCGGCCAGGTTCGGGGAGCAGGTCGCGCTGGCGCCGCCAGAAGTCCTGGAACCCGAGCACGCCACGCTGCACCGCGTCGCGCTGCGCCTGCTGTTCGGGCGACGCCGCGATGCGGCCGTGCACCGTGTTGCCCGCCTCGCCGAACGCGACGAGCGAACCGAGCCCGGGCATGCACACCTGCTCGAGCACCTCCGGGCTGCGCATGACCCAGCGGCCGATGACGTCGGGGGTGCCGGCCGACCCGAGGAACCCTTCGGCGCGGATGCCCTCGAACATGCGCTCGACCACCGACTCCGTCGTCACGAGGTAGAGACCGGTCGTCTCCATGTCGATGCCCTCGAGCCGGAGGACACGGTCGATCTGCGTCTGGATCGTCGCGCCCCATCCGAGGTCGACGAACACCGACGCCTGGTCGAACCCGCCGAGCGATCGCTCCAGGTGCGCGACGAGCTCGCGGCGGCGCGCCGCTGACCACGTCGCGATGCGCTCGCGCAGGCCGTCGTTCGCCGCGATGCGGCGCATCAGCGGCTTGCCGATGTCGGGGTCGTCCATGCGGAGCGCGGCGATGTCCGCCGCCCCTGGCACGTCGTCGACGTCGAGGGAGATGCGGGAGATGAACTCGGCGACCGTCATGGGCCTGCGGCGGAACGACGCGCGCTTCAGCTCGTCGTAGTCGACCTTGTCGAACGACGCGTCGGTGCACACGCGTCGCGAGATCCAGAGCGGTTGTGCCTTCGGGCCCGCGCCGGCCTCGTTGACGAGCCGCGACAGGAACTCGCCTTCGCGCATGAAGCAATGGACGACGTCCGCGCCAAGCGCCTCCGCGCGTTGGCCGACCCACTCGGCGAACCCGCTGAAGATCGGGCCGAGTATCGACGCGCCGAACTGCCAGTACGGCACGAGGTCGGGCGCCACGTCGTCGCACACGAACCGCGTGGCCGCCTTGGCGCGCAGCGCCGTCATCCCGTGGTCGCCGAGCAACGGGTGAAGCCTCGGGTTCTTCCGGTAGATGTGGCCTTCCTTCACCCCGATCTCGCGATCGAGGATGCGGGCGAGGTCGCCGACGAACTTGTGATAGTGGACGGTGCGGATGCCGAAGCGTTGCGGCGACGTCACGTCCGACACGTGGTGGTCGCCGACGTGCAGGATCTTCTCGGGCGCGACGTCGACCTGGGCGAGCAGCTCCTCGAAGAGCTGCTGGCCCTTGCCGGTGCCGCGGGTGCTCGACGTGAGCACGACGTCGAACCGCACGTCGTGGAACGCCTCGCGGTCGAGCAGGCGCTGGAGTTGCTCGACGGAGAAGTACGTGTCGGAGACGAGGGCGACGCGCGTGCCGAAGCGCTGCTGCGCGAGCCGCGCCAGCGCGACGACCTCCAGGTCGGGGACCGTGATCGAGCGCTCGAACTCGACCTCGACCGCGGCGAGCTCGTCGGCGGAACGCCCGCCGAAGGTCTTGGTGAGGTAGCCGTAGATCTCCTCGAGCGTGACCTCGGGCGTCGCGGGGTTGGGGTGGTCCTTGCGGGCCTGGGTCTCGGCGTCGCGGCGGAGGCGAGCGAAGATCTCCGGCGTCAGGCCGTCCGGCAGCGTCCCCTCGTTCGCCAGGCGCTGCCCGAGCAGCGGGAAGGCGTC
>DASVEG010000347.1:0-18231 GCA_036380695.1 Acidimicrobiales bacterium
GCGTCGTCAAGGAGATGCTGCGCGACGTCCCGATCCCGCCAGGTTTCGACGACACCGAGCTGCGACGCTCGACCGAGCCGATCGGGAGGTTCGGGCTGGGCGTCGCCGTGACCGGCGCGGTCGCCTGTGCCTGGGTCGAGCGGAACGACGCTGCCGCGAGAGACGCGATGCGAGACGCTCGTGAATGGCAAGTGCTCCAGGACATGGTCGCCGAGGGCGAATGGCCCAAGGTGCTCTGGGAGTCGGCCGATGGATGGCTGGCCGGCACGGTCGACGTCGAGCGCGTCCGGTCGACCCTCGGCTGCGACCAGCGATGACCGATGGCCCCGGCTACAGCACGAGCAGCAAGACGAGCACCACGACGGCAACCAGGATCACGAGCGCGAGCGCGACCATCCACGGTGCGCACCCCGACCAGGGCCAGCCGCCGCCCCCGCCGCCGCCGCTCGCGCCGACGACCACGGGGTCTCGCCCTGGCTGGGCCACGGACACCTCGGGAATGCCGGTCGTCGGGTCCAGCACCGCGTCGACGCTGTAGGAGCCGTCGCCGTTGTCGCGTACGGGCCCAACGCCGGTCGTGCCACCGAAGCCGCCCACCGAGAGGTCGTCGGCCCGGCCCGGTCCCAGCGGGTTGCCGTAGCGATCGCGCGGGAAGATCGTGATGACCACGTCGTCGCGCCCGTCGGGCCGCGGGACCCGGTTGCCCACGGTCAGGTCGGTGTTGCCCGGGTCGACGCCGACGTCCACCTGGAGCGCCCACACCAGCTCGCGCGTGCCGCGGCAGCCCGGCTCGCCGTACTCGGCGCGGACGGCGAACGTGTAGTTGCCCTCGACCGTCAGCAGTTCCTCGAGGGGATTGCCGAAGACGCCGTCGGCGTGCTCGAACAGCCCGTCGCGGTGGTAACCGTCGTCGAAGAGTTGGAACGTGTCCGCGGCCTCCCCGAGCTGGAGCCCGGGTCCCGCCTCGATCGCCGCGATCGTGGCGTGGCGAGCGGACACCGCGTCGCCGTCGACGGTCGTCGGCGGCGCGAGCTGTGTCGCCGTGAGGACGCGACCGAGGCTCCTCTCCGGGCGCGTCACCGTGACCGACACGTCGGCGTGGTGCGGGATCGACCGGTCGCGGAAGCGGAGCCGGACGACCGGGTTCACCGTGGCGCCGGTGTAGTAGCGGCGGCTGCCCATCGGGCGCGTGAGTTGCGGGCCGCCGAACGCGTTCACGTTGACGAAGTAGTGCTGCTCCTTCTCGCGGCCGCCTTCGACGAGGTGGACACGGACGTTCCACTCGCCGTCGCGCTCGCCACCGAACGCCAGCGGCACGCGCAGGAACGTCCATCCGGTCCCGCTGCTCGACTCGACGGTGGGCGAGCTCTCGTCGACGACGACGCCGGTGGGCGTCACCAGCTCGATCCGGAGCTGCGCGCCGAGGTCGTCCCAGCCGACGATCGCGGTGATCGCCTCTTCGCCGCACACCTGGAAGGGGAGATCCTTCGCCCGCGGCTCGCGCTCCGACACGACGCCTTCGGGGTCGACCAGCTGGCCGGACTCGAAGATGTTGCCGAAGGCGAGCGCGAAGAACTTCTTCAGGTGAAGCGACGACGCGGCGCGGTGGTAGAGCCCGTCGTGGCTCTGCGTCAGCTGCGTCAGCAGCGCGCCGTTGAGGTTCGCCTCGCTCCCGAACCCGACCGCGTTCACCTCCATCCCTGCGAGCTGGCCCTCCACCGCGGCGATCATCGGGTCGGTGTTCTGGAGCCCGTCGGTCAGGAGCAGGATGCTGCGCAGGTTCGCACCGGCGGTGAAGGCACCGGCGCCGACTTGGAGGCCGCTACCGATGCTCGTCGCTCCACCTGCGGTCAGGCTGGCAAGCGGCCCTCCTGGGGCGAGGAACGACGCCTTTGACGCCGGCGTGACGTCCTGCAGCGGGAAGTCGGGTTGCGCGGACGCCTGGGTGCTGAACGACACCATGCCGAGGCGGTTGCCGGTGGATGCGCGGATCAGCTCCACGAACAGCGAGACGGCCTGCGACGCCGCGGCCATCTTCGTCTGCCCGCTCGGCGTGAGCTCCGACATGCTCCCCGAGCGATCGAGCACCAGCACGACGTCGCGCGTGATGGGCGGGTCGCCGGGGCCGGACGGGAGGTCGTCGATCAGCGCCGCCGTCGGGCAGTAGCGAAGGTGGCAGGCGTCGTCGGCGTCTTGATGCGAGAGCACGCCGACGATCCGTCCCGCGGTGTCGAAGAGGCCGGACCCGGAGCTGCCGCCGGACACGTCGATCTCGTCCGTCTTGATGAACGGCGAGACGGCGGTGGTGCGGTCGAACGCCGGCGCCGGCGGCGAGATCTTCTTCACCGCCGCGTTCGGGTGATGGACCCCGAAGACCTCCTCGTTGATCGCGGGGAGGTCGTTTCGCATGTCGACCGGCGGGATCCCGAGGCCCGCGGGCGGCACCTCGATCTCGAGCAACGCGTAGTCGAAGGGGTTGAAGTCCATCCGGTACTTGATCAACCGGGTGACCTTGTGGAACACGGGGTTGTAGCCGGCAGGAACGGTAAAGTTGCACTCGGTTTCGAAGTCGAAAGAGACGGAGCTCGCGAGCGCGACCTTCGTGGCGCCCGCCAGGCCCGAGCCGCCTGGGATCTCGATGCAGTGGCCCGCGGTCACGACGACGTTCGGCTCGACGAGCGTCACGCTGCAGGTCGACACGATCTCGGGGTCACCCGGCATGTGGCCTGGCTCGACCGACACGATCACGCCCACGCTTCGCGCCACCCGCCTGCGGACGTCGTTCTGGTTCGCGACGCAGCGCACGTTCTGGAGGAGTGGTGGCTCGTGGCAGAACCAGAAGTCGTTGTAGATCGGATCCTCGTAGGTGCCGTTCACGAGGAAGAAGTCGGGGTTGGTTCGTGAGACCTCCGAGCTGGGCTCGCCGGGGTCGGGCTGATGCGTCGTCTCGGTCTGTTCGCCCCGGCCGTACCGGTCGATCTGGGCCGAGCCGGTCGTCGCGCCTGCTGGCGCGACCCAGCTGACGGGTACCCGACCACCGCCAGGGCCAGGCGGCATCGAGGGGTGGTGGATGTTGATCGGGCGAGTCCAGAACGACGAGCCGTCGGCCGCGGTGAAGACGTCGGTGTCGTAGCCGAGGTTCACACGCAGCTCGTGCCCGGCCGGGATCGACACGCTCGTGAAGTGGAGGATCAGGAAGAGCGTGCCCGCGCCTCCCGCCGGCTGGTGTTGGAACTCGTGGGTGAGCTCGCCGACCGCAGGGCCGATCGACACGGCCGAGGGAAGGGTGATCACCGAACCGCAGGTGTGCGACATGTCTGGCGACGGTAACGACCCACCGTCCCGGCGTCTGTCACGCGGGACACACACGCGTCGACGGCGGTTTCGGCGTGCGTTGATCCGGCCCTGATGGACCAAGGCGTCGCGCGTCTATGGCGCCTCTGGCCACGAGAGCGTGCCGCTGATGCCTCGGGCCTCGATCACGCGTACGAGCGCGAGGGTGATCGCGCGCGCCTCGTCGGGGCCAAGGTCGGCGGCGTCGAACCAGAACGTCGGACCCCGGTCGCCGACAACGACGTCGGACGCATACGAGGGCAACGGCTCGCCCGGCTCCTCGGGATGCGGCAGTTCGAACAGTGCATCGCGCGCGGCACGCAGGGCTTCGACCGTCGCGCTCGTACTCGTCACATCGCGGAGCTCCACGTGAGTCGCGCCCGCTGACGCAACGACGTAACCCTCGAATCCTTCGGCAACATCGACCATTGCCAAGGTTGTCGCGCGCGAACCCTCACCCGCGGTGTGCACGTGGGTGCCGTGACGAACGCCGAATACGAACCTTCCGGGTCTGCGGTGGGCCCGCTTCCGCCCCGAGTGCATCGCACGCCGTTCGGAAGCTCAACAGCCTCATGCGAGACGACAATCACAACTTCGACCCGAACCCTCTGGTGCAGTACGAGGTCGGTAGCACGTGAAGGGACGTGCTCGGCGTTCTACGAGAAGGTGTCGGCCCGCCGCCGCCCGTCGTCGTGATCGTGCGGTGATCGCGCGGGCGGCGCTCGGACTGTGAAGCCGGGGCGCGCGCCGAGCAGACTCACGCCGTGACCGACGACGGCATCCGGGGCGGGCGACTGGCACGGGCGCTCCCGCTCGCCGGTCTCGCCGTGCGGCAAGGCTTGGGGCGCGTGGCCGGGAAGCTGACGCGCGACGAGCAGAAGCAGCTCGACCGGTTCACGCGCGAGGCGGAGCGCTACGTGGCCGTGCTCGGCGACATGAAGGGCGTGGCCATGAAGGTGGGCCAGCTCGTGTCGTTCCTCGATGCGGGCGCCATCCCGGAGCAGCACCGCGCGGCGTACCAGCAGATCGTCGGCGCGCTCCAAGCGGACGCGCCGCCGATGCCGTTCGAAACCGCGCAGGAGGTGCTCGCCCGTGAGCTCGGGCGGCCCGTCGACGAGGCGTTCGCCTGGATTGGCGAGCGGCCGATGGCGGCGGCGTCGATCGGCCAGGTGCACGCTGCCCGCTTGCCGGACGGGCGGGACGTCGTCGTCAAGGTGCAATACCCGGGCGTCGGCGACGCGATCCGGGCCGACCTCCAGAACACGGAGCTGATCGCTTCGTTCGTCCGGTTGGGAGCGAAGCTGTCCCCGATCCGGATGACTGCCGACCCCACGGCGATCGCCGAGGAGGTCACCGAGCGGGTGACCGAGGAGCTCGACTACCGCATCGAGGCCGCGAACCAGGCCACCTTCGGCGCGCACTACGAGGGGCATCCGTTCATCCGCGTGCCCGAGGTCGTGGCCGACCTGTCGACAGAGCGCGTGCTGGTGATGGACCATCACGACGGGCTCCGGTGGACGGCCGCGCTCGAGCAGCCGCAAGAGATCAAGGATGCGTGGGGCGAAGCCATCTACCGCTTCGTGTACGGATCGCTCTACGACCTCGGTGCTTTCAACGCCGACCCCCACCCTGGGAACTACCTCTTCCACGACGACGGCGGGGTGACGTTCCTCGACTTCGGCTGCGTGAAGCGCTTCGCCCCCGAGCACATCGAAGGCGTGCGCCGCATCGGCAAGGCGGTCGAGGACGCAGACGCCGAGGCGACCTTGCTTGTCTTCCAGGACCTCGGTTGCATTCCGCGCACGAGCAAGCTACCGCCGCAGCGGGTCTTCGACTGGTGGGCTCCCATCTGGGACCCGGGCCGCGGTGCGCAGCCGTTCCGCTTCACGCCTGAGTTCGCCGCGGCGACGGTCGAGCGCAACTTCGACCCTCTCGGCGAATGGGGTGACGTCGTTCGCGGCATGGGTATCCGCGCCGAGTCGAAGGACTGGTTGTCGCTCACCCGCATCCAGCTCGGCCTCTACAGCGTGCTGGGCGCGCTTCAGGCGGCGAGCGACTGGCGCGCCGTGCACGACGAGCTGCGCAGGGGCGACCCCCCGACGACCGACCTCGGACGGAAGCACCGGGAGTGGAAGGCCGCCCGCGCCTGACCGCGCTCTGACGGAAACCGATGGTGGATGGCTGGCCAGGCGTTCGTCGAGGGCTGGCTGCTGGCTGTCAGCCGCCGTCGGCGGGTCACCGCGAACGACTCCACGTTCGCTGGAAAGGCTCCGGCACGCCCGGCTTCGCCTTCGATTGGATCGCGGTACGCATCTGGGCAAGGAGGTCTCCGGTCAACGGTGTCGCTGGCGGCCACGTCACCGGAGCGATCGAGGACGGCCAGAGCCGGATGAGCGCGGGTGAGGCGGTAGCGCTCACGAACCTGCGGATTTCGTGGGGCGGGCCGACCAGAAACTCCCACATGAATGCGCCGAGCGAGGTGACGGACATCCAGGCGAACTCGGGCATGTGGTCAGTGGCAGGAGTTCTTCGAGCCGAGCGGCTGAGGGCGCGACGGCGTCGATCCGGACCGATCCGAGGCGAACGGAGCACATGGGCGGCGGGCGCCAAGACGCGATCACGTCGAGGAGCACCGCACGCAGCAGTTCTCGGTCGGGGTCCGACGTCCTAATGCTGCCTGCCAGGTGCCCCATCAACGCCGTCTTCGTGCCCCAGGCTGCGACCAACTGCTTCTCCGGCGGCTCGAGGCGAACGGCACCGCCCGCGAGCGCTGGCTTGAGGAGTGGCGCGACCGCATCCTCGAGCCGCCCCGACCTCCCGTTGCACGGCATGCAGATCCGGACCTTCACGCGCGGCGCGTCCTCCGGTGGGAAGCCCGATTGGATGAGCCACTTCCGCGCCCATGTCGGGACGACGTCCTCGTCGCTCAGCGTCTCGTGCCCGCCGCACAACGGACAAGATCTGTTCGACCCGTCAACGGCACCAGCGGCGCTCTCCGACGCACGTCCCACGTTTCGTCCTTCCGCTGCCGCGATCTTGGCGCGGTATCGCCCGCACGTCGACGAGCCGCAGGTTGCGGTTGCGAGCGTGGTGTCGAAGCGCGGCGGGCGGGGTCGCGCTCGCCGCGGGTCCGCTCTTCGGGCATCGGGGGTACACGGAGGTGGCCTATGCGTTGGCCGTCGGGCCGCAAGCGCTGTCCGTTCCGTTGGCGGCGATTCGAGTGGGCCGCCGCTTCAGCGCCTGCCTCGCCGGCGGCGCGCTCCTCCTCGAGGTCGTTCTGATCGCATACTGGCGGCTGGCTGTTCGTGCCGGGAACGGTGCTGCTGCTCGCCGCGTCGGTCAGGCCGCCCGAGCTCTCCCTGCGAGCCCGAAGCGCAGGGGTTGACTTTCGCAACCATTTCGATATTATTCGTAACGGTTTCGATAGAGAGGTGGTCGGATGGCTCGTCAGAGGTTCTTTCGCTACGGCGAACTGCCTCTCGTCGTGCTGCACCTCCTCGACCGCGAAGCCCTGCGCGGGTTCGACGTGATGTCCGAGCTCGACCGGCTGTTCGGGCCCGCCTACAACGCGTCGGCCGGCAGCGTCTATCCGGCACTCGGCGCGCTCGAAGCCGAGCAGCTGATCAAGCGGACGAAGTCGGATCCGTCGCGCTACGAGCTCACGGCCGAAGGCCGGCGGGCGCTCCGGACGCGCCGCGACGCGCTCTCACGTATCGAGAACCGCACCGGCGTCCGGCTCGGGACCGTCGACGAGCTCGATGCCGCGCTGCGGCGGTTCGTCGCGCGGATTACGCCGCTCGAGGGTCGGGTGCCCGTGCCCGCGGTCGAGGCGATCCTCGACGACGCGGCCGACCGCATCTCCTGCCTGTTGACGAGTACGGGGGGTAACGATGGACGACGCATTTGAGCGAGCCGCACGCCGGGAGGCGGTGTTGGCCGAGGGGTCGGCAGCGCAGCGCGACGCGGTGTTGCCGCTCGTGGGTCTCCAACTCGCGTGGGCCGTGTTGCTCGGGCTCCACTGGTGGTTGGCGGGCGGTGAGGGCCGGTGGCTCGCGGTGCACGCGACCGTCTTCACCGCGGGCCTGGCACTGACGCTGATGGCCACGATCGCGATGCGAGCCGGTCCGCGATGGTCGATGTTCGCGATCGTCGCCGGCTGGGCGCCGTTGCTTGCGTTGCACTGGATCCGCGCGAGTGAGCGAACGACGGCGGTCACCGTCAACACGGTCGCGTTCGCGGTCGCGCTGGCGATTGCCGTCCTCGCCGTGTTCTCGACGCCGCGAACCGACTCGGCATCGTGACCACCGAGCGCCTGCCCGAGCCGGAAGACCTCGTCGGAAAGGACGAGCTGACGAGGACGACGAGATGGAGCTCGACGGCGACGACCTCGTCGACGAACCGACTCCTCCGGCAGACGAGCGATAGGCAAACCGACGCCCGAGTCGCTCGACGCCCACGCGTCGCCGGTCGAGTTGCGGGAGGTCACCGTCGACGACTTCGACGCCGTCATCGCGCTGCGGGTCGCCGACGAGCAGGCCGACTTCCTCTACACCAACGTCGAGTCGCTCGCCTGGGCGTACGTCGCACCGGAATGCCACCCGCTCGCGATCTATGCCAGCGGCGTGCCGGTCGGGTTTGCGTCCTACGCGTACGTGCCGGCCGACGGGCGCTGTTGGATCGTTCACTTGATGGTCGACGAGCGTCACCAGCGGCGAGGCATCGGTCGGGCGGCGCTGGAACGGTTGCTCGAGCGGATGGGCACCGTGTCCGGAGGGGCGAGCATCGCCGTCACGGTCCATCCCGAGAACGTCGCCGCGATCAACCTCTACGAAGCGTTTGGCTTCACCGACACCGGCCAGCGCCAGAACGGCGAGGTGATCCTCCGCCGCGCGCGGACGCAGCCACCGACGACGCCGGGCGCGCTTTCCGTCAACGAGACGCCCCCTGGGGGCCGCGATTGACGGAAAGCGCGGGCGCGCGCCGGAGTCGCGTCAGGGACGAGCTTCGAACACGCGGTTGAAGGGCGTCTCCGCCGCGCGGCGGAAGCGAGCGAAGCCGGCGTCGGCGAGCAACGAGCGCCACGTCGCCTCCGGCACCTGCGGGCCGAGCTGTTGGGCACCGCCCTGCGCCTTGGCGTGCGGCACGCACAGGAACAAGCCGGCGGAGTACATCAACTTGCCGATGGGGTTGCAGTTCTCGACGACCGACTCCCCCGCCATCGGCTCGACGATCAGAAAGACCCCGTCGGCTGCGAGGGTCGACCGGATGTGCGCGGCCGCTCCCACCGGGTCGCCCATGTCGTGCAGCGCGTCGAACACGCACACGAGCGCGTAGTCGTCGCCAGGGAAGTCGGCGGCGCTGGCGACCTCGAACGTCACCCGGTCCTCGACGCCGGCCTCGACGGCACGCTGGCGCGCCACCTCGATCGACTCGGGGTGGTAGTCGAACCCGGCGAACGTGCTGTTCGGGAAGGCCTGCGCGAGCACGATCGTCGACGCGCCGTGGCCGCACCCGATGTCGGCGACGCGCGCACCGGCGGTCAGCTTGTCGGCGACACCGTCGAGCGCGGGGATCCACGACTCGACGAGGTTGGCCACGTAGCCAGGCTTGAACAACCGCTCGGTGGCGCCGAACAGGTCGTGGTGGTGGTCGTGCCACGAAACGCCGGCGCCGTCGCGTACCGCGGCGCGGATCAGGCGCTCCTCGTCCTTGAACAACACCGCGGCGAGAGAGATGAGGCCGGCGGCGAACGCCGGGTGGGTGTCGTCGGTGAGGACGGTCGCCTGCGCGGGGCTGAGCGAAAGCCGCCCCGTCGCCGCGTCGTACTCGCAGTAGCCCGCGGTGATCTGGGCATTGGCCCACTCCTCGAGGTAGCGAGCGTCGCAGCCGGTGCGCGCGGCGAGCTCCGCTGGAGTCGCGGGCCCGCCGTCGGCCAGCGCCTTGTAGAGGCCGAGCTTGTCGCCGAGCACGACCGTTGCGGCGTGGAACGCGGCCGCGGCGTCGGATGCGACCTGGCCGAGGAACGCGTCGAGCGCTTCGTTGTCGGTGGTGCTCTCGACCGCGGCTTCGGTGTCGGTGATGGTCATCTGGTCCCTCCCGTTTTGCGTTCGGACGAGTGGGACCATGCGACGTCGCGCCTGCAGCGGCCTTGCAGCGGGCAAAGACGGGAGTGCAAGGGCAGTGCAGGTCGCCGGAGGACGATCTCGCCATGCCCATGACCACGACCACGGCGAGCCCGAGCGTCGATGGGCTGCTCGCGGCGATAGCGGGCGGCGGCGGTGAGACCGTCGAGGGTCTTTTCGTCGCCGACGCAGTGCTCGACGCGACCGTCGCCGGCGGGCGCCGCCACATCCGCGGCCCCGCGGCCATCGCCGCGCAGTACGGCGAGTGGTTTCGCATCCCTGCCCGTTTCGAAGAGCTGGATCGACGCGGCACGCGGGACGGCGAGGTCGTGACCTACCTCCTCACGTGGGAGGAGCGCGGTGTGCCGCACGGCGCCCACCATTGTCATGTGCTGACGCTCGCGGACGACGGCCGGATCGCGCGTGAGCGCTTCTTCTGCGGCGGGCCATGGAGCGCGACTGAACTGGCGGCGATGCAGGACGAGGATCGGTGACCGACCGCCCGACGGCGCCGCTCGCGCCGCGCCGGGTGCTCTCGTCGGTCGACGAACTGCTCGCAGGCGCCGAGCGCCGGGAGTCGTTCGTGCCGGACGCGGCCCGGTCGACGGCCAGGTTCGAGCGCGTGTCGATCGACGGCCGACCCCACGTGGTGAAGTACCTGCACGCCGACGACGACTTCATGATGCGGGCGCTCGGCGACCCCGGTAGCCGCACGATGCGAGCGTTCGCCGCAGGGCTGTTCGACATCGCGTCCGACGTCGTCGATCACGCCATCGTGGGCGCGGCGACGGGTACCGGGCGCGATGGGTCGGGGTGCGCGGTGCTCATGCGCGACGTGTCGGCCGAGCTGCTGCCGCCGGGCGACGGCACCATCCCGAAGGAGCAGCACGACGCGTTCGTCGACCACCTCGCCCGCATGTGCGCGACCGCGTGGGGCTGGCACGACGACGTCGGCCTCACGCCCTACGCGAACCGCTGGGCGATGTCGAGCTGCGCCGTCGTGGACGACGAGCTCGCACGCGGCGACTCCGAGCGGGTGGCGGCGATCCTCGGCCCAGGGTGGGAGCGCTTCGCGTCACGCGCCAGCCGTGACCTCGTCGACGCGATCGACGGCCTGCGCCGCGACGTCTCGCCGCTCGCGTCGGCGCTGGCCGCGACGCCGTCGTGCTTCCTGCACGGCGACTGGAAGGCGTCGAACCTCGGCACCGCGAAGGACGGCCGCACCGTCCTCATCGACTGGGTCTACTTGGGGGAGGGACCCGCATGCCACGAGCTCGGCTGGTACCTCGCGCTCAACCGGCAGAAGCTGCCCACGTCGAAGGAGCAGGTGATCGCCGACTTCCGGGCCGCGCTCGAGCGGCACGGCGTCGACACGACGCCATGGTGGGAGTTGCAGCTCGCGCTCGCGCTGCTCGGCACCGTCGTGCAGTTCGGTTGGGAGAAGGCGCTCGGCGACGACGACGAGCTCGGCTGGTGGTGCGACCGGGCGCGCGAGGGTTTGGCCCGTCTCTGACGGCTGGCTCGGGCGATGGGTCAGCCCGGACGGAGGCGGGTGAGCTGCTCGACGAGCTGGCGCCCGTCGAGCGCGGCGCAGTCTTCGAGACCTGCGACGACCGCCTCGAGCCGCGACGGATCGCGGGCGGTCGCAGACCCGGCCAGCGCGCCCAGGGCGAGCGCGAAGAGCTCGTAACGGCGGGCCGAGCGGGACGCGGCGTCGGCTGCCACGTCGGCCGACAGGGCTTCCGCCGTGGTCGCGTCGCCGTCTCGGAGAGCCAGCCTGGCGCGGACGAGCTTCCACCGGTGCTTCTGGTGCCACGCCATCGTCCCGTGCCACGTGTCGATGGTCGCGATGCGGCCTACGAGGTCGGCGGCAGCAGCGTCGTCGCCGGCGAGCAGCCTGCCGTCGGCGAGGTCGAGCATGCCCGCGTAGTAGGCCTCGCCTCGCGGACCCATCGGGTCGTACGCCGCCAGCCCGTCCTGGTTGAGCGCGTCGGCCTCGTCGGTCCGGCCGGTCCACCGGAGAATCCAGGCCCTGGTGTTCGCCGCCCGCCCGCGCATCCGCTGGCCGGCCTCCCCGCTCTGCACGACGAGCGCGTCGAGGTCGTCGCAAGCGCGGAGCGCCTCGTCGACCCGCCCGAGCTGGCCGAGCGCGAGCGCGCGGGCGAACAGCCCGTGGAGCGGAGCGAACGGGTGGGGAAGCCGCCCGGGGTCGACCAGCGCCCGGTCGAGCAGCCGGAGCGCGGCCGTCGGGCGGCCTTGGTGCACTCGCGTGTGGGCAAGCCATACCGCGGCGAGCTCGCGGGCGTCGGCCGGACCCTCCATCGTCGTGGCGCGTTCGAGGTCGGCCACGGCTTCGACGAGCGCGCCCGCCGCGTGCCGCACCCTCCCCGCCAGCGCCAGGCTGCTGATCCGCACCGAGGGCTCGGTGGCGCGCTCGCTGGCGGCGTCGGCGAACGCCAATGCTTCGTCGTACCGCCGCTGGTAGTAGGCGGCCCACCCGGCCACCTCCAGTGCGGCCGCGCCGCCTCCGTTCGCCACCGCGCGGCGAGCGTCCTCGGCGGCGTCGTCGAGCCGCGACGTCGCCATGCGCAGGCGCGCCCGCATCGCGAAGGCGACCGGATCGTCGCCGAGCGCGAGCGCGGCCTCCACCAGCTCGGTGGCGGCTGCGATGTCGTATCGCGCCAGCGCGATGCCGGCGGCGCGCGTGAACCACTCGATCGCGAGGTCGAGCTCGCCTCCGAGCCGGGCGTGCACGGCAACGGCCAGTGGGTCGGGCGACGCCGCGCTGGCGAGCACTCTGGCCGCGTCGCGGTGCACGAGCGCGCGGCGTGCCGCTCCCGCGGACGCGTCGAGCGCCTCTCGCTCCAGCTCGTGGCGGAAGGCGAACCCCGCGCCGCGCTCGACGAGAACGCCAGAGGCAACGGCGGCCTCGAGGTGTTCGAGGAGCGCGACGGCCGGCACCCGCAGCACGTCGGCCAGGAGGTCGAGGTCGACCTCGCTCCCGAGCACGGCGGCGGACATGAGGGTCGTGCTCGCGCCGCCGAGGCTCGCGATCCGCCGGACGACGGCGTCGTGCACGGTCGCCGGCGTCGCCGCGTCTCCCGCATCCGCCAGCGCGGCGAGCAGCAGAGGATGGCCACCGCTGCGCGCGTGCAACTCCGTGGCGCGTTCCGCGCCCACGATCGTGGCGGTGGCGTCGAGACCAAGCGGTCCGAGCGCGATCACCTCGTCCGCGTCGCTGGTCGTGTCGCGGCTCGTCGTCACCAGGAGCATCCGGTGCGGTCGGCGGCGGGCGAAGGCGAGCCACGCTCGCGTCGACTCGCCGGCAAGGTGGAGGTCGTCGACCACCACGACCGCGACGCGCTCTTCGGCGAGCCGCGCGACGAGGGTGAGCAGTGCCGTGAAGAGGCGGGCGCGCCCGATGTCGGGATCGTTCACGACGGTGGCACCCGCGCTCGCACCCGCGATCGCCGAGCCCGTGCCGGCGTCGACACCGAGAAGGGGTCCGAGCGCAGGTGCTTCGCTCCCGAGCATGGAGAGCCGCTCGCCGTAGGGCAAGCGGCTGAGGTGCGCGGCGACCGCCTCCGATATCGGCTGCAGGGGCAGGTCTCGGCCGAGCGAGTCGCACCGACCCACGAGCGTGAGCACGTTGCCGTGCATGCGCGCGCACCAGTGCTCGACGAGGGAGGTCTTGCCGATGCCCGCCTCGCCGACGATCGCGACGGTGACCGGCACCGGGCTCGCGACGGCACGTTCGAGAGCGGCGTCGAGCGCGGCCAGCTCGGCGGCCCGGCCCGGCAACGACGCAGGGGCCTCGGAGGGGTTCGGCGCCGGTGGGTCCGCGAGGACGATCTCGTCGTGAAGCGCCTCGGTCGCCGCAGTCGGCGACACGCCCAGGTCGTCCCCGAGACGGTCGCGGACGCGAACGTACGCGGCCAGCGCGGATGCGGGCCGACCGCTCGCGACGTGGGCGCGCATCAACACCTGAAGCGCCGCCTCGTCGTACGGATCGTGGGCGAGTGCCTCCTCCGCGGCCGCCACGGCCGCGTGGTGGTCGCCGGCTTGCGCCGCGGCTTCCGCGGCGATGCGGCGGGCCGAACCCGCGAGCGCGTTCGCCGCGGCGCGCTCGACCTCGACCCAGTCGCCGTCCTCTTCGGGTAGCACCGTCCCCCGGGCCAGCGCGGTCGCGGCGTGCGCCGCGGCACGGGCCGCACCGAGCCGGTCGGCGCGCAGCGCGTCCGCTGCCTCGCGCACGCGCGCCGCGAGCTCGTCGACGTCGAGCCAGTCGGTCCGCAGCGCGAACCCCGCGTCGGTGCGGGCGATGCGGTCGGCCCCGAGCACGCCGCGCAGGCGCGACACGAGGACACCGACTTGATCGGCCGGTCGCGCCGGCGGGTGTTCGCCCCACAGCACGTCGACGAGCCGCTCGACCGACACCGGAGCGCCGCGCGCGAGGGCGAGGACCTTCAGCAGAGCCCGCGCCTTGCGGCTCCCGAGGTCGCGTTCCGCGATGCCGTCGACCGAGAAGCCGCCGAGCACGCGGACGCGCATGCGCGGAGTCTCACGCGCGCGGCGAGCGTGCGCCGTACGCTTTGCCGAGGCGGAGGGAGAAGTCGTGCGGGAGATCGAGGCGGATTACCTGGTCGTCGGCGCGGGTGCGTCCGGGATGGCGTTCGTCGACGTGCTGGTCGCGGAGGCCGACGTCGACGTTGTGCTGGTCGACCGGCGCCACGGCCCTGGCGGGCACTGGCTCGACGCGTACCCGTTCGTGCGGCTCCACCAGGCGTCCGCGAACTACGGCGTCAACTCGCGGACGCTCGGAAACGACCGCGTCGACGACTCCGGCACCAACGCCGGCTTCTACGAGCGGGCCACCGCGGCCGAGATCGTCGACTACTTCCGGCACGTGCTCGACGACCTCGTCGCCTCTGGCCGAGTCCGCTTCTTCGGGATGAGCGACTACCGCGGCTGGGACGGCGACGGCCATCGGTTCGTCTCGCTGCTCACCGGCGCGGAGACAAAGGTGACGGTGCGCCGCAAGGTCGTCGACGCCACGTACGTCGAGTCGACGATCCCGTCCCGGCACACACCCGCGTTCGAGGCCGACCCAGGCGTCCGGTTGGTCTCGCCGAACGACCTCGTCGACCTGCACGAACCCGCCTCCGGCTTCACCGTGATCGGTGCGGGCAAGACCGCGATGGACACGTGCAACTGGCTGCTGGACGCAGGCGTCGACCCCGACCGGATCGAGTGGATCCGGTGCCGCGATCCGTGGATCTTCAACCGCGAGTTCAACCAGCCCCTCGAACGCGTCGGCGCGTACATGCAGCTCCAGGCGAGGTTCATCGAGGCCGCGGCCGAGGTGGGCGACTCGCGATCGTTCGCGCACCACCTCGAGGCGGGCGACGTGCTGATGCGGATCGATCCGAACGTCGAGCCAGAGGCGTTCCGCGGTGCGATCCTGAGCGTCGCCGAGCTCGAGTCGCTTCGCCGCATCGAACGGGTGGTGCGACATGGCCGGGTGTTGCGCATCGGCACCGACCGCGTCGACATGCAGGACGGATCGGTCGCGTCCGATCCGCATCGCGTGTTCGTCGACTGCACCGCGGCCGGGGTGAGGCCGACCGTCCCGCTCCCCGTCTTCGACGCGGACCGGATCACCCTGCAGTACGTGACGCTCGGCATCGTGCCGTGGAGTGCCGCGACCCTCGGCGTCGTCGAGGCTTCCCGCGACGACGAGGCGGACAAGAACCGGCTGTGCCCACCGCTCACGTTCACGGGGAACGTGTCCGACCTCCTGCGGCTGGCCCACACGCACATGGTCGGGCAGCTGGCTCGCTCGGCCGAGCCCGACCTGGCCGCGTGGACGGAAGGCTGCCGGCTCAACCCGTCTCGCGGCGCTCTGGATCACCTCGACGATCCGCGCGTGCCAGCCGCGTTCGCGTCGCTCGGGTCGAACATCGGTGCTGCGATGGCGAACCTCTCGCGCATCGCCGCCACCCCGCCGTCGTCGCAACCGGCCTGAACCCGCGGCCGGCGGGCGATCTCGCCGAACCACCGATGACTTCGCGGGCTCGTTTGCGTCAATGTGTGGCGGACGTGCGGTGAGCGAAGGAGATGCACATGACCGGAGTACGGGTACTCGTCGGGACGAGGAAGGGCGCGTTCGTCCTGACGTCTGACGGCGCGCGAAAGGACTGGAAGGTCGACGGCCCCCACTTCGGCGGCTGGGAGATGTACCACCTCAACGGCAGCCCGGCCGACCCGAACCGCATCTACGCGAGCCAGTCCGGCGGTTGGTTCGGGCAGGTGATCCAGCGGAGCGACGACGGCGGCGCAACGTGGAACCCCGTCGGGAACGAGTTCGCGTACGACGGCGTGCCCGGCACCCACCAGTGGTACGACGGCACCCCGCACCCGTGGGAGTTCGCGCGCGTGTGGCACCTCGAGCCGTCGCTCACCGACCCCGACACCGTGTACGCCGGGGTCGAGGACGCTGCGCTGTTCGTAAGCAACGACGGCGGCGGCACCTGGCGCGAACTGTCCGGCCTACGCGAGCACGGTTCGGGGCCGAGTTGGCAACCCGGCGCGGGCGGGATGTGCCTGCACACGATCATCCTCGACCCGTCGCGGCCCGACCGCATGCACGTCGCCATCTCCGCGGCGGGCGTGTTCCGCACCGACGACGGCGGCAAGAGTTGGCAGCCGAAGAACCGCGGGCTCCAGTCCGAGGGAATCCCCGATCCGGACGCGGAGGTTGGTCACTGCGTACACCGGCTCGCGATGCACCCGAGCCGCCCGGACACCCTGTTCATGCAGAAGCACTGGGACGTCATGCGCACCGACGACGGCGGCGACACGTGGCGCGAGGTGAGCGGCAACCTGCCGACCGACTTCGGCTTCGCGATCGACGTGCACGCGCACGAGCCCGAGACGATCTACGTCGTGCCCATCAAGAGCGACTCCGAGCACTACCCGCCGGAGGGAAAGCTCCGCGTGTTCCGCAGCCGCACCGGCGGCGACGAGTGGGAGCCGCTCACCAAGGGCCTGCCGCAGGAGAACTGCTACCTCAACGTGCTCCGCGACGCCATGGCCGTGGACGACCTCGACGAGTGCGGCATCTACTTCGGAACCAGCGGTGGCCAGGTGTACGCGTCCGCGAACAACGGTGACAGCTGGAACGCCATCGTCCGCGACCTGCCCGCGGTCCTGTCGGTCGAGGTGCAGACGCTGCCGTGATCCGCGTCGTCCTGCCCGCCCACCTGCGCACCTTGGCCCAGGTCGATGGAGAGGTGTCGGTCGACGTCGAGGGCGCCGTGACGCAGCGGTCGGTCCTCGACGCGCTCGAAGCCGCATATCCCGCCTTGCGGGGCACGATGCGCGACCACGACCGCAAGAAGCGCCGGCCGTTCGTGCGGTTCTTCGTCGGTGAGGAGGACCGGTCCCACGACGACCCCGACGCGCCGCTGCCCGCCGAGCTCGCCGACGGCAAGGAGGTGTTCTACGTCATCGGCGCGATGGCCGGCGGCTGACCTCGCGCACGCCGTGGCATCGATGGAGAAGGGCGCGGTCAGGCCGCGGGTCTCCTGGGCGAGCGCCGCGGGGTAGCGCGGCAGCCGGTCAGCGCTGCTGTTCGAGGATCCGCTTGAGCTTGGCAAGGTCCTTCGTGTTCGCTCGGCGCATCGCGGGCGCCATCACGGTCGACAGCAGCTTCGAGAACCCCGCGGGCTCGCCGCGGTTGCGCAACGTCATACGCGTCGATGCCGCGCCGTCGGCCGCCCACGTGTACGTCGTCTCCATCGGGAACGGGCCCTGCTGCGTGCGCATGACGAGCCGCGTGTCCGGCTCGAGCTCGCTGACCTCGTAGGTGTACTCGAGCCGACGGCCCAGGAAACGAGCGACGAACAACACCTGCGACCCCACCTGAACGGGCGGAGGCGTCTTCCACTCGACCGAGTCGATGTTGTCGTACCACTCGGGTGCGTTGGTCGGGTCCGACGCGTACGCCGCCACCTCGGCGACGGGGCGGTCGACGACGACGTCGGTGACGACGTCGACGTTCATCGCGCAGCGCGCTTGTTCGTCGTCTTGGGCGCCTTGGGCGGAAGGGCCGCGGCGGCCGCGCGCGCGGCCTCGACCCAAGGGGCCGCATCGTCGGCCCTCCACCCGGCCGGGATCGTGACGTAGCCCGACATCGGCCGGTCGTCGGGACCGAAAGGCCCCGCGCCAGGGTGTTCGAGCAGCCGCTCGCGGTCCGGGTCGGGCAACTTCAGGCCGACGTCGGACCCGAACAGCCCCATGAACATGTTGCCGTTGACGAACGCGCCGACGTTCCCGAACATCGGCTTGGTCTCGACGCCCGGCCCGTTCGGCACGAGCGACGCGAAGCGCTCGCGGTCGGCGTCGGTCGGTTTCGGCAGCTTCACCGTCGTGTCCTCGTTCCTTCTCGTCGCGGAAGGAAGTCTTGCGCGACGAGCCGCTTGTGGTCACGAAGTGGGCTGTGGCCCCAGTTCGTGGCCAAAAGGGGCAGGGCTTGTGACCGCCAGGGACTCGCGGGTGGGTGAGGCAGCGCGGGCCATTGCCGTCGACCCTCCTTTTGTCTAGATCGCGCTCAAGCACTCTCCGTGGGATGTCGACAAGAAGGGGCCGGCGTGCGCGCGTTGCGTGCTCGTCGGCAGGGAAGCGTTGATCCGGGCCGTCCCCACCGACGCCCGTCCTCGGACGGGCGCACGGAGACAATCGGTCGCCTAGGTAGCCCGGGGAGTGAGCGGCGAGA
>DASVEG010000348.1:0-3437 GCA_036380695.1 Acidimicrobiales bacterium
CCTCCGGCGCCTGCCCACCGAAGGGTCACACGTGCTCGTCGGCCCTGGCGAGGGTGCAGGCGTGATCGATGCCGGGGACGGGATCGCCGTTGCGATCCGCATCGAGAGCCACAACCACCCGTCGGCCATCGAGCCCTACCAGGGCGCGGCGACGGGCGTCGGCGGCATCATCCGCGACGTCTTCACCATGGGCGCACGGCCGATAGCGGTCATGGACCCGCTCCGGTTTGGCACGCTCGACGAGCCGGAGACGCGGTGGATCTTCGAAGGCGTCGTCAGCGGCATCTCGGGCTACGGCAACTCGGTCGGCGTCCCGACGGTCGGCGGCGAGGTCGTCTTCGACGAGACGTACGCCGACAACCCACTGGTCAACGTGTTCTGCCTCGGCGTGATGCCGAAGGAGCGGCTGATCCTCGGGCGAGCGAGCGGCCCCGGCAACCTCGCCATCCTGATCGGCGCGTCCACCGGTCGTGACGGCATCGGCGGCGTGAGCATGGCGAGCGAGGGGTTCACCGAAGACGAAGCCGATCAAGCGAAGCGGCCGGCCGTGCAGGTCGGCGACCCGTTCGAGGAGAAGCGGCTGATCGAGGCGTGTCTCGAACTGCTCGACCTCGGTCTCGTCGTCGGCGTGCAGGACCTCGGCGGGGCCGGGCTGACGTGCGCCGCGTCCGAGACCGCGTCGAAGGCGGGCTCCGGCATGGACGTCGACGTCGCCGCCGTGCCGCGCCGCGAGCCGCGCATGCAGGCGTTCGAGGTCATGACGAGCGAGTCGCAGGAACGCATGCTCGCCATCGTCCGCCCGGCCGACCTCGATCAGGTGATGGAGGTGTGCGCGCGGTGGGAGGTGCGGGCGGCGGTCGTCGGTCGGGTCACCGACACCGGGCGGCTTCGCATCGTCGAGGGCTTCGGCGGCGAGGTGCTGGCCGACATGCCGGCGTCGTCGTTGGAGAACGAGGCGCCGGTGTACGACCGCCCGCGCCGCCGTCCCGCGGACCTCGACGAGCTGCACGCCCGCGATCCCGACACGGCATTGCCGGCGCCCGCCCCCGGCCGGTGTGGCGACGATCTGTTGCGGCTGCTCGTCGACCCCGGGTGGGTCTACCGGCAGTACGACCACCAGCTGTTCCTCAACACGGTCGTCGCGCCGGGCGGCGACGCCGCAGTGCTGCGGTTGAAGGCGCCCGGGCTGCCGCCGACGAAGCGGGGGCTCGCGGTGTCGACAGACGGCAATGCGAGGTGGTGCGCGCTCGACCCGCGGCTGGGCACCGCGATGGTCGTGGCCGAGTCGGCGCTCAACGTCGCGTGCGCGGGCGCCCGCCCGATGGCGTCGGTCAACTGCATGAACTTCGGCAATCCCGAGCACCCCGAGGTGATGTGGCAGTTCTCGGAGTCGATCGACGGGATGGCCGAGGCGAGCCGTGTGCTGAACATCCCGGTGGTCGGCGGCAACGTGTCGCTCTACAACGAGACGCGTGGCCGCGACATCGACCCCACCCCGGTCGTCGCGGTGCTCGGTGTCATCGAGACGCTCGACCGGCGGCCGCCCGGCGTCCGGTTGGTCGACGGCGACCGGCTGCTCATGCTGGGCACGACGCAGCCCACGCTGGCCGGTTCCGCGTGGGCGAAGGAGGTGCACGGGTTCGTCGGTGGCCGGTTGCCCGACCTCGACCTCGTGGCGCACGCGGACCTGCTCGAGGTCGTGCAGGGGCTGGTCGCCGGGGGTGTCGTCGGCGGCATCCACGACGTCTCCGACGGTGGGCTCGGGGTCTGCCTCGCCGAGATGGCCGTTCGCAGCGGCGTCGGGTTCCAGGTGGTGTCGGACGCCGTCCGCGACCACCGCGACCTGTTCTCCGAGTCGCCGTCGCGGGTGGTCGTGTCGGTCGCGCCGGACCGGCTCGACGACGTCGCCGCTGCGTGTGCCCGGTTGGGTGTCCCCTTCGTCGAGCTCGGGATCGCCGGCGGCGACCGCCTCGTCGTCGACGGCATCCTCGACCTCCCCCTGGCGGTGGCCAAAGCCACCGCCGAGTCCGCCATCCCCACCGCCCTCACCCCCGCCACCCACTAACCGCCGCCCGTCGCCCGCGCCCGTCGCCCGCCACCCGCCCGCGGCCGTGCCCGCCGGTGGCGCGGCCGTGCCCGCCCGCCGCTTTTTGCCCCGCGCTTTTTCGCAGTAGTCCGCGCTCTGCGCGGCGGTAGTGGGGGATAGCGGCGGAGGCGGACGAGGTGTCACACCCGCGCGCGAGGGTCGTGGGCATGGATTCGTTCGACCAACTTGCGCGACGCCAGTGGAGCCTCTTGACGACCGAGCAACTCCACGCGCTCGGCTGGAGCGACGATCAGATCTGGCGCGCGTGCCGCTCGGGTCGGCTCGTCGTCGTGCGGCGCGGCGTGTACCGGCCTGTGGGTGCACCCGTGTCGACGGAGACGATGTGGATGGCGGCGGTGCTGGCTGCGAAGGGCGACGCCGTCCTGAGCCATGCCACCGCGGCTGCCGCCCTGGGCGTGCGCGGGTTCTGGGGCGGCGACGCGATCGATCTCCTTCACACCGGCATCCGTCCCCCGCGGCTCGAGGGGGTGCGGGGGCACACGACGATCTCGTTGCCGGAGTCGCACCGGTCGGTGCACGCGCGATTACCGATCACGTCACCGGAGCGGACGCTGGTCGACGCGTGCGCGCTCGTCCCCGACCGTCACCTCCGCCGAGCGACCGACGACCTCATCCGCCGCCGCCTCGTGACGACGCCACGCTTGGTCCGCACGTTCGAGGAGGTGCCGGTGTCCGGCCGCCGCGCCCGGCACCCCATGGCGGAGGTGCTCACGCGGCTCGTCCCCGGCTACCGCCCCGGCGAGAGCGTTGCCGAGGACGACGTCATGGACACGCTGCGAGAGAGCGGTCGCCCGCTGCCGGTGCAGCAGTTCAAGGTCGTCGTCGAAGGCCATCGCTACCGCCTCGACTTCGCATGGCCCGACCTGCTCGAGGCGATGGAGTGGGACGGCTTCGGCAGCCACGGTGGCCCTGGTCCCTTCCACTCCGATCGCGAGCGCACGAGAAGGCTCCAACGGGCGGGGTGGCGGCTCTGGCCGATCACGAGCCAGACGGCGTCGGGCGAGGTGCTCGCGACGATCGACTACTTCGTCGTCAACCCCCGGCACCACGCCTTCGTCCGGAGAGAGGAGGTGTCAGGCCGGCAGGCGGTCGCGTAGGTCGTCGAGCGCGGAGTCGGGGACGCGGAGGTCGCCGCGACCAACGCCGACGCGCAGGTCGGGCTTGTACGTCCCGTGGTAGTCGGACCCGCCGGTCACCACGAGGTCGGCGCGGCGAGCGAGCTCGGACAGCCGGTGGCGGTCCTCGGCTGCGTAGCGGCCGTACACGCACTCGACACCGGCGAGCCCGAGCGCGCGCAGCTCTTCCACGGCCGAAGCCAACTCACCGAACC
>DASVEG010000349.1:0-12028 GCA_036380695.1 Acidimicrobiales bacterium
TGCGCGAGCACCGCGACCCCACCAGAGGCCGCGGCGAGATCGAGCGCGCGCACGGGCGTCAGCCGTTCCTTCTCGACGTAACCGGGCCGCCCCTTGGCCAGCCAGCGGTCGAACGCGTCTTGAATCGACGTCGCCCGCCCGTCACGAACCAACAGGGCCGCGACGTGTGGTCTGCCCGCGCCCATGCCCCCGGACTCGGCGAGCAGGTCGTCGTAGGACAGCCCCAAGCGCTTGCACATCACCTCGTTGCGACGGTCGCGCACGTCTTGGAGGCGGACGAGCTCGCCCTGCAACGGCCCGTCGCCCGGCTCGACGAAGTAGACGAGCAGGTGCATCGTCCCGCGTTCGACCTCGCACGAGATCTCGCACCCGCTCACCAGCTCGACGCCGGCGTCCGCCGCCGCGGCCCGGGCCGCGCCGATCCCGTCGAGCCGGTCGTGATCGGTCAGCGCCACGGCCGAGCAACCGGCGGCTGCTGCCAGGCGCGGGATGTCCGCAGGCGTATCCGACCCGTCGGACACCGTCGAGTGGGTGTGCAGGTCGAGCACGGGGGGACGGTAGCCTTGGACAGGTGACCGGTCGCATCGACGACGACGACAAGCCACGCGAAGCCTGCGGCGTCTTCGGCGTCTACAGCCCGGGACAATCGGTCGCCCACCTGACCTTCGACGGTCTCTATGCGCTGCAGCACCGCGGCCAGGAGTCGGCGGGGATGGCCGTGTCGGACGGCGACATGATCACCGTCGTCAAGGACATGGGCCTCGTCACCAGCGTCTTCAACGACTACAACCTCGCTGCCCTGCCCGGCCATCTGGCGATAGGGCACACGAGGTACTCGACGACGGGCAGCAGCACGTATCGCAACGCGCAACCCGTCCACCGCTCCGCGGGCGATGCGGACGAGCCGACCACGTTCGCGCTGGCCCACAACGGCAACCTGTCGAACACGGCCGACCTCGCCGCCGAGGCCGGCATGTTGCCCGGCGCGGTGGCCAGCGACAGCGAGCTCGTCGCCGAGCTCATCGCCAGGGCGTTCCCGTCCGGCGGCAGCAGCGACGGCCGCGAGCTGGAGCGAGCCCTGGCGACGGTGCTGCCCACGCTGCAAGGCGCGTTCTCGTTCGTGCTCATCGACGAGGCGCGCCTCGTCGGCATCCGCGACCCCAACGGCTTCCGCCCGCTCTGCCTCGGCAAGCTCGAACCGAAGGGCTGGGTGCTCGCGTCCGAGACGCCTGCGCTCGACGTCGTCGGCGCGCACTTCGTCCGGGAGATCGAACCGGGCGAGATGGTGATCATCGACGCTCAGGGCGTACGTAGCGTTCGGGTGTTCGGCGAGGACCGCATCGACCCCCGGCTCTGCATCTTCGAGTTCGTCTACTTCGCCCGCCCCGACAGCCGCCTGTATGGCCGCGAGGTTCACGGGGCGCGCAGCCGCATGGGCGAGGCGCTCGCGGATCAGGCGCCCGTCGAGGCCGACATGGTGATGGGTGTGCCGGAGACGGCATTGCCCGCAGCCGAGGGGTTCGCTCGCCGCAGCGGCATCCCGTACGGCCAGGGCCTCATCAAGAACCGCTACACCGGGCGCACCTTCATCAACCCCGTGCAGTCGCAGCGCGCCGCCGGCGTCCGCCGCAAGCTCAACCCGCTTCGCGAGAACGTCGCGGGCAAGCGTCTCGTCGTCGTCGACGACTCGATCGTGCGCGGCACGACCAGCAGGGCGCTCGTGCGGATGCTGCGCGAAGCGGGCGCGACGGAGATCCACTTCCGCGTGATGAGCCCGCCCTACCGCTGGCCGTGCTTCTACGGGATGGACACGGGCGACCGCAACGAACTGCTCGCGGCCGACATGAGCGTGGTCGAGATCCAGGACTACCTCGGCGTCGACAGCCTGGCGTACCTCACGATCGACAACCTGCGGTCCGCGATCGGCACCCCCGGCGCGGGCTTCTGCAACGCATGCCTCACGGGTGAGTACCCGGTCGACGTGCCCGTGTCGTTGCACAAGAGCGTCCTGGAGGGCAACGACCTCCCGGCGCCCGATCGTGTCTGACGACGACGCGCTGACCTACCGGTCGGCGGGTGTCGACATCACCGCCGGCGAGGACGCGGTCCGCCGGATCAAGCGGCACGTCGCGTCCACCTATCGCCCCGAGGTCATCGGCGAGCTCGGCGGCTTCGGCGGGCTGTTCCAGTTCCCGCAAGACCGCTTCCGCAACCCGGTCCTCGTCGCGTCCACCGACGGCGTCGGCACCAAGGCGCTCGTCGCGAAGATGGTCGGCACGTTCGATTCCATCGGGCTCGACCTGGTCGCGATGTGCGTCGACGACCTGGTGTGCCAAGGCGCCGAGCCGTTGTTCTTCCTCGACTACATCGCGGTCGGGAAGCTCGACCCCGACCACATCGAGGCGCTCGTGGAGGGCGTCGCGAAGGGTTGCCGCCTCGCGGGGTGCGCGCTCATCGGTGGCGAGATGGCGGAGCACCCTGGCGCGATGGACCCTGGCGAGTTCGACCTCGTCGGCATGGCCGTCGGTGTCGTCGAACGCGACCGCATCCTCACTGGTGAACACGTCCGCGCCGGCGACGTGTTGATCGGGATCCCGTCGCCGGGGCTTCGCAGCAACGGCTACTCGCTCGCGCGCAAGGTGTTCTTCGACGTCGGCGGGCGCAGGCTCGACGAGCCCGCGTGGGAGGGCGCGCCGCGCAGCCTCGCCGACGAGTTGCTCGAGCCGTCGGTGATCTACGCGCCTGCGGTCGGTGAGCTGCTCCGCAAGGTCGACGTGCGCGCCGTGGCGCACGTCACCGGTGGCGGGATCGTCGGCAACGTCCCCCGCGTCCTGCACGACGGGATCGACGCGGTCATCGACCGGCGGACGTGGGAACCGCCGCGCATCTTCGGCGAGATCCAACGGATCGGCCAGATCGGCGACGACGAGATGGCGAGGGTGTTCAACCTCGGCATCGGGATGGTCGTGTGCGTGCCGCGTGGCGACGCGTTTCGCGCGCTGGATGTGCTCCGCGCGCACCACCGCGGCGTGGTCGAGATCGGCGAGATCGTCGACGGCCGCGGCACCGTGCACCTCGAGGGCTGACCCGCCACTCAACCGCTCGGCGGCGGCTCAGTGCCTCAGTGGGAGTGCGACGCGGCCTTCAGGTCGGTGACCGTGAAGAGCGATCGCATCGACAACCCGACGTCGGCGAAGTTCTTCTCGCCACCCGCCTCGCGGTCGATGACGCACACGACGGTGTCGACGTCCGCGCCGGCCTCTCGCAGCGCCGCGAGCGCCTCGAGCACCGCCCCGCCCGACGTGACGACGTCTTCGACGAGCGTGATGCGCAAGCCCGCGACCTCGCCGCCTTCCGCCAGCCGCCGCGTGCCGTACTCCTTCGCCTTCTTGCGCACGAACCGCGTCGGCAGGCCCGTGCGCTGCGACAACATCGTGGCGATAGGAACCCCTCCGAGCTCGAGGCCGGCGAGCACCTCGGTGCCATCTGGCACCAACGGGACGAGCGCCGTCGCGATGTCCGCGAGCAACGCCGGATCTGCTTCGAAGAGGTACTTGTCGAAGTAGTGGTCGCTGACCGCGCCCGACCGGAGGACGAACTCCCCCGTCAGGTGCGCGATGTCGTGGACGCGGCGGGCGAGCTCGAGATCAGCCATCGCCGCCGAGGCTACCGACGCGCTCGTCTACTCGGTAGCCGGCGTGTCGAGGTCTCTCGCGCACGTGCTGGCGTTCGACACCTTGGCTGGCGCTCCGGAGCTCTTCACGCGTACGACGGTTCGCAGCGAGACCTGCTCAACAGGTACGCGGAACACCGCCGAGCGCTCGCTCGTGCGCTCCAGCAGCACGTGGTAGGAGTCGGACGACCCGATGAGCAGCGCAGAGCAAACGCCCTCGGGTGGCTGGACCAACAGGTCCGGTACTTCCCCTTCGACGTACACGGGCGTGGGCCACCGAACGAGACCGATGCTCGCGAGAGTCGGAGCTTCGGAGCTGCTACTCAAGACCCGGTCGGCCCACGACTCACCGAGCAGGAGTGCGCCGAGAACGGTGCCGCTCAACATTGTCGCCCCGTACGCCGCTACCCAGAGGCGTTGTCGGTGCCTCATGAGCACGTAACCGATAGCTGCGCTACCGGCGGCAACGATCGTCGCCGCAACCGCGATCATCGAGGCCGTCGTCGCCGTCCGGATCGTCCCGAACACGAGCGCCGATACCAGGACGGCTCGGATCAACCACCCCAGAGCGCGTTCGGTGCCGGCATGGCGCTCGGTTCCCTCAACGAACTTGTTCGTGGCCCAGATGGCCGGGACGAGGCCGGCGATGCCCGCGATGATGACGAGCAGGAGCACTCCCAGTACGAGGGATCGGCTCATGATCGTGGCGTAGTCGAGGCCGACCTCCTCGAAGCTCACTCCGAGCAGCCGGTAAAACCCGAACGCGGTGCCGCCGAGGAAGGCGTACGCGGCCACCGCGAGCAACGACACGAACGCGACAACCTCGCTCCACGCAACGTCGGGTCTTGCCACTGGCGTCTGTGTGCCCATGGGCGGTCACCTACCCGCCCACGCCGACGCGCCCGTCAGTACGCGAGCAGGTCGCGCGCGGCGTCGGCGATGTCGGATACCTGGGGGAGGATCGCCTGCTCGAGCGAGGGCTCGTACGCGACGTGGCAGTCCTTGGCACCGACGCGGCCGACGGGGGCGTCCAACTCGTCGAAGCAATGCTCCGCGATCCACGCGGCGACCTCGCCGCCGAAGCCGACGCTCTTGATGTCCTCGTGCACGACCAGCACACGCGAGGTCTTGGCGACGGACTCCGCGACCGTCTCGGTGTCCCACGGCACGAGGCACCGCAGGTCGACGATCTCGACCGATGCGCCGCCTTCCGCAGCGAGCTGCGCGGCGGCTTCCCTCGCGAGGTGGACGGTGTAGCCATAGGTCACGATCGTGAGGTCGTCGCCGCGCTGCACGTAGTCGGCCTTGCCGAGCGGGATGCGGAAGTCGCGCCCGGGGAACGGGTCGCGTGCGAACGGCTGGCGGTACAGCCGCTTGTGTTCGAGGAAGAGGACGGGGTCTTCGCACTCGAACGCGGTGCGCAACAGCCCGGCGGCGTCTCTCGCTCGCGACGGGTACATCACGATGAGACCGGGGACGTGGGCGAAGATCGACTCGCCGCACTGCGAGTGCCAGATCGAGCCGCCCTGGATGTAGCCGCCGATGGGGATGCGCAGCACCATCGGGCAGGTGAACTCGCCGTTCGAGCGCCAACGGATCGTGGCCGCCTCGCTCTTGATCTGCGTCATCGCCGGCCACACGTAATCGAAGAACTGCACCTCGGGTGCGGGGTGCAACCCGCGGATGGCCTGCCCGACGGCGCGGCCGACGATGTTCGCTTCGGCGAGCGGGGTGTTGAAGCAGCGGGCGACGCCGAACGCCTTCTGGAGGCCGTGCGTCGTCCCGAACACGCCGCCCTTGCCCTCGACCTCGTCGATGACCTCCTCCGGCGCGTCGGCGACGTCCTCACCGAACACGCGGATGCGCTCGTCCTCGGCCATCTGCTCGTGCAGCGTGCGGCGGATCGCATCGGAGAACGAGACCGGCGTCGGGTCGTCGGGGTTGCCGTCGCCGCGACCGTCGCCGGGGATGTCGGGAACGACGAACACGTTGTCGAGCACGGTGGCCGGATCCGGCCGTGCGGCAGCGAGCGCCTCGCGGGCGGCGCGGTTGACCTCGTCCTTCGCTTCGGCGCGGATGCGCTCGGCGTCGTCGCGTGACAACACGCCGCCGGCGATCAGCTCCTGTTCGAGCAGGAGGATCGGGTCGTTCTCGAGCTCGTCCTGCAACTCTACGGCCGACCGGTACTTGCTCTGGGTGTCGGCCGCCGAGTGGGAGTACGGACGCGTCACCTTGGCGTGGATCAACCCGGGGCCTTCGCCGGCGCGCACCCGTGCGATCGCCTCGGCCCCCCGCCGGCGCGCCTCGAAGTAGTCACGGCCGTCGATCTTGTGAATGGCGAGGCCGCGGAACCCGCGCACCATCTCGCTGATCGGGGCGGGCGACTGGTCTTCGGCGCGGACGCTGATCGCGTAGCCGTTGTCGGCGACGATGTAGAGCACGGGGAGGTGCAGCCGGCACGCGGTGTTGAGCGACTCCCAGAACTCGCCCTCGGACGTCGCGCCCTCGCCGAGCGACACGTACGTCAGCTCGTCGCCGTATGCGATCGCGTCGCCCGGAAGGTCGCGACCCGCGATGTAGCGAGCGGCCTCCGCGCACCCGACGGCGGGGATGCACTGGCTTCCCGTCGGGCTCGACTGGATGACGATGTTCTTCGCCTTGTGCCCCCAGTGGCACGGCATCTGGCGACCCGCCGATGCGGGGCACTCCGCGGACCCGACGGCCTGCAGCAGGATCTCCTTCGGCGTCACGCCGAGGCCAAGCACGAGGGAGCGGTCGCGGTAGTACGGGAAGAACCAGTCGGACCCGGCGCGCAGGTGGCGCGCCAGCGCGAGCAGCAACGCTTCGTGGCCCGCACCCGAGATCTGGAAGAACACCCGGCTCTGCTTCTGCAGGCTGATCTCGCGGTCGTCGAGCGCACGCGAGATGCACGCGAGCTTGAAATCTTCGATCAACTCGTCGCGGGGGATCCCTCGGTAGTCGAGCCGCTCCGCCACTGTCGTCACACATGCCCCCGGGTAGTCCGCAGCAGCCGCACGCGCGACAGCTGTTCGATCCGACGCTCTGCGAGGCGGTCCGCCGCCTCAGTCGTGGAGATGCCTTCGGCCGCCGCCGTCTCGAGGACGGCGGTGGTGGTGTCGTAGATCCGCCGCACGATGCCGTACGCCCGCTCGCGGTGGTACCCGCGCGGCGCCAGTTCTTCGGAGATGTTGATGACGCCGCCGGAGTTCACGATGAAGTCCGGCGCGTACAGCACGCCCCGCGCGGCGAGCGCGTCCACGCACGACTCGTCGGCGAGCTGGTTGTTGGCGGAGCCGACCACCGCCGCGCATCGCAACGCGGGGACGGTCGCCTCGTTCAACCCGCCGCCCAGCGCGCATGGCGCCCAGATGTCGCACTCGACGGCATGCGACTCCCCGGGCTCCACGATGTCGGCGCCGAAGTCCTTGGCCGCTCGTTCCGCCGCGGCGACGGACACGTCCGCAACCGTGAGCTGGGCCCGTTCCTCGACGAGGTGACGGGCGAGCGCGTAGCCCACCTTCCCCACGCCGGTGATGACGACGTGGCGGTCGGCGAGCGCCGTCGAGCCCCACAGGTGCCTGGCCACGGCGCGCATGGCGTGGAGCACGCCGTACGTCGTCGCCTCGCTCGGGTCGCCGCTGCCGCCGAGCGACCGGCTCACGCCCGTGACGTGCGCCGTCTCCCGGCGGATCACGTCCATGTCGGGCTGGGTCGTCCCGACGTCCTCGGCGGTGATGTACCTCCCGTTGAGGCCGTCGAGGAACCGCCCGTAGGCGCGGAGCAACCCTTCGTTCTTGACCGTCGCGGGGTCGCCGATGATGACGGCCTTGCCGCCGCCGAGGTCGAGGCCGGCCGCCGCCGACTTGTACGTCATGCCCTTGCTCAGGCGCAGCACGTCGTCGAGCGCAGCCTCCTCGGAGGCGTACGGGTAGAAGCGCGTACCGCCGAGCGCAGGGCCCAGGCGCGTCGAGTGGATGGCGACGATGGCACGCAGGCCAGTGCTCGGGTCGCTGCAGTGGACGACCTGCTCGTGGCCTTCAGCGGCGATGCGGTCGAAGACGGCCACCGGGTCACAGTACCCGCACACCGTTTCCCCCTCCGGACGAGGGATGACTGGTACCGCCAGGGTGCGATGACTAGTTCGTACGGGTGTCCCAAATGACCTTCATGGGCTATCGACCGCAAACGTTTGAGTCCGTACGTTCGGGAAGGAAACGGACACTCCGAAGGGACACCGATGGCCGATAGCCCCAATCCAGACGCACTTCTGACCCCGGCCGAAGTTGCTGCTCTGTTCCGCGTGAACCCCAAGACGGTCACCCGCTGGGCACGCGCAGGCAAGATCACCGCCATCCGAACCCTCGGCGGGCACCGGCGCTTCCGCGCATCCGAGATCCGTCGGTGCCTCGAGCAAATGGAGCGTGAGGGCGCGTAGCTCCCGACGTTCATGTAGTTCCCTCCTGGCGAAGCCCCGGCCACCCCAGCGGCCGGGGCTTCGTCGCGCCCACGGGCAAATTTGCCACCGCCCGCGTGGTGCAGGTCTCATGGGGACGTGGCTGGTCCGAGCGCTTCGTACTCCGTCCGCATGCGCGTCGAGCTCGACGACGCTCCCGGGATGCTCGGCAAGGTCGCGACCGCCATCGGCGAGGCGGGCGGCAACATCAGCGCGCTCGACATCGCCGAGGTGCGCGGCCGCCGGATCGTGCGCGACGTCACCGTCTTCGCGGTCGACGAGGACCACGTGCGCGGCATCCGCAGCGCGGTCGAGGCCCTCGAGGGCGTCGTCGTCGAGAGCGTCCGCGACCGCACCTTCCTCCTCCACGAGGGCGGCAAGATCGGCGTGCACTCGCGCATCCCGTTGCAGAGCCGCGACGACCTCTCGATGGCCTACACGCCGGGCGTCGCCCGCGTGTGCCGCGCGATCGCAGACAACCCGGCCGACGTCCACAAGTTCACGATCAAGGCCAACACGGTCGCGGTCGTCACGGACGGAACCGCCGTGCTCGGCCTCGGCGACCTCGGCCCAGCGGGAGCGCTCCCGGTCATGGAGGGCAAGGCCCTCCTGTTCAAGGAGTTCGCCGGCGTCGACGCCTTCCCGATCTGCCTCGACGTGGCGTCGACCGAGGAGCTGATCGAGACCGTCCAGCGGATCGCGCCCGTCTTCGGCGGCATCAACCTCGAGGACATCGCCGCGCCGCGGTGCTTCGAGGTGGAAGAGCGCCTGAAGGCGATGCTCGACATCCCCGTCTTCCACGACGACCAGCACGGCACCGCGGTGGTCGTGCTCGCCGCGCTCCGCAACGCGCTCAAGGTCGTCGGCAAGAAGATGGACGAGCTCAAGGTCGTCATCGCCGGCGTCGGCGCCGCGGGCGTCGCGATCACGAAGATCCTCATGCAGGCGGGCGTGCCGAACGTCATCGGGGTCGACCGCAAGGGCGCGATTTTCCAAGGGCGCCCCGACCTCGACGCGGCGAAGCAGTGGATGGCGGAGAACACGAACCCCGAGCTGCGGCGGGGCGCGATCCACGAGGTGCTGCCCGGCGCGGACGTATTCGTCGGCGTGAGCGGACCGAACCTCCTCATCCGCGACGACCTGCGGACGATGCACGACGACCCGATCGTCTTCGCGCTCGCCAACCCCGACCCCGAGATCCTGCCGGAGGAGGCCGAGGGCCTGGCCGCGGTCATGGCCACGGGCCGGAGCGACTACCCGAACCAGATCAACAACGTGCTCTGCTTCCCTGGCATCTTCCGCGGCGCGCTCGACGCCGGCGCGACGACCATCACCGAGAACATGAAGCTCGCCGCGGCAGCGGCCATCGCGTCGTGCGTGCCCGACGACGAGCTGTCGCCTGGGTACGTCGTGCCCAGCGTGTTCAACCGCCACGTCGGCGAGCGGGTAGCGGCCGCCGTCGCGGAACAGGCCCGCATCGACGGCGTGGTCCGTCCGTCGTCGCACACGTGAACCCAACCCTGCGAGCGGTCACGTTCGACCACTGGAACACGCTCGTGCACGAGCGGGTGGGGTCGACTCGGGACGCGCGGCTCGATGCGTGGCTCGGCATCCTCGAGGGTGTCGGGTTCGCGGTCGAACGGCAGCGGCTCGACGCGGCGTTCGCCGTCTCCTGGGAGCGGTTCGTGTCGACGTGGGAGTCGAACCAGGCGCAGTACCGAAGCACCGAGGCTGCAGTCGACATCATCGAAGAGCTCGGGTTCGACCTGCCGCCTGGCGTGCACGACGAACTGGTCGAGGCGTTTGCCTCCGCGCCGTTGAGCGTCGACCTCATGCTCTGCGACGGTGCGGAGGAGTGCCTGCGCGCGTTGAAGGACGCGGGCCTGCGGCTGGGGATCGTGTGCGACGTCGGGATGACCCCTTCGACGGCGCTGCGCGCGAACCTCGAACGCAAGGGTGTGCTCGACCTGTTCGACCACTGGTCGTTCTCCGACGACGTCGGCGCGTACAAGCCGTCGCCGGCCATCTTCGAGCACGCGCTCGCTGGCCTCGGTGGCGTCGCGCCCGCGCAGGTCGCGCACGTGGGCGACCTCCGCCGCACCGACGTCGCCGGCGCGAAGGCGATGGGCATGGTGACCGTCCGGTACACAGGCGTGTTCGACGACGCGGGCGACGACGAGCAGGTCGCGACCGGTGCCGGCGTGGGCAGTGCGGGCGGTGGCGAGCTGCCGGAGGCCGACCACGTCGTCGCCGACCTGCGCCAGATCCCCAAGGTGCTCGGCATCTGCGATTGACGCGACGAAGCCCTGGCAGAACCGAGTTCTGTCCAGGGCTTCCTGCAGTGGTCGGGACCGGCGTCGATCCGGTGACCTCGCGCTTTTCAGGCGCGCGCTCTACCAACTGAGCTACCCGACCGAGAGGGGTGTTGGCGGTCCCGACGGGATTTGAACCCGCGACCTCCGGCTTGACAGGCCGGCGTGCACTCCAAACTGCACCACGGGACCAGTTGCTACCCGCCGAAGCGAGCCTCCGCAGGATAGCCGCTCGCTGCCGAGCCCCCGCCGCCGTCTCGTTCTGGGTGCAGAAATGCGCCCGTACAGCGCATTTCTGCACCCAGAACGCCTGGCGGGTTCCGTCGTCGCCCTATTCGACGAGCTGCGCGATGCGCTCCAGCGTCTTCTCCATGTTCTCGCGGGTGCGCGCGGGGAAGCCCAGGAGCCGGAGCCCGAGTCGTTGCCGGTCCTTGGTGATGTCCCACGACTCGCGGACCCTCGTGCCGCCGTCGACCCGCTCGAGCTCGTACCGCCAGATGCGCCCGCCGACGATCGACCCGGCCAGGCCGGGAGCTCGCGTCTGCCAGGTGATGCGACGGTTCTCCTCGTACTCGATGACCGTGTTGACCATCGAGTACGGCAGGCCCGCTCGCATCGACATGCCGAACGTCGACCCCAACGTCAGGCGGCCGCCGCCTCCGTCCTTGGCTGCTTCGACGGCTCCGGAGCCGTCGATCAACGGGTGCTTTGCGGGGTCCGCGAGGAGCTCGAAGATGGCCTCGGGCGGCGCCGCGATCACGCGCTCGACGGTGACGACGTCGCTCGACATGCGGCGACCCTACGGCCCCCGGTCACCCTCGGCGATTCGCACGCCGCCGGTTTCGAGGCCGAGGGTTGCGGAATCCGCAACCCCCAGCCTCGAAAACCGAGCGACAGGGATTCTCGAGCCCGCGTCTAGTAGAGGGCGTTGACGCCGGCGATGTCGCCGCTGGCGGGCGAGCGCTTCAGCGTCTCGCCGCTGTAGCCGTAGGCGTACATCGTCTCGAAGCGGGCGCCCGAGGGATGGCCGAGGCCGTACGTGTGCCCGAACTCGTGGGCGGCGATGTTCTGGACGTCGTACGCGCTGCCGGCGGTCTCGTAGCAGCCGTCGCCCTCGCTGCCGAGGTTCTGCCAGTTGACCGCGGTGTTGAAGATGGTGTCGCTCTCGACGAAGCCGTCGCTCCAACGCCACGTGTAGGTGACCGCGAGGGTGGTGCCGCCCGCCTTGCCGAACATCAGCTCGTAGGTGCGGTTGGCGGTCTGCTTCAGCGACGAGGTGGTGCTGGCCGCGACCGTGATGGCGGGCGCAGGCGACGCCTGCGACCACACGCTGAATCCGGACTGCAGCGCGTTCATGGTCGCTGCGAGGTTGAGGTGTGCAGGAAGCGTCGTCGTGTTGAACAGCGCCGTGCGGGGACCGCCGACGACCCATCCGGTAGCGACCCACGTGCCGGCCTCTGCGCCTGCATTCGTGCAGTTGGCGCCGCTCGACGGCGGGCCCGCCTTGTACTTGGCTTCGTTCACGCCGATGAGCACCGCGTAGGGCTTGTCGGGTGCCGCTTGTACCGC
>DASVEG010000350.1:0-3323 GCA_036380695.1 Acidimicrobiales bacterium
CTGGACGATCCCGTCCGCAGCCCCACCGTCGCCGATGGGCGCTCGCGGCCGGCGTACACGGCGCGCCCCTCGCGCAGGCGCAGCTCGTCGCCGATCACGAGGCGGCGTACGCCGTCTTCCAGGCAGTCGCCCCAGTACGTCTCGTCGGCCGGGGTGAGCGGCAGCTCGTAGGCCGCGCACGCGAGGTGAGGGTCGAGGACGAACGGGTTCGACGGGTTCACGACGACGGGCTCTGGCGGCCGCGAGAACAGCTCGCGCGGGTGGGCCACGAACCACTGGTCGAGCGCGTCGTCGCCTGCGACGAGCACCGCGAGCGAACGCTGCTGGGCGCGTCCCGCCCTGCCCGCCTGCTGCCACATCGACGCGATCGTGCCCGGGTAGCCGTTCAGGATGCAGGCGTCGAGGCCGCCCACGTCGATCCCGAGCTCGAGCGCGTTCGTCGCCGACACACCACGGAGGCGGCCGCCGAACAGCTCCGCCTCGATCTCCCTCCTCTCCCTCGCCAGGAACCCGCCCCGATAGGGGCGGACGGTGCGGGCGAGCTCGGCCGGCAGGTCGCGGCGCGCGCCGGCGGCCACCAACTCCGCACCCTTGCGGCTCCGGGTGAAAGCGATGGCGCGGTACCCCTCGCGCACGAGCGCGCTCAACACCCCGGCCGCTTCGACGTTGCCGGACCCTCGCCGGCCCGTGCGCTCGTCGAGGAGAGGAGGGTTCCACAACGCGAAGACGCGCTCGCCGCGCGGCGACCCGTCGTCGACGACCTCCGCGACGTCGACGCCAGTGATCATCGACGCGAGCTTCGACGGCTGGCCGACGGTGGCCGACGTCAACACGAACGTCGGCGCCGCGCCGTACAGCGCGCAGATGCGCCGCAACCGGCGAACGAGGTGGGCGACGTGCGTCCCGAAGATGCCCCGCAGGGAGTGCAGTTCGTCGAGCACGACGTAGCGGAGGCGCATGAGGAAGGTCGCCCAGCGGGCGTGGTTCGGGAGGATGCCGGCGTGCAGCATGTCGGGGTTGGTGAGGACGACGTTGGCGTTGCGACGCACCCAGGCGCGGTGGTCGGGGTCGGTGTCGCCGTCGTAGGTCGCGGCGACGAGGCCAGGCACGCGAAGCTCGCCGAGGGCACGGAGCTGGTCGTGCGCCAGCGCCTTGGTCGGGTAGAGCAGCAGCGCCGACGACTCGGCGGGCGCGGCCACCAACGCCTCGGCGATCGGCACCTGGAAGCAGAGCGACTTCCCCGACGCGGTGCCGGTCGCGATGGCCACCGACCGGCCGCTGCGGGCGAGGTCGATCGCCTCTGCCTGGTGCGACCAGAACGGTGGGAAGGTGGCCGCGAGATCCGGAGGCAGGGGGCGCGCCAGCGCGCGGTGCTCGGCGGGTCGCGGGGGGATCCGCTCGAGGTGGACGAGCTGTCCGCGCGTGTCGAGCGCTCGTACGAGGTCGCCGAGATCCACCGTTCGCGACTGTACGACCGGCGTGTGACGCTACGAGACGGCGGGTAGTAGGTTCGCCGCGTGGAGTAGCAGGCCGGCGCGCGTCTGCAGCCCTTGGAAGGAGCGACATGGATCTCGATCTCGACGTCACGGAGAAGAATGGCATCGCGGTCCTCGCCGTGAAGGGTGAGGTGGACGTCTATACCGCACCGCGTCTTCGCGAGAAGCTGGTCGAGCTCGTGACCCAGGGGAAGCACCGCATCGTCGTCGACCTGGAAGGCGTCGAGTTCCTCGACTCGACCGGTCTCGGCGTGCTCGTCGGCGGGCTCAAGCGGGTGCGCAGCCACAACGGCGACCTCAGCCTCGTGTGCACGCAGCACCGCATCCTCAAGGTCTTCGAAATCACCGGCCTGACCAAGGTCTTCTCGATCCACGAGAACGTCGACGACGCCGTCGGCGGTTGATCTGCGCTGATCGTGGCTGACGACGCCGAGGTGGCGATCGAGCTGGGCATCCCAGCTCGCGCCGAGTACGTCGCGCTCGCACGGCTCGTGGTGTCCTCGCTGGCTTCCAGCCGGCGCGATCTGGCCGACGACCGGATCGACGACCTCAAGGTCGCCGTGTCGGAGGCGTGCACGAACGCGATCGAGGCCCACCGCAACGCGAGCGAGGGCGACAACGTCACCGTCGCGTGCATCGAGTACGACGACCGCCTCGTCGTGAGCATCAGCGACCAGGGCGAGGGCTTCGATCCCGAGACGCTGCCAGAGCACCCACCGGTGACCGACCCCGAGCGACTGAACTTCGAGCGGGGCCTCGGCATCCCGCTGATCCGTACGCTCGTCGACGACGTCGAGATCGAGTCGGGCCCCAACGGCACCGAGATCCGGCTCGTCATGCGGTGCGGCCGGGCCGACATGTTCGACGACATCGTGCTCGACGACACCTTCGCAGGCGGTCCCGATGGCGCTGAAGAACCTCTTCCATAAGCTCACCGCGCCTGTCGAGGTGCTCGACCACGAGCGCCTTCGCGACTTCTGTTCGAGCCACCCCGGCGTGGAGCCGATCGCCGAGGCGACGCCCCGTCACCCCACGACGGTCGTCGGCGAGATCACGTCGGTGCGCATCGTGCCCAAGCCAGAGGGCTCACCCTGGCTGGAGGCGACGGTCAGCGACGGCACCGGCAAGCTCGTGGCGCTCTGGACGGGCCGGCGTCGCATCGCCGGTATCAAGGCCGGCCAGCGGGTGGTCATCACGGGGCGGCCGTCGCCCACCGGCCCCGGCGGGCGGTTGCTGATCTACAACCCGCTGTACGAGTTGCTCTAGCGCCTCTATTCGAGGATCAGCACCTTCTTCATCGGGTCTTCCGAGTCGCGCGTCACCAGCGCCAGCACTTCGTCGCCCGCTTGCACCACGGTGTCGCCGCGAGGCACGACGACGTGGCCGTGGCGGACGATGGCGACGACCGTCGCGTCGCGCGGCACGTTCAGCTCCGCGATCGACTTGTTCGCGGCGGGCGAGTCCTCGGCGAGCGTCACCTCGATGAGCTGGGCGTCGCCGCCTTCGAGCTCGAACAAGCGCACGAGCGACCCGACGGACACCGCTTCTTCGATCAGCGCGGTGAGGAGGTGCGGGGTCGAAACCGACACGTCGACGCCCCACGACTCGTTGAAGAGCCACTTGTTCTTCGGGTCGTTCACCCGGGCGATGACGCGGGGGACGGCGAACTCCTGCTTCGCCAGCAGCGACACGACGAGGTTCACCTGGTCTTCGCCGGTCGCGGCGACCATGACGTCGATCTCGGCGATCCCCGCGTCCTGCAGCGTCGTCACCTCACACGCGTCGCCGACGTGCCAGCCGACGTCGAGCGTCGCCCGCAGCCGCGCC
>DASVEG010000351.1:0-8535 GCA_036380695.1 Acidimicrobiales bacterium
GGGGTTCGAGTCCCTCCTGCCCTGCGAAACGCGACCATGTTCGGCTCCGGGCCGACGGACTCCAGAGGGTGCCGCCGTGGCGATGAACCGACAAACCAAGCGGATGCTGCAGAAGCAGGGGCAGCTGGGCGCCGAGGGCGCCCCCGCGACCGACCGCCGGCAGGCGGCGGCTGCTGCGCGCGCCAGGGCGCCCCGCAAGGAGCGCACGTCGCCCGTCACCTTCGTCAAGGAGGTGCGGGGCGAGCTGCGTCGCGTCGCGTGGCCGAGCCGCGCCGAGGTCGTGAACTACTCGGGCATCGTCCTCGTGACGCTCATCATCCTCGTCGGGCTGGTCTTCGTCCTCGACTTCGGGTTCGCGAAGTCGATGCTGTTCCTCTTCGACACCCCCAGCCAATGAGAGAGATCGTCAACGACGTGAACGAGCTGAACGAGAACCCCGACGACGACGGCGCCGAGGACGTGCTCGCCTCGCCAGAGGCAGAGGCCACCGAAGTGCCGGCTGCGGAGGCCGCCGAGGTCGTCCTCGACGAAGACGCGTTGTTGAGCGCAGGTGCGATCGCCGAAGCGAGCGACGATGCCATCCTCGACGCCGACGACGGGGACGACGACGGTCCGGTCGCGCAAGAGAGCCCGTACGACCGCCCTGGCGCGTGGTACGTCGTGCACACCTACGCGGGTTACGAGAACAAGGTGAAGTCGAACCTCGCGTCGATGGTCGCCTCCTTGAACATGGAGGAGAAGGTCTACGAGGTCGTCATCCCGATGGAAGACGTCATCGACTTCAAGAACGGCAAGCGCGTCGTCGTCCAGAAGAAGATGTTCCCCGGCTACCTCCTGGTGCGGGCCGACATGGACGAGAACGTGTGGTTCCACATCCGCAACACGCCGGGCGTCACCGGCTTCGTCGGCCAGGGAGCCAAGCCGACGCCACTGTCGCGCCGCGACGTCGAGACCTTCCTCGCCGTCAAGGACGACGCCGCGGGCGAGGCGACCCCCAAGAAGACCCGCCCGCAGACGCTCTACAGCGAGCACGAGACGGTGCGCGTGAAGGAAGGCCCGTTCGCCGACTTCACCGGCACGATCTCGGAGATCAACGAGGACCAGCTCAAGCTCAAGGTGCTCGTGAACATCTTCGGTCGAGAGACCCCGGTCGAGCTCGGGTTCGACCAGGTGGCGAAGCTCTAGCCGCCACCGCTATCTTCGAACGTTCCCCTTTTTCCTGAGGACTGACCTGTCATGGCCAAGAAGCGCGTCGCCGCCATCGTGAAGATCCAACTGCCCGCCGGGCAGGCCACCGCCGCGCCGCCCGTCGGCACCGCGCTCGGTCCCCACGGCGTGGCCACGATGGAGTTCGTCAAGCAGTACAACGCGCAGACCGAGGGCCAGCGCGGCCAGATCATCCCCGTCGAGATCACGATCTACGAGGACCGCACGTTCACCTTCGTCCTCAAGACCCCGCCCACGCCTGCGTTGCTGCGCCAGGCCGCGGGGCTCGAGAAGGGCGCGAAGACGACGGGCAAGGAGACGGTGGGCACGATCACCGAAGCCCAGCTCGAGGAGATCGCCAAGGCGAAGCTCCCCGACCTCAACGCCAACGACATCGACGCGGCCAAGGCTCAGGTCCGCGGCACCGCCCGCTCGATGGGCATCAAGATTTCCTGAACCCATCGTTCCGGAGGCAATAGAGGCGGTACAGCCGCCTCTATTGCCTCCGGAACGGATCAAACTGGTGCGACCGGGACGACCTCGCCCGGCCACCCCGACCCTGAGGGAGCTGCGATGCAGCGAGGCAAGAAGTTCACCGACGCGGAGAAGCGGTTCGACGGCCAGGCGCTGCACTCCGCCATCGAGGCCGTCGACCTGGTGAAGTCGCTGGCGCCGGCCAAGTTCGACGAGACGGTCGAGCTGGCGGTCCGCCTTGGCGTCGACCCCCGCAAAGCCGACCAGATGATCCGCGGGACGGTGAGCCTCCCCGCGGGCACCGGCAAGAACGTGCGGGTCGCAGTCTTCGCCGCAGGCACCGCCGCCGAGGAGGCGCGTGCCGCAGGCGCGGACATCGTGGGCGCCGACGACCTCGTCGCCCGGGTGCAGGCCGGCGACATCGACTGGGACAAGTCGATCGCGACGCCCGACATGATGGCGCTCGTCGGTCGCGTCGGCCGGATCCTCGGCCCCCGCCAGTTGATGCCGAACCCGAAGGAAGGCACCGTCACGCCCGACGTCGGCAAGGCCGTGACCGAGGTGAAGGGCGGCCGCGTCACCTACCGCACCGACCGCTACGGCAACGTCCACGTGCTGATCGGCAAGGTGTCGTTCGACAACGCCGCGCTGCTGCAGAACTTCCGGGCCGTCATCGACGAGCTCACGCGCGTGAAGCCCGCGGCGGCCAAGGGCAAGTACATCAGGTCGGTCACCGCGTCGTCGACGATGGGCCCAGGCGTCCGCGTCGACCCCGCGCGCATCCGCGCCACCGACGAGGAGCTCGCCGCGGCCGCCTCCTGAGGCCGCACCCAGCCGCACCAAGTACGCTGTTTCCCACAACTCAGTCGCTCGCCGAAGACATCAGGTCGGTCCTGCCGGTAATGGGCTTCACGCCCGCCTGACGAGGTGAACCTCCTTCTTGCCTGAACGGGGTGTTCGCCGCCATGTGCGCGAGCGCCCCGTCTGCGCGAGAGGAGGTGACACACATGCCCATGGAGAACCCGAGGCCCGAGAAGGTTGCCGTGGTCGACGAGGTGCGCGGCAAGCTGGAATCGGCGTCCGCCGCCATCCTCACCGAGTACCGCGGCCTCACCGTTGGCGAGCTGTCGACGCTTCGTCGAGCGCTCAGGGAAGCGGGCGGCGAGTACCGGATCTACAAGAACACGCTGGTCCGGTTCGCGGCTCGTGACCTCGGCCTCGACTCGCTCGAGCAGCTGCTCGTCGGCCCGACCGCGATCGCGTTCGTCGAAGGCGACGCGGTGGCGGTGGCCAAGGCCCTTCGCGACTACGCCAGGACGAACCCGAACCTGGTGGTCAAGGGCGGCGTCCTCGGCGACGCGGTCCTGACCGCAGCCGACGCAGCCGCACTGGCCGACATCGCCCCCCGCGAGGTGTTGCTCGCGCAGCTGGCCGGTGGCCTGGCGGCGCCCCTGCAGAAGTTCGCAGGACTGCTGCAAGCGCTTCCGCGCAATCTCGCCTACGGCCTCAAGGCCCTCATCGACCAGCGAGGCGGCGTGCCGGAAGGCGCGACGACCCCCGAGCCGGAAGCCGAGCCCGAGGCCGCCAGTCCCGCCGAACCCGAAGCCGAGGCTGCGGCGCCGGCCGAACCCGAAGCCGAACCCGAGGCCGACGCCCCGTCCGACGGTGGCGAGACGCCGGAGGCCGAGCCGACCACGGTCGGCGAAGGCGCGGCGGACGCCGCATCGGCCGAAGCCGCCGGCGAGCCGGCCGCCGAAGCGGCCGACAGCCCCGACCGTTCCGAGAGTCCGGACAACCCGGACACCCCGTAAGCCCACGACCGAATCGCAGGAGTAAGAGATGGCAACCAAAGAAGAGATCCTCGACGCGATCGCCAACATGACGGTCCTCGAGCTGAGCGAGCTCCTCAAGGAGTTCGAAGAGAAGTTCGGCGTCACCGCGGCCGCCCCGGTGGCCGTCGCAGCAGCCCCCGGCGCCGGTGGCGGCGGTGGCGCGGCTGCGGAGGAAGAGGAGCAGACGGAGTTCGACGTCATCCTCACCGCCGCAGGCGACAAGAAGATCCAGGTCATCAAGGAGGTCCGTGCCCTCACGAACCTTGGCCTCAAGGAAGCGAAGGACCTCGTCGACGGCGCACCCAAGCCCGTCCTCGAGAAGGCGTCGAAGGACGACGCCGCCAAGGCCAAGGCCCAGCTCGAAGCCGCTGGCGCCTCCGTCGAGGTCAAGTAGGTCCACCGGAATCGTTTTGTGTACCGATGGCGCATCATGTTGCGCCATCGGTGCACAAAAGCGATCTGACGGATGGGGGAGCGCGCCGAGCGGTGGCTCGGGCTCGAGCGTCGTGACGACGGGACGTGGCTGTTGCCGGTCACGGAGGCGTTGCGGTCGGGCGCCGATGCCCTGTTCGGAGGGTGCGCGACCGCGGCGGCGCTCGTCGTCGCCGACGCCGTCGTCCCCCAACCGCTCGTCGCCGGCTTCGCCCACTTCGGCGCGCTGGCCCGCACCGGCACCGAGGTGGTGCTGGCCCACTCGATCGTGGCGTCGGCCCGCACGATGACCCACGTCGAGGTCGTCGGCCGGCTCGCGGACGGCGCCGAGTCGTTCCTCGTCCGAGCCGCAGCCGGCGACCGGCCCCCGGTCGCGGTCGAAGGCGCATGGGTCGACGCACCAAACGTCCCGCCCCCCGACGACTGCGCGCCCTTCGATCACCCCGTGCACGCGGACACGTGGGCCGAGCGCTTCACGTGGCGGCTCGCCGCGTCCACGCCCAACGCCACCTGGTGGGTCCGGCCGCTCGAAGACACCGCTCCGCTCGTGGCCGCCGCCGTGCTCGTCGACTACGTCACCTACGGCTCGGGTCGCGCTCTGGGCGCGCCGATGGGCGGCCTCAGCGTCGACAACGTCGTCCGCCTCCACCACCCACCGCAGGCCGACGGCTGGTACCTGCTCGACGTCCGCGTCGACGCCGTCACCGGCGGCTTCGCCCACGGCACCGCCCGCCTCTTCGCCGAAGACCAAACCCTCCTAGCCACCGGCACCCAATCCTTCGTAGCCAACCAATGGGACTGGCGCCTCCCGAGCGAGCAGTAACACCCCCACTCACTCGCCGATGCGCCCCAAGAGTTGGGAGAGCAGCGGACGCCGCCCCGACGTAGGAGGGGCCAAACCGGTGAGCGCAGGAGAGGGTGACGTCCCGCTCGGAGAGCGAGCAGTTTGCGCCCGAAGGGGCCGAGCCGCAGGCGACGACAGCATGCGAGCGACCGAGCGGGACGTCACCCCGTGGCACGCGCAGCGAGGGGGCCGACGGCGTCGGATTCCGAACAGATGCTTGACCTCGGGAGGCGCATCGCTTTACCCTCTCCCCAACCCACGGTTTGAGGGGTTGTCTTTCCTCGCGTGCGGGCCTATGCTGGGCGGTTGCCGATGCGGGTCCCCCAGCACCCTTCCTTTTCTCGGAGTGTGCTTCGACGCGCCCCGGCAGCCGTACGGCTCGCCCTCCGCACCGAGGAGTAACTCTTGCCTGCTCGTTCCGTCGCCCGGGAACGCTATTCCTTCGCCAACCTCGAAGAAGTTCGAGAACTGCCGGACCTGATCGCCATCCAGCGAGACAGCTTCGCCTGGTTCCTCGACCGTGGCCTCGCGGAGACCTTCCGCGACATCAGCCCGATCGAAGACTTCACCGGCCAGCTCCGCTTGGAGCTGGAGTTCGATCCTGCCGATCCCGACCTGCGCCCGCCGCCCAAGTTCACGGTGGAGGAGTGCAAGGAGAAGGACATGACCTACAGCGCGCCGATCTTCGTGCGCGCCCGGTTCATGAACGCCACCACCGGCGAGATCAAGGAGCAGACCGTCTTCATGGGGGACTTCCCGATGATGACGGACAAGGGCACCTTCATCATCAACGGCACCGAACGCGTCGTCGTCAGCCAGCTCGTCCGTTCGCCCGGCGTGATCTTCCAGCCGGGCCGGGACGCCAAGACGTACGCGACCGGCACCATCCACCCGTACCGCGGTGAGTGGATCGAGTTCGACGTCGAAGCCAAGCCGGGCAAGGACGTCACCGCCGGCTGCCGCGTCGCCCGCAAGCGTCGCCTGAGCCTGTTCGTTCTCCTGCGCGCCCTCGGCTTCGGCGAGGAGGAGCACCCCGGCTTCCTCGAACGCTTCGTGCGCCACTTCGACTTCCTCGAGGGCCAGTGGGAGAAGGAGCGCGACCTCGCGCCCACCAAGGAAGAGGCGCTGATCGAGATCTACAAGCGCGCCCGCCCCGGTGAGCCGCCGTCGCCGGAGAGCAGCCGCGCCTACTTCGAGAACGCGTTCTTCAACCCGAAGCGCTACGACCTCACCCGCGTCGGCCGCTACAAGCTGAACAAGAAGCTCGGCACGGAGATCGAGAAGATCAGCGAGCTGTTCCAGCTCGACCTCGAGCGGCCCGAGCGCGACCAGGGCGTGCTCGCCGCGGCGGAGATGCTGGCTGCGACGACGTACCTCCTCCACCTCGCCGCCGGCGAGACGGGCTACCGCCTCGACGACCAGGACCACTTCGCGAACCGCCGCATCCGCAGCGTCGGCGAGCTCATCCAGAACCAGGTCCGCATCGGCCTGTCGCGGATGGAGCGCGTCGTCCGCGAGCGCATGACGACCCAGGACGTCGAGGCCATCACGCCGCAGACGCTCATCAACATCCGTCCGGTCGTCGCGGCGATCAAGGAGTTCTTCGGCACCAGCCAGCTGTCGCAGTTCATGGACCAGGTGAACCCGCTGTCGGGCCTCGCCCACAAGCGGCGCCTGAGCGCGCTCGGCCCCGGTGGCCTCTCCCGCGAGCGGGCGGGCTTCGAGGTCCGAGACGTCCACTCCTCGCACTACGGCCGCATGTGCCCGATCGAGACGCCCGAAGGCCCGAACATCGGCCTGATCGGCGCGCTCGCGTCCTACGGCCGCGTGAACGAGTACGGCTTCATCGAGACGCCGTACCGCCGCGTCGTCGACGGTCGCGTCACCGAAGAGATCGTCTACATGACCGCCGACGAGGAAGAGGAGTTCGTCATCGCGCAGGCCAACGCGCGCATGGACGACAAGGGCAAGCTCCTCGACGAGCGCGTGCTCGTCCGTCGCGGCCCGCAGGGCGCCAGTCTCCGACTCGGCGGGGGCGGCTCCTACGGCACCTCCGCGGAGATCGACGTCGTGCCGCCGACCGAGGTCGACTTCATGGACGTCTCGCCGAAGCAGACCGTCTCGGTCTCGACGAGCCTCATCCCGTTCATCGAGCACGACGACGCGAACCGCGCGCTCATGGGCGCCAACATGCAGAAGCAGGCCGTGCCGCTCATTCGTCCCGAGGCGCCGTACATCGGCACCGGCGTCGAGCGCCGCGCCGCGCACGACGCGGGCGACCTCGTGCTCGCCGAGGGCGACGGCACGATCACCGAGACCACGGGCGACCACATCACCATCGAGTACAACGCGAACCAGAAGGATCGTCTCGGGCACCCGCTCGGCCGCAAGATCTACCGCCTCGCCAAGTTCGAACGCTCGAACCAGGACACGTGCATCAACCAGAAGGTGCTCGTCGACGAGGGCCAGAAGGTGAAGAAGGGCGACGTCCTCGCCGACGGCCCGTCGACCCACAACGGCGAGCTCGCGCTCGGCAAGAACCTGCTCGTCGCATTCATGCCGTGGGAGGGCTACAACTACGAGGACGCGATCATCCTGTCGGAGCGCCTCGTGCGCGACGACGTGCTCACCTCGATCCACATCGAGAAGCACGAGGTCGACGCCCGCGACACCAAGCTCGGCGCCGAGGAGATCACCCGGGACATCCCGAACCTCAGCGAGGAGCTCCTCAAGGATCTCGACGAGCGCGGCATCATCCGCATCGGTGCCGAGGTCGGCCCCGGCGACGTCCTCGTCGGCAAGGTCACGCCCAAGGGCGAGACCGAGCTGACGCCGGAAGAGCGCCTCCTGCGAGCCATCTTCGGTGAGAAGGCCCGCGAGGTCCGCGACACGTCGCTCAAGGTGCCGCACGGCCAGACCGGCAAGGTCATCAGCGTCCAGGTGTTCAGCCGCGACGACGCGCACGAGCTTCCCCCCGGCGTCAACCAGCTGGTGCGCGTCTACATCGCCCAGAAGAGGAAGATCTCCGAGGGCGACAAGCTCGCCGGCCGCCACGGCAACAAGGGCGTCATCTCGAAGATCCTCCCGCTCGAGGACATGCCCCACCTCGCCGACGGCACGCCCGTCGACATCATCCTCAACCCGCTCGGCGTGCCGAGCCGGATGAACGTCGGCCAGGTGCTCGAGTCGCACCTCGGGTACGCAGCCCGTTGGGGCTGGACCGACCCGAAGAAGAAGGAGCGCATCGGCGCCGAGGCGCTCAAGGGCACGGAGACCAAGACGCGGCCGCGTACCGAGCCGTCCGTCTGGGTCGCGACGCCCGTGTTCGACGGCGCCCACTGGGACGAGGAGGAGGACGCCGGTCGTCACCCGACGATGAAGGCGATCTTCGAGAACCTCGCGCCCGACGGCGTCGACGGCCGCAAGCTCATCGGCGCGAACGGCAAGACGACGTTGTTCAACGGCCGCACGGGTGAGCCATACGACGCGCCGATCTCGGTCGGCTTCGTCTACATCCTGAAGCTGGCCCACCTCGTCGACGACAAGATCCACGCCCGCTCGACGGGCCCGTACTCGATGATCACCCAGCAGCCGCTCGGCGGTAAGGCCCAGTTCGGTGGCCAGCGCTTCGGTGAGATGGAGGTGTGGGCCCTCGAGGCCTACGGCTCCGCCTACTGCCTGCAGGAGCTGCTCACCATCAAGTCCGACGACGTGCTCGGCCGCGTGAAGGTCTACGAGGCCATCGTC
>DASVEG010000352.1:0-10064 GCA_036380695.1 Acidimicrobiales bacterium
ACATCGAGGAAGGCCAGGCCGTTCGCGCGTCGGGTCGCATCCTCGAGGTCGTCGTCGGTGACGCGCTGCTCGGGCGCGTCGTCAACGGCCTCGGCGAGCCGATCGACGGTCGCGGCCCGATCGCCGGGGCGCAGAACCGGCGCATGGAGATCCAGGCCCCCGGCATCGTCGACCGTCAGCCGGTGAAGGAGCCACTGCAGACCGGCATCAAGGTCATCGACGCGATGACGCCGATCGGCCGCGGCCAGCGCGAATTGATCATCGGCGACCGCAAGACCGGCAAGACCGCCGTGGCGATGGACACGATCATCAACCAGCGCGGCCTCGGCGTGAAGTGCATCTACGTCGGCATCGGCCAGAAGGCCTCCACCATCGCCGAGCTCGTGGCGACGCTCGAGGCCGCAGGCGCGATGGAGTACACGGTCGTCGTCTCCGCACCCGCGTCCGACCCGCCGCCGTTCAAGTGGCTGGCGCCCTACGCGGGCTGCGCAATCGGTCAGCACTGGATGGAGAACGGCGAGCACGCGCTGATCATCTACGACGACCTGTCGAAGCAGGCCGACGCGTACCGCGCCATCTCGTTGCTCCTGCGCCGGCCGCCGGGCCGTGAGGCCTACCCGGGCGACGTCTTCTACCTCCACTCGCGCCTGCTCGAGCGGGCCGCGAAGCTCGCCGATCACATGGGCGGCGGCTCGCTCACCGCGCTGCCCGTGATCGAGACGAAGGCGGGCGACATCTCCGCCTACATCCCGACCAACGTCATCTCGATCACCGACGGGCAGATCTTCCTCGACCTCGACCTGTTCAACTCGGGCGTGCGCCCGGCGATGAACGTGGGCACGTCGGTGTCACGAGTCGGTGGCTCCGCGCAGACCAAGGCGATGAAGTCGATCGCCGGTGGTCTGAAGCTCGACCTGGCCAACTTCCGCGAGCTCGAGGCGTTCGCGTCGTTCGGCGCCGAGCTCGACCGGGCGTCGCAGGCGCTCATCGACCGCGGCCGCCGTCTCGTCGAGCTGCTCAAGCAGCCGAACGGTCAGCCGATGTCGATCGAGGAACAGGTGGTGTCGATCTTCGCTGGCACCCGCGGCTACCTCGACGACCTGCCCATCCAGGACGTCCGCCGGTTCGAGCGCGAGCTCATCGCCGACGTGAAGGCGCGGCAGTCGGGTCTCATGGAGACGCTCCGCTCGGGCGGTGCGCTCGACGAGGACACGCTCGACTCGACCGTGAAGGCGTTCAAGGAGCGCTTCCAGCCGACCGAGGTCGCGAGCTAGCTGTGCCCGGGGGTGCGGAACGCGCGCTGCGGGGTCGTATCCGCAGCGTGCAGTCGACGAAGAAGATCACGCGTGCGATGGAGCTCATCTCCGCGAGCCGCATCGCGAAGGCGCAGGCGCGCGTCGCCGCGGCCCGGCCGTACAGCGAGCAGATCACGAACGTCATCGCGAACCTCGCCGCGGCAGGCGCGGGCGCGGGTAGCCCGCTCCTCACGCAGCGCGAAGAGGTCCGAACCGTCGGCTACATCGTCGTGGCCGCGGACCGCGGCCTCGCGGGCGGCTACAACTCCGGCGTCATCCGCGCCACCGAGCAGGCGATCCGCGACGACGTCGCCGCGGGACGCCAATACAAGCTGTTCCTGACCGGCAAGAAGTCGGTCAACTACTTCCGCTTCCGCGGCTACGACATCGCCAGCCAGTTCATCGGCTTCTCCGACAACCCGACGTACGAGAACGCGCGCGAGATCGCGCAAGAGGTCGTCCGCCAGTACACCGAGGGCGAGGTCGACCAGGTCGAGCTCGTGTACACGCAGTTCCTCTCGGTCGGAACCCAGCGCGTGCAGATGCGTCGGTTCCTCCCCGTCGAGACGGGGGCGATCACGGAGCGCCCGGAGGGCCCGACCGCCGACTACGAGTTCGAGCCCGCCCCCAGCGCCATCCTCGAGCAGATCGTGCCGCGCTACGTCGAGAGCCGGCTGTTCGCGGCGTTGCTCGACGCGGCGGCATCCGAGCATGCGGCGCGGCAGCGCGCGATGAAGTCCGCGACCGACAACGCGGACGAGCTGATCAAGGTCCTGACCCGCTCGATGAACCGGGCGCGCCAGGACGCAATCACGACGGAGATCATCGAGATCGCGTCCGGCGCCGAAGCCCTCGCCCAGGCCGCCAGCGGATCGGTTGACCTCCTCCACGACCGCCCCCAGGAGACCGACGTCTTCCGCCAGTTCCGGCACGACCGCGACCGGCGTGAGCACAAGGAGCGCTAGATGACCGCCACCGAGACACCAGCCCGCGAGCCGAAGCAGCTCAAGGACGGGCGGATCGTCGCCATCGTCGGCCCCGTCGTCGACGTCGAGTTCCCGCCCGGCAACCTGCCCGACATCAACGGCGCGCTCGAGTTCGACATCGAAGTCGGCGGCGAGAAGATCGTCGTCACCGCCGAGGTCGCGCAGCACATCGGCGACAGCCGCATCCGCGCCATCTCCATGAAGCCGACCGACGGCCTCAAGCGGGGCACGCCCGTCCGCAACCTCGGCCGCGGCATCTCGGTGCCCGTCGGTCCTGGCGTGCTCGGCCACGTGTTCAACGTGCTCGGCGCACCGCTCGACACCGGCGGCGAGCTCATCACCGAGGGCATCGTCGACACGTGGGAGATCCACCGGCCCGCGCCGCTGCTCTCCGACCTCGACCCGCAGACGAAGATGTTCGAGACCGGGCTCAAGGTCGTCGACCTCCTCGAGCCCTACCGCCAGGGCGGCAAGATCGGCCTCTTCGGCGGGGCCGGCGTGGGCAAGACCGTGATGATCCAGGAGATGATCACGCGCGTCGCCAAGCAGCACGGCGGCGTGTCGGTGTTCGCAGGCGTCGGCGAGCGCACCCGTGAGGGCACCGACCTGTGGCTCGAGATGCAGGAGTCCGGCGTCATCGCGAACACCGCGCTCGTCTATGGCCAAATGGACGAGCCGCCGGGCGTCCGCCTCCGCGTCGCACTCTCCGCGCTCTCGATGTGCGAGTACTTCCGCGACGTCGAGGGCCGCGACGTGCTCCTCTTCATCGACAACATCTTCCGCTTCACCCAGGCCGGCTCCGAGGTGTCGACGCTGCTGGGCCGCATGGCTTCCGCGGTCGGATACCAGCCGACCCTGGCCGACGAGATGGGCGTGCTGCAGGAGCGCATCACGTCGGTGAAGGGCAAGTCGATCACCTCGCTGCAGGCCGTGTACGTGCCTGCGGACGACTACACCGACCCCGCGCCGTTCACCGCCTTCACCCACTTCGACGCCACCACCAACCTGTCGCGCGACGTGTTCGCCAAGGGCATCTTCCCGGCGGTCGACCCGCTCGCGTCGACGTCGAACATCCTCCAGCCGGACGTCGTCGGTGAGGAGCACTACCGCGTTGCCCGCGGCGTCGTGCAGACGCTGCAGCGCTACAAGGAGCTGCAGGACATCATCGCCATCCTCGGCATCGACGAGCTCACCGAGGAGGACAAGGTCCTCGTCGGCCGGGCCCGAAAGATCGAGAAGTTCCTCGGCCAGCCGATGTACGCAGCCGAGCAGTTCACGCAGATCCCCGGTGCGAACGTGCCGGTCGAGGAGACGATCACTGCGTTCGGCAACGTGCTCAACGGCGACTACGACGACTACCCCGAGCAGGCGTTCTTCAACGTCGGCGGCATCGACGACCTGACCAAGAAGGCGGACGAGCTCCGCCGCCAGGGCTAGGACTCGTCGTTCGTGGACGTCGCATTGGTGTCACCCGAACGCATCCTCTGGGAGGGCGACGCGGAGATGGTCATCGCCCGCACCGCGGGCGGCGACATCGCGTTCCTCAACAACCACGCGCCGTTTGTCGGCGCGCTCGGCATCGGCCGCGTGGCGATCACGCCGACGGGTGGCGGCACGCCGATCGAGGTCGCGGTCCACGGCGGCTTCGTGGAGGTCAAGGACAACCGCGTCATCGTGTTGTCCGACGTCGCCGAGCTCGCCGACCAGATCGACGTCGACCGCGCCCGCCAGGCCCTCGCCGCCGCGGGCGACACCGACCCGGACGCCCGCCGCCGCGCCGAGGTCCGCCTGCAGGTCGCCGGCGCCTCCTAGCCCCTCTCATGCGTTCTGGGTGCAGAAATGCGCCCCAGGGGCGCATTTCTGCACCCAGAATGGCGGCGGGGTGAAACAGCGGGACCACTACGAGGTGCTCGGGGTGTCGCGGACGGCGTCCGTCGACGAGATGCACGACGCGTACCGGCGCCTCGCGCGGAAGCTGCATCCCGACCTCGGCACCGAGCCCGACGACGAGGCGATGCGGCTCGTCAACGAAGCGTGGGACGTGTTGGAGAACCCGGCTCGGCGCGCCGCCTACGACCGCACGTTCGGTCCCGTCGAGGAGCCGCCGGCGGCCTGGGACGGCCTCAGCGGCAGTCGCCCGCTGCCGCCGATCCCGCCCGGGTTCTGCCTGTATCCGAGACCCCGCCACAGGTACTCGCCGCACGCTTCCTTCCGCCGCCTCGAGGACGAGCGCCGCGGTGCGCTCAGCCTCGAGGCGCTCACGACCGACCTGTCGCCCTTGCTGTCGCTCCGCGACGACCAGCTGTGGACGTTCGCGGTGAACCATCTTCCCGTGACCGACCGCCACCTCGCCGTCCTCGCGAGGTTCTCGCGCCTCGAGGTGGTCGACCTCAGCGACACGAAGGTGAGCGACCGCGGGCTGCTCCACCTGTCGGGCTTGCGGCGCCTGCGCGAGGTGGTGCTCGCCGGCTGCGCGGTCACCGACGCCGGGGCGGCGACTCTCGCGGTCATCCGCAGCCTCGACACGCTCAACCTGTACGGCACGCGCGTGACCGACGAGGGGATGGCCGCCCTCGCCCGCCTTCCCCGGCTGTCGCTGCTCGACATCCGCCACACGCGCGTGACCGGCGCGGCCCTGGAGGTGCTCGCGAAGATCCCGACGCTCAAGGAGCTCCGGGTCACGGGGATGCGGCGGAAGTACCGCCGCGCCTTCGAGGAGGAGCGACCCGACGTGCGCTTCATTCACTAGTGGCCCGTCGGCTCGTCACGTACTGATGCCTCGCCGACGGCTGGGAGTCGCGCTGCTGCTGCCGTCCGCGGTCGCGACCGAGATCGACGGGTTGCGGCGTGCGCTCGGCGAACCCGAGCTCGACCGCATCGCACCGCACATCACCCTCGTCCCTCCGGTGAACGTCCGCGAGGAACACCTCGACGAAGCGTTGCGGGTCGTGCGTACCGCAGCCGTCGCCGCGGAGCCGATCGAGTTGACGCTCGGGCCGCCGGCGACGTTCCTGCCGGACAACCCCGTGGTGTACCTCGGCGTATGGGGTCGCCACGACCTGCTCTTCCGGCTCAGGGATGCGGTGTTCGTGCCCCCGCTCGAACGCAAGCTCACGTGGCCGTTCGTGCCCCACGTGACCCTCGCCGACGGGATCGACCCGGAACGGGTCGCCGCCGCCGTCGGCGTGCTCGCGGGCTACGAGCGCGACGTGGTGATCGACGCCGTGCACGTGCTCGAGGAGCGGGCCGGCCACGTGTGGCAGCCGATCGCGGACTTCCCCTTCCAGGCCCGCCGGATCGTCGCGAGGGGTCCGCTGGAGGTCGAGCTGACGACGACCGATCGCGTCGACGACGCCACGCGGCGCTGGTTGTCGACGGCGTGGCCCGACCCCAAACGACCGCTGGCGGTCACCGCGCGACGCGGCGGCGAGGTCGTCGGCGTCGCCGCGGGCTGGACCGACGGCGACCTCGCGAACCTCTCGGAGCTGTTCGTCGCCGAGACCGCGCGCCGAGAGGGCGTCGGCGGCCACTTGGTCACCGCCTTCGTCACCGAGGCGCGCCACCGCGGCGCTCGCCGCTGCCGGCTCCGCACCGATGCCGGTGGCTTCGCGGAGCAGTTCTACGCCGACCGCGGCTGGCGGCGCGAGGCGATCTATCCCGGTGCTGGGGAACACGCCGAGATCGCGCAACTCGTACGCGATCTCTAGGGTGCGGCCATGGCTCCCACCGCTCTCGTCACCGGCGCGTCGCAAGGCATCGGCGCGGCGTTCGCGCGGTCGCTCGCCCAGCGCGGGCACGACGTCGTGCTCGTCGCCCGCAATCGCGAGGCGATGGAAACCCTGGCTGAAGACATCCGCGGCAAGGGCCGTACCGCCGAGGTGATCCCGGCCGACCTGACCGACCGCACCGAGCTGCGCAAGGTCGAAGACCGGCTCTCCGACGCGGCACGCCCCGTCGACGTGCTCGTCAACAACGCGGGCTTCGGCACGACAGGACGCTTCCACGAGATGCCGCTCGACGAGGAGGACCGCGAGATCCGGCTCAACGTGCTCGCGTTGATGCGGCTCACGCACGCGGCGTTGCCGGGCATGGTCGAGCGCGGCAAGGGCGGCGTCGTCAACGTGTCGTCGATCGCCGGGTTCAGCCCCGCGCCGGGCAACGCGACGTACTGCGGAACGAAGGCGTTCGTGAACTCCTTCAGCCTGTCGTTGCACGAGGAGTACCGCAGCCACGGGATCACGGTCCTGTGCGTCGCCCCTGGCGCGACGAAGACCGAGTGGCAAGCGAGAGCTGGCTACGACGACTCCGCGGTTCCCTCCTTCGCCTGGCAGTCGGCGGAAGAGGTTGCAGACGGTTCGCTCCGCGCCCTCGACGGCAAGCGGGCGCTGTTCGTGAGCGGGTGGACGAACAAGGCGATGGTCGCCGCGACGCACTTCGCGCCGCGCTCGCTCCTCGCCCGCATTTCCGGGACGGTCAGCCGCCAGGTGTGACGAGGTTGGCGCGCACGCGCCGCGTCCCCCTCACCAGTTGCACCGCGCCCTCCACGTTCGACCGGTCGAGGAACGCGGTCACGTTGCGCCTCACTGGCGGGGCGGCGACGGCCACCTCGTCGCCTTCGGTCGGCAGCATGCGCAGGATCTCGACGGCGTCGTCGCCCGCGGCCGACCACGCACGCGCCGCGTCCCACTGCTCGGCGAGGGCGCCGGCGACGAGGATCGCTCCGAGCGCGACGGCGGCGCGCGGCACGCGGACGAATCGCGCGGCCACCCACGCCAGCCCGGTCCACGCCATGGCGGCGCCGACCGCGGCGACCACGTTCACCCGATCGCCCGCGCCGAGCGGCGCGTAGAAGTAGCGGACGAACGGCGCGGTGCCGACGGCGATCGTCGCGGCTCCGGCAATGGCGAGCGAGCCACCCGGGCCGAGTGGCCGGACGAACACGGCGGTGACCGCGAGGCCGACGGCGAACGCGACGCCGGCGACCGTCGCCAGCGGTTCCCACGCGATCACCCCCCAACCCGCATGGGCGGGAATCATCAAGGTGAGGTCGGCCCACTCGCCGACGCCCCGCTTCGCCGGGTGGAAGAAGGCGATCATCCACGCTCCGGCCGGGACGAGCGCGGCCAGCCCGACGGCCAGCGGTCGCCACGCCCACGACCGGCGAGCAAGGCGCGGTACCACCACGAGACCGAGCACCGCGGCCGGCGCCGTCGCCTCGTACGACAGCGCCGACACCGCGAGCGCGATGGCGGCGACGACGCAGTGGCCGGAGCGCTCGGACTCTTGCGCAAGGGCGAGCAGCCCGCCGAGCAACGCGACGAGGGCAAGCGTGACGTTCGTCGCGGACGCCCAGTACAGGAGCGACCCGTGGTTCGGCAGCACGAGCCACACCGCGGCGGTTGCCGCCGCCATCCCGTCGGGCAGGCGGACGGCGACGAGCAGCCGCCGGAGCAGCACCGCGGCCGCGGCGACGAGGCCCGTGCTCATCGCCAGCGCGACGAGCGGGTGGCGCCCGACGGCGCCGAACACGACCGCGTAGACGACGCCCGCGCCGGGGCGGGCGAACCACTGGTCGCGTCCCGCGGCCATCCACCAACCGTCGAAGCGCGCGTTGGCGAGCGCGAACCAGTCGTCGAGCACGTACCCCGGCCCGAGCACGGCGTACGGCATCGCCACGGCCGCGGCCAGCGCGACCAGCAGCGCGTCGGCGGTAGCCGGCGCTACCGGAAGTCGACGGAGCTGTACTCGGACAGCTTCTCCAGGCGGTGGAGCGCCTCGATCAACCGGACCGTGCCCGACTTCGATCGCATCACGAGCGACTGCGTCGTCGCCCCGCGGCGGTCGTAGTGCACGCCCTTGAGCAGCTCGCCGTCGGTGATGCCGGTGGCCGCGAAGAAGCAGTTGTCGCTGCGCACCAGGTCGTCGTTCGTCAGCACCTTGTTCGCGTCGAGCCCGAACTCCTCGATCGCGGCGCGGTCTTCGTCGTGCCGCGGCGAGAGCCGGCCCTGGAATTCCCCGCCCATGCACTTGAGCGCGGCGGCCGCGATCACGCCTTCGGCGCAACCGCCGATCCCGAGCAGGATGTCGATGCCGGACGCGGCCCACCCCGTCGCTATCGCGGCAGGCGCATCGCCGTGCTCGATCAGGCGGATGCGCGCGCCGGCCTCGCGGACCTCCTTGATGAGGTCGTCGTGGCGCGACCTAGCGAGGATGACCGCGGTGACGTCGCGCACCGACTCGCCCTTCGCCTTCGCGACCGCGTGCAGGTTGTCGGTGGCCGACGCGGTGATGTCGATCGCGCCGCGAGCCTCCGGCCCCACGGCGATCTTCTGCATGTAGAACGCGGGGCCGGGGTCGAACATCGACCCGCGCTCGCTCACCGCGATGACGGAGGTCGCGCCGTTCTGGCCGAGGGAGGTGAGGGTGGTGCCCTCGATCGGGTCGACCGCGACGTCGACCTGCGGCGCCACGCCGGTGCCGATGTGCTCGCCGTTGTAGAGCATCGGAGCGTCGTCCTTCTCGCCCTCGCCTACGACCACGATGCCGTCCATCGGGACGGAGTCGAGGACGACCCGCATCGCGTCGACGGCGGCACCGTCGGCACCGTCCTTGTCGCCGCGGCCGACCCAGCGAGAGGCGGCGAGCGCGGCGGCTTCGGTGACGCGGACGAGTTCGAGGGCGAGGTTCCGATCGGGAGCCTGACGGTCGGCGGTCATCAGCGACGGACCCTACCCTGGTCACTCGTGACGGCACGTGAGGACTGGCAGCGCGCGTACGACGCCTCGGCGATCCGCGACGAGGACTTCGAGACGCTCTCCGGGATCCCGCTCGACCCGGTGTACGGGCCGGACGACGGCGAGTACCCCGGCCAGTACCCCTACACGCGCGGGCCCTACGCGTCGATGTACCGGTCGAAGGTCTGGACCATGCGGATGTTCGCCGGGTTCGGCACGGCGGAGGACACGAACGCGCGGTTCAAGGAGATCCTGCGGTCGGGTGGCACCGGCTTGTCGACGGCGTTCGACCTGCCCACCCTCATGGGCCGCGACTCCGACGATCCGCGCTCGCTCGGCGAGGTCGGCAAGGCCGGCGTCGCGATCGACACGCTCGCCGACATGGAGGATCTGTTCGCGGACATCGACCTCGCGTCGGTCACGACGTCGATGACGATCAACTCACCCGCGGCGATCGCGCTGGCGATGTACGTCGCCGTCGGCGAGGAGTCGGGCGTGCCCGCCGCTGGGCTCGCTGGCACGATCCAGAACGACATCCTCAAGGAGTACCAAGCGCAGAAGGAGTTCATCTTCCCTCCGCGCCCGTCGATGCGGATCGTCACCGACATGGTCAGGTACTGCACCACGGAAATGCCGAGGTGGCACCCGATCTCCATCTCCGGCTACCACATCCGGGAGGCCGGATCGACCGCCGCGCAGGAGCTCGCGTTCACGCTCGCGAACGGCTTCGCCTACGTCGAGGCCGCGGTCGCCGCCGGCCTCGACGTCGACGAGTTCGCGCCCCGGCTGTCGTTCTTCTTCAACTCCTACTGGGACTTCTTCGAAGAGATCGGCAAGTTCCGCGCCGCTCGTCGTATCTGGGCGCGGTGGATGCGCGAGCGGTACGGCGCGCGCAGCGAGCGGTCGTTGCAGTGCCGGTTCCACACGCAGACCGCAGGCGTCTCGCTGACCGCGCAGCAGCCAGAGCTCAACCTCGCGCGCGTCGCGGTGCAAGCCCTCGCGGGCGTCCTCGGTGGCACGCAATCGCTGCACACCGACGCGTACGACGA
>DASVEG010000353.1:0-10315 GCA_036380695.1 Acidimicrobiales bacterium
CATCTCGCCACTCCCCCTTGTGTCGGTACCGGGGTTTCCTCTGGACATGAATCTGGAGAAACAAAAAAGCCGCTGGCTTGTCGCCAGCGGCCTCTGGGCCTTCTCGGAGATTGGTGGCTGGACTAGCCAGCTCTACCTCCAAGACCCTCGGGCCGCTTCGCGGTGACGCCGTTGATGGACGTACCGGTCCCGTAGGAACCACCGAAGACGGCAGCCTGCGGGCGGTGCGTCATCGACGCCACAGCGGGTGCGTTGTTCGCACAGGCGCGCGCGTCCGCCCACATGTCGCCGTATTCCGGCGTCGTGTTGAGCGGGTTGGTCAGCACTCCTGCGATTCCTCCGCGTTCGATGCCAGGGGACTTCCCGGGCCTAGGTATCCGAACACAAGGGGTGGTCACCGGTCAACCCTTTTTTGTGACTTCGCCCTGTGACGCACGTCGCTCGGCGAGCAGCGCTTCGAGCAACGCCGGCGTCGCCGCCGCGACGGGCGTCCTGCGGTCGCGGTGACCCCTCACCACGAGCTCGCGGCCGAGCGCGTCGGCGACCACGGCACCGGCTTCGGTGCACACCAGCAGGGCGCCCAGGTAGTCCCAAGCGCCATGGGCGTCGGCGCTGCAGTCGACGAAGCCGTCGGCCATGCCGCACGCCACCGCGCAGATGTCGAGCGCGGAGGCCCCGAAGGCGCGGTACTGCTGCCAGCCGAACGACTCCCGCGGGTAGCCCGACAGCGCGATGAGCGAGCTGCCGATGGTGTCCGCGCGCGACGGCCGAACGGGCTCGCGCGGGCCGTCGGCCCCCGCACGCGCATACCACTGCCATGCACCTTCGCCGCGAACCGCCCCGAACGACTGCCCGGTCGCCTGGTTGACCACGAGCGAGGCGAGGGGCCCGTCTCCGTCGAGCGCGCACAGGCTCGTCGCGAACCACGGGATGCCGCGGGACGCGTTCGTCGACCCGTCGACCGGATCGAGCACGACGACGATCGGCCGGTCGGCGTCGGTTTCCCCCGACTCCTCCGACAGCACGCCGAACCCGGCGCCGACGAGCACGTCGACCGCCGCGGTGTCGGCGGCGAGATCGCTGAAGTACTGGCCGGGGCGCGTGCCGGCCGGTCCCCAATCGAGGAGGTCGTCGAGCGCACCTCGAACCTCGGCCGCCGCGGCACCGAGCACGTCGAGCACCTCGCCGCCGGTCGCCGTCATCGGCGGCGACGCTACCGTCCGCCGCCATGGCCCTCCGCCCCGCGACGCCCGACGACACTGGCGAGATCGCCGCCATGATCCGCGAGCTCGCCCTCTACGAGCGGCTCACCGACGGGGTCGTGCTCGACGACGGCGAGCTGCACCGCCACCTGTTTGGCGAGCGCCCGGTGGCGACGGTCGTGATCGCGGAGGACGACGACAGCGGCTCGGTCGCGGGCTTCGCGCTGTGCTTCCCCACGTTCTCGACGTTCCTCGGCCGCCCCGGCATCTGGCTCGAGGACCTGTTCGTCCGGCCGGCGTTCCGTGGCAGGGGCTACGGGCTCGCGCTGCTCCAGCACCTACGCGGGCTCACCGACGGGCGGATCGAGTGGGCGGTTCTCGACTGGAACCAACCGGCTATCGAGTTCTACGAGGCGCTGGGGGCCCGGGCCGTGCCGGGATGGACCCGTTACCGCTGGATCTAGATTGGGCGACCGCCATGGCCGTCATCGACACCGCGGGATACGTCGCAGAGCTCAAGGACCACGCGACCGACCACGGCTTTCACGTGCACGACGAGCGCCACTTCGTCGAGACGTACTCGCTGCGGCAGTCGTGGGAGGTCGACCTGCACCCCGAGGAGGGGTGCGGCGGGCCGCTCGACCTGCACCTCGCGCTCGACGTCGACCCGCGCGTCCTGCTCGCGTTCGAAGACCTCGTCCTCGGATTGCCGGAGGACGAAGACCCTCCCGACGAGTTCCACTTCCCGCTCACGTTCACGTGGGCGTTGCCGCCCCTCCCCCACGGTCCCGACCTCCTCCAGCTCGCGCTCGACCTGTCGAGCGTCGGAGGCGTCGACCTGCCGCTGGAGGTGTCGGGCATCGACGCGTTCCCGTCGGCAACGGACGCGCCAGAGCGGCGCATCACCGTCATCGCCCGCCAGCAGGTGTCGCTCTCGCGGGTGCTCGGCGGCGAGGAGTTGTTGTGCGAGGTGTTCGACCGGTGCCTCGCGGTCAGCCAGCACCTCCTCGAGCACGCGCCAACGTGGCTCGGCGAAGGCTGAGGGAGGGCCGACGCCCCGCTAACCGAGGCCGGCGTTCGCGCTCCGCACGTCGAGCTCTGCTTGCAGCTTCTCGAGGAGCCAGGTGACGCCGTCGTTGGCGACGAGATGCTTCTTCGCGTCGAAGGCGAACATCCAGAGGCCCGCCGCCCACGCCACCTCGTGCTCGACGTCGGTGAACGGCTCCCCCCGCAACCGCTCGTAGGCGTCGAGGAACGCCCGCGTCTCGTCGACCGTGCTCGCGGTCGGCGAGCCATCGCCAGGCCACGCTACGGCCGCGGCCCCGGCAAGGGCGGCTTCCGGCAACCGGGCCACGCTGTCCCAGTCGTCGACGACGAGCGGCGTGCCCTTCTCGTCCCAACGGATGTTCTGCGCCATGAAGTCGGCGTGGCCGACGATGGCCGGCAACCGTGCCGCCGGCGCGTCCGCCATGCGCTCCCGCACCCGCATCGCGAGGTCGTCGAGCCACGCGGGCCCGGGTGACGCCTCGAGCGACGAGCCTTCGTCTGGCACCGGCCAGATCCCGTTCCCGCCGTGTCCCCACCCGACCCACGGCAACGCAGGCTCGAGGTCGAGCGCATCGTCGTTCTCGGCACCGACGATCAGCCGACGAAAGAGGCGCACGTACCGGACGACCGCGTCCGGCTCGTCGCGCCGCAACCGCCTCCCCCCGGGAACGAACGCCTCCGCGCTGGCGGCGAGATCGTCGCCGTCCGGCCACGACGACGGGCCCGCGAGCGGCTCTGGGCACGGGAACCCGCCGCCGTGCAGGTACCGCTGCACTGCGGCGCAGGCGGCCAACCTTGGCGCGTTCGGGCGGATCTTCACGACGACCCGGCGGAGGTCGGCGAGCTCCAAGCCGATCACCCGCGACAGGTGCCCCGTCTCGAACAGGCATCGAACGGGCGCGGCGCCGAGGTTGCCGACACACCACTGCTGCACCGCGGGCTCCCGCCATCCCTCCATTACCGGTGAGCCTGGCCCGAACGCGTCATCCTGACAATGACCACTGCCTTCGGGTGCTCTGCCTTGTGCCGATCTGTACCCTCCGAGTTGTCTGACTCGGCGGGATTCGCCGTTCCGGTGGGAGAACGAATGCCTTCACTGCAGTCTCTGCGCGCGCGTCGCGCATCCGCCCTCGCGGTCGCCGCCATCCTCGTGATGTCGGTCGTCGCGCTCGCTCGACCGGGCACCGCCGCGCCGACCGACAGCGTCACGATCACCGACGTCGTCGCGAACGAGGGCAACTCGGGCGACACCACCTTCACGTTCACCGTGACGCGCACGCCGGGCATGACGCCCACGACGGCGTCGTTCCTGGTCAACACGTCGAACGGGACCGCGGAGGAGCCGGGCGATTACACCGCGGTGGAGAACCAGCCCCTCGTGTTCGCCGTCGGCGACACGAGCGAGACCGTCAACGTGACCGTGAAGGGCGACACGACGGCGGAGCCAGACGAGACGTTCGACATCGAGCTGACGCCGATCGACGGCACCGAGTGCAGCCCCTGCGAAGCGACCGGCACCATCCGCAACGACGAGCCGTCGTTGAGCGTGGCGAACGCGACGCCGGCTCTCATCCCCGAGGGCGGCACCGGCGCGACCACCAACGCGGTGTTCCGCGTGAGCCTGTCGCCGGCGGCCGCGCAGCAGGTGACCGTGGCGTACACGACGGCGAACGGGACTGCGACGCAGCCCGGCGACTACACCACGACCGCGGGCACGCTCACCTTCGCCATCGGCGAGACGTTCAAGGACGTCTCCGTGCCCGTCAAGGGCGACGTGCTCCACGAGGCGAACGAGAACTTCACGCTGGTGCTCAGCGCACCCACGAATGCCGCGCTGCAGGACGCGACCGGCGAGGCGACGATCCAGGACGACGACGCGACGCCGTCCCTCTCGGTCGACGACGTCCAGAGCACCGAGGGAGGGGCGGGCCCGTCGTTCACCGTCACCCTGTCCGCGGCGAGCGGCCAGACCGTGACCGTCAACTACGCGACGTCGAACGGCACCGCGACCGCGGGCGCGGACTACACCGCAGCGTCGAGCGGCCTGACGTTCGCGCCCGGTGAGACCACCAAGAACGTGTCGGTCATCGTCGTGAACGACGTCCTCGACGAAGCGAGCGAGACGTACACGCTCACCCTGTCGTCTGCGGTCAACGCGACCATCGGCGATCCGTCCGGCGCGGGAACGATCCTCGACAACGACAACCCGCCGAACCTCGCCGTGTCCGACCCGTCCGTCACCGAGGGCAACACCGGCACCGCCAACCTCGTGTTCACGGTGTCGCTCGACGCCGCGTCCGGCCAGCAGGTCACCGTCGACTACACGACCGCCGACGGTACGGCTACGGCCGGACCGGACTACACCGCGAAGAACGGCACCCTCACGTTCGCCCCAGGCGACGTGCAGGAGACCGTCACGGTCGTCGTGAACGGCGACACGCTCGACGAGGGCGCGAGCGAGACCGTCGACCTCAACCTGTCGAACGCGCCGCTCGCGACGATCGCCGACGCAAAGGGTGTCGGCACCATCAACGACGACGACAACAGCCCTGCGATCACGATCGCCTCGAACGGGGCCGTGGCCGAGGGCGGCACCGGGCAGACCGGGAAGTCCGCGTTCACCGTCACCCTCACGAACGCGAGCACGCAGCAGGTCACGGTCAACTACGCCACGGCGCCAGGCACGGCCACGGCAGGATCGGACTACACGCACGAGACCGGCCAGGTGGTCTTCGTGCCGGGCGATACGTCGGAGGTCGTCGAGGTCGACGTGCTCGGCGACATCATCGACGAGGCGAACGAGACGTTCACGGTGTCGCTGAACACGCCTGCGAACGCGGTCCTCGGCACGCCGTCGTCCGCGACGGGCACGATCACCGACGACGACGCCGGGCCAGAGGTCAGCATCGACGACACGAGCGTGACCGAAGGATCCGGCGGCTCCGTCGAGGCCGTGTTCAACGTCTCGCTCTCGCAGACGAGCGGCCTCCCCGTCACCGTCACCTACACCACGTCGAACGGGACGGCCACGAGCGGTTCCGACTACACCGCCGAGACCAACCAGGTCGTCATCCCGGCCAACACGCTCACGAACACCGTGACCGTGACCGTGACCGGCGACACCGTGGCCGAGGCGAACGAGACGTTCTTCGTCGTGCTCACCGACCCGCAGAACGCGACGCTCGACGACGACCGCGGCGTCGGCACGATCACCAACGACGACGCGGGCACGCCGCCATCGCTGTCGATCAACGACGTCGCCATCACCGAGGGCAACACCGGCAGCCAGAACCTCGTGTTCACCGTGACCCGCACGGGCGCGGCGAGCGAGACCGTCACGGTCAAGGCGACGACGTCGAACGGCACCGCGACTGCGGGGTCGGACTACACCGCGACGACGCAAACGGTGTCGTTCAACGCGACGGGCGCGAGCACCGCGACGCAGACGTTCACCGTCCCCGTTCTCGGCGACGCGATCTTCGAGCCGAACGAGACGTTCACCGTCACCCTCTCCGAGAACACCAACGCGGTGATCGGCGACGCGACCGGCACCGGCACGATCACCGAGAACGACGCGCAGCCGTCGATCACGGTCGACGACCCCACGATCGCGGAGGGCGACTCGGCGCCGACCAACGGCGCGTTCACGCTCACCCTGTCGGGCGCTAGCGCGTCGGCGGTCACGGTGCTGGTGAGCACGTCCAACCAGACAGCGACCGCGGGTGAGGACTACACCGCCGTTCCGTCGACGATCGTGAACTTCGCGCCAGGGGCGACCACGGCGACGGTTCCCGTCACGATCGCGCCCGACCGCAAGCACGAAGTCGACGAGACCTTCCTGCTCAACCTCACCACCCCATCGGGCGCCACCATCGGCGACGCCACGGGGACCGCGACCATCACCGACAACGACACCGCCCCCACCGTCAGCGTCTCGAACGCCGAGGTGCAGGAGGGCAACACGGGTACGGCGAAGCTGCAGTTCACGGTCTCCTTGTCCGCCCCGTCCGGCCGGGTCGTGACCGTGCAGTACGACACGTCGAACGGCACCGCCACCGCCGGTACGGACTACACCGCGAAGACGGCGCAGACCGTGACGATCCCTGCCAACACGAGCTCGGTCGTCGTCGAGGTCGACGTCGCAGGCGACACCGTCGACGAGGCGGACGAGACGTTGACCGTCACGCTGTCGAGCCCGGAGAACGCGACCCTCGACGACGCGACGGGCACGGGCACGATCCGCGACGACGACGCCTCGCCTTCGGTGTCGGTGGACGACAACAGCGTGACCGAGACCAACGCGTCGACGACCTTGACGTTCAAGGTGCGCCTATCGGCCGCCTCGTCGACGGCGGTGACCGTCACCGCGTCGACCGACGACGGCACGGCGGTCAACCCCGCGGACTACACGACGAAGACGCAGCAGCTGACGTTCGCGCCCGGCGACGTCGAGGAAGACTTCGTCGTCACCGTCGCGGGCGACCAGCTCGACGAGCTCGCGGAGACGTTCGACGTCGTCCTGTCGAACGTCAGCAGCAATGCCTCGATCCATCCGAACGGTGACGGCGTCGGCACCATCAACGACGACGACCCGCCGCCCGCGCTCCGGATCGACGACGTCGCGGTGACCGAGGGAAGCACCGGTACGACGGCCGCCACGTTCACGGTGACGCTGTCGCCGATCAGCGGCCGCTCGGTCACGGTGCAGTACACGACCGAGGGCGCGACGGCAACGGCGCCGAGCGACTACACGACCAAGTCGGGCACGCTCACGTTTGACGCGGGCGTGCTCACGCAACAGGTCACCGTGCAAGTCGTCGGCGACAACGTCGACGAACCGAACGAGGCGTTCAACGTCGTGCTCTCGTCGCCCTCCGGCGCGACGCTCGCCGATCCCACCGGCGTCGCGTCCATCGCCGACGACGACGAGCCAGCGATCACGCCGACGACGCAGGCAACCACCACGACGACGACGCAGCCGGCGAAGCAGCACGGGTACGTACTCGCGGGCGGTGACGGCAAGGTCTACGCCTTCGGCGTCGAGCACCGCGGCGACACCACGGGGCAGAAGCTGAACCAGCCCATCATCGGGCTCACGCTGACGCCATCCGGCAAGGGTTACTGGCTCGTCGCCAAGGACGGCGGCATCTTCACCTTCGGCGACGCCGACTTCTGGGGCTCGATGGGCGGCACGCCGTTGTCCGCCCCGGTGCTCGGCATGGAGTCGACGCCGACGGGCAAGGGCTACTGGTTGTTCGCCGCGGACGGCGGCATCTTCAACTTCGGCGACGCGACCTTCTACGGGTCGACGGGCAACGACAAGCTCAACGCGCCGATGATCGGCATGGAGACCACCTCGTCCGGCAACGGTTACTGGCTCGTGGCCCAGGACGGCGGCATCTTCACGTTCGGCAAGGCGCCGTTCCACGGCTCGACCGGCGGCGACAAGCTCAACGAGCCGGTGTTCGACATGGCCGCGCTCGCCGACGGCACGGGCTACTGGCTCGTCGCTCGAGACGGCGGCATCTTCAGCTTCGGCAAGGTCGGGTTCTTCGGCTCCGCCGTCGGCAAGGCGACCGCCACCGTGATCGGCATCGGCGACACGCCGACCGGCAAGGGGTACTGGATCGCCGACGCCAACGGCGCGGTCATGGCATTCGGAGACGCGACCTTCCTCGGCGACGTGCGCTCGAACAAGCCCGCCGCCCCGGTCGTCGGCTTCGCCAGCAGGCAGTAGCGCGCCGCATCTCGTTCCGGAGGCAATAGGGGCGGCGGTACCGCCTCTATTGCCCCCAGAATGTCGGTCATGGCCGACGATTGGGCGAGACCGGTGGTGCACTGGGAGATCGAGTCCCCCGAGCCGGAGCGGGCGCGGGCGTTCTACGCGGCGATGTTCAACTGGAACATCGCCGACGGGCCGATCATGACCATCGACGCCGGCATCGGTGGGCCAGAGCCGGGACCGGGAGGGCACATTCGCCAGAGCGGGCGGAGCGGCGTGACGTTGTACGTGCAGGTGCGCGACCTGCGCGAGACGCTCGACCGTGCCGCCGACCTGGGGGGCAAGGTCGTGCTCGACCCGCTCGACGTGCCCGGCGGCCCGACGATCGCAGGCATCACCGACCCGGACGGCAATCCGGTGATGCTCGTCCAGCAGTAGGTCTCGTCAGCCGCCGCGGTCGACGTACCGGCGGACGATCACCGACGCGCGGTCGACGAGCTCGTCGAACGCGAGCACCGCGGGATGGTCAGCGGTGGCGGCGTCGGCGTCGACCGCATCCTGCTCGGTTCCCCACAGCGTGACGACGAGCCACTCACCGTCGGCCGCGCGGGCCGTCGTCCGGCGGAGGAATCCCGGTCGGTTCGGCAGCGCCTCCGTTTGCACACGCGAGTCCGCCACGAGGAACGAGTCGTCGGTCGCCCCGTCGGCCAGCCGGAACGTGCGCGTCTCGACGATCACTCGAACCAGATCTCGACCATGTAGCCGTCGAGGTCGCGGACGAAGGCGAACGGGAAGCCCGGCGAGAACTCGCCCTGCTTGTCGACGGTGCCCCCCGCTCGCAGCACGGCCTCCACCGCGGCGTCGATGTCCTCCGGGCGCACGAGTCGGAACCCGAAGTGCCCGACGCCGCCCACTGCCCCGACGCCCGTCTCCGCCCGTTCGAGCGAGATGACGTCGTGGCGGCCCGGCGTCTGCAACTCGGCCTTCGACTCGTCGGCGAACGCCGTGGTGCAGCCGAACACCTCGTTGTAGAACGCCGCCGACCGCAGCGGGTCCGCCACCGCAAGGGCGATGTGGGTCATGCCGTAGGTCTCGACCATCGCCGGCCAGTGTGCTCCAAGGTCAGCCGCTGACGCCGTCGATGAGGACGTCGATCAGCCGGGCCAGCCCGTCCAGCTTCCCCTTGGGCTTCGCGGGGTCGGACGCGAGGCCTGTCGGAGCTCCTCGTTCAGCACCGCGAGCCGCTTGGGCGGCTGGGCCGCGCACGCGTCGTCGCAGGCGTCAAAGAGCGCGCGGAACAAGCGCGCCCAGCGGTCGTGTCCGGCGAGTTCCTTCGTCGACCGTGACGAGGCAACGGCATCGCCCACCGCGACCACGAGCGTTGCCGCCCTCCCACGTCGGCGAGAGCCACCAGCGCGGGCAGCGCCGCGAGCTCGACGCCGTGGCCCCGCGCCAGGTCGTAGACGTTCTCGCCGCGGTCGTCGCCGTCGTGATGCCCGAACCCGACGATGGCGAGCCGGCAATGCTCGCCCGCCATGTCCGCGATCTGCTGGCGATGCTCCCGGACGTATACACCCAGCGCTCGCTCGGTCTCGGACGCAGCGCCACCGAGGAGGACGGCGTACATGGCCGGCGGCGCCGAGGCCGCCGGGAACCTCCACGCGCCAAGTCTGGCGCCCTCGGGACATGCCCGCCCAGTGGGCCCGGCTGGGATCGAACCAGCGACCAAAGGATTATGAGTCCCCTGCTCTGACCAACTGAGCTACGGGCCCGAGGACGGGGGGCCGGTGCCTCGTGCACGGGCCCGGCGCGCAAAGCTCCGGGGGAGAGACTCGAACTCTCAACCAACGGATTAACAGTCCGCTGCTCTGCCGGTTGAGCTACCCCGGAATACAACACGCCAAGGCGTGCGGTCGGTCAGGGTAGCCGACCCCTGCGCCGCCCCTGATCGTCAATCGCGGTCGAAAGGGGTAGACACGCCTCATGAAGTTCCGCCTCGGTGCACTCATCGGGTTCGGCGCCGGCTATTACCTCGGGTCGATGGCCGGCCGCGAACGCCACGAACAGATCAACCGCCTGATCCGCAAGGCGAAGCGGTCGGACGTCTTCGACACCGCCGCCGACAAGGCCAAGGCCGTCGTCGACCTCGGAGTCGAGCGAGCGAAGGACCTCGTCGACGCCAAGACCGGCGCCAACGGCAGCTCGCCGAAGACGGCGCCCGACCTCGGCGGCGCGCCCGCCCCGTACTAGCCCGCGGGCGCGCCCCGGGCGCGCCTTCGTCGGCGGGCGGGGACCGGCGGGACGCGCTTTTTCGCACTCGACCCGCGCCAGGCGCGGACAACTG
>DASVEG010000354.1:0-5833 GCA_036380695.1 Acidimicrobiales bacterium
CAAAAACGGAAGAACGGGCTCTAGAGCGCGCCGGAGCGGAGGACTTTGCCTGCCTGCTTGGCGAAGGCGGCCTCGAGGCGGTCGAGCAGCTCCGCCTTCTGCAGCTCGGCCTCCCGGCGGTCGGCGAGCTGCTCGTCCGACGCGTTGAGCAGGAACCGCACGCGGCCAACCAGCTCCTCGGGGTCGAACGGCTTGGTGAGGTACTCGTCCGCGCCGAGCTCGAAGCCACGCATGTGGTCCTTCTCCTCGGTCTTGCAGGTGAGCATGACGACGCGTGTCTTCGGCGCGAGCTTCCGCTGGCGCATCGCCCGCAACACCCCGAACCCGTCGAGGCCGGGCATCATGACGTCGCAGACCATCAGGTCGGGCGCCTTCTGCTCGAGGGCAGCGAGGCCGGCGTCGCCGCAGTCGGCCTGGCGCACCGTGTACCCGGAATCCTCCAGGGCGAAGGCGACCAGCATCCGGATGTCGGGATCGTCGTCGACGACCAGCACCTCTGCCATGTCGGACCTATCGACCTATCCCCGAGCCCGGTTGATGACCAACTCGGGTGTCACCCGGGTGGACTAGTCAGCACCACCCGCGACTGCAGGGATGATCGACACGACGGTCGCGTCCTGTAGCGGCGTGTCGAGGCCTTGGAGGAACCGGATGTCCTCGTCGGCGACGAACACGTTCACGAACCGCCGCAGCTTGCCGGCGTCGTCGAACAGCCGCTCGCCGAACCCCGGGTGCGCGGCGTCGAGCGCCTTGAGCGCTTCGCCGACCGTCGAGCCGTCGGTCGTGACCTCGCCGACGCCGCCGGTGAGCGGGCGCAGCTGCGTCGGGATGCGGATGGTGGCCATCGGCTCTACTCCTCGATGTGGACGGCGGCGTTGAAGGCATCGAGCGTCGGCGCGATGGTGGCGGTCGGGCCGACGTGGGGGGCGACGGCCTCGATCGTCTTCAGCCCGAGCCCGGTCACGTAGGCAACGACGCGCTCGTCGCGGCGAACGACCCCGCTCGCGGCGAGCTTGGCGAGCGTCGCGATGGTGACGCCGCCCGCGGTCTCGGCGAAGATCCCCTCCGTCCTCGCCAGCAGCCGGATGGCGCCGACGATCTCGTCGTCGGTCACCGAGCCGATGGCACCGCCCGTGCGGCGGACGACGTCGAGCGCGTAGAACCCGTCGGCCGGGTTCCCGATGGCGAGCGACTTCGCGATGGTCGACGGCTTCTGCGGGCGGATCGCGTCCGTCCCCTCGGCGAACGCGGTGGCGACCGGCGAGCAGCCCGCGGCCTGCGCTCCCGACACCCGCACCCGTGACGCTTCGTCGTCGGGCAACAGGCCGACTTTCGCCAGCTCGCCGAAGCCCTTGTGGATCTTCGTGAGCTGCGACCCCGACGCGATGGGGACGACGACGTGGTCGGGCGCCTGCCAACCGAGCTGCTCGGCGACCTCGTACGCGAGCGTCTTCGAGCCCTCGCTGTAGTACGTGCGCACGTTGACGTTCACGAACGCCCACGACGGATGCTCGCTCGTGAGCTCCGCGCACAGACGGTTCACGTCGTCGTAGTTGCCGTCGATGGCGATGAGCTTCCCGCCGTAGACCGCGGTCGTGATGATCTTGCCCTGCTCGAGGTCGGACGGGATGAAGACGACCGACTCCATCCCCGCGCGGGCTGCGTGGGCCGCGACCGAGTTGGCGAGGTTGCCCGTCGACGCGCACGCCGCGACCTTGAACCCGAGCTCGCGCGCCTTGGTGAGCGCGACCGACACCACGCGATCCTTGAACGACCCCGTCGGGTTGAGCGTGTCGTTCTTGATCCAGAGCTCGCCGAGACCGAGCTCGGCGGCCAGGCGATCCGCGCGCACCAGCGGGGTGAAGCCCGCGCCGAGGTTGACGGGGTCGGTGTCGTCGGCGGGGAGCAGCGGCGCGTAGCGCCAGATCGTCGGCGGCCCCGCGGCGATCGACTCCTTCGAGATCGCGGCCGCGATCGCGTCGTAGTCGTACGCCACCTCCAGCGGCCCGAAGCAGAACTCGCACACGTGCAGGGCTTCGACCGGGTACGGGCGCGCGCACTCCCGACAACGGAGCGACTCCACGAAGGGCATTGGCTCTCCTTCCATCGATCCGAGCATTGGCACCTGGCCACCGCTGCCAAACGGGGCTGGTTGTCGCAGCGTCAGCGGGCTCGGTCCCTCGGCTGCTCTCGATGTACGAAGGCAATGGTACGCGAGGATGGCAACGTGCTCCAGACAGCCCCGCCGACCGTGGCGGTCGTGATCCCGGCACGGAACGAGGCCCCGACGGTGGCTGCGGTGGTGCGGGCCGTCGTGGCACTCGACGCGGTGGCAGAGGTCGTCGTCGTCGACGACGGGTCGACCGACGGCACCGCGGCGCTGGCAGCGGCTGCGGGCGCGACCGTCGTCGCCGCGTCGTCGCCGACGCCCGGCAAGGGCAGTGCCATGCGGGACGGCGTCGCCGCGACGTCGAGCGACATCGTGGTCTTCTGCGACGCCGACCTCGAGGCGTTCGACACCGCGTTCGTGACCGGCCTCGTCGACGTCTTGGTCGCGGGCGGCGGGCGGACCGCGCTCGTCAAGGCCGACTACGTCCGCGCCGGTGAAGGAGGGCGGGTCACCGAGCTCGCGGCCCGGCCCATCCTCGACCTGCTCCACCCGCACGTCGCGCACGTCGCCCAGCCCCTCGGCGGGGAGTACGCGGCGTGGCGTTCGGTGCTCGTCGAGGTGCCGTTCGTCCGCGGCTACGGCGTCGAGCTCGGCCTCCTGCTCGACATCGCGGCGCGCTACGGCGTCGCCGCCATCGACCAGGCGCACGTCGGGGTTCGGCACCACCGCAACCGCCCGCTTCGCGATCTGCGCCCGCAGGCGAAGGAAGTGCTCGCCGTCGCGCTCGAACGCGCCGGCGTCCCTGGCGTCACCGTCGAGGAGTGCCCTCCATTGGCGCCTCGGTCGGCACGTCGCCGTCTCGCCTGACGACTGCGTCGCTCTCGCCGTCGACAGCGCCGTCGTCGACGGCGCCCTGGTTTTCCGGTCGCTCGTCGACCTGCTCGACGGGGCCGTGCCCCTCGTCGTCGTGCACTGCCGGTTGGCCGAGGACGTACGTGTGCCACAGGTGGCTCAACAGGATCTTGAGCACGGCGGTGACCGGAACGGCGAGCAGCAGCCCGAAGAAACCCCCGAGGCTGCCGCCGGCGACGAGCGCGAGGATGACGGCCGCGGGGTGCAACTGCACGGCGCGCTGCATCACGTACGGCGTGATGAAGTGATTGTCGACCTGCTGGACGCCGGCCATGATCGCCACGACGAACAGGGCCTTCAACGGGCTCCCCGTGGTGAGCGCGATCGTGACGCCGGGGATGCCGCCCACCCACGGCCCGATGAGGGGCACGACGTTGAACACGCCGGCGATCATCCCGATCAGGAACCAGAACTTGAGCTGGATGATCCCGAGCCCGACGGAGCACAGGATCCCCACGATCAGCGCGACGAGCATCTGCCCGCGGAAGAACCCGCCGATCGCGCGGGCCAGCCGCCGCCCGACGACGACGACCTCCTCCCTCGACGACTCGGGCAGCAGCGAGATGGCGACGCGCCGGAGGTGCGGCACGTCGACGAGCAGGTAGAAGCCGATGATCGGGCCGAGCAGCAGGACGAGTAGGAAGTGGAAGACCTCGGCGCCGATCTCGCGCGCCTGCTTCAGCTGCTCCTCGAACGTGCCGCCCGTGTTGGAGAACGCGTCCTCGATGTCCTGGCGCGAGAACTCGAAGAACGTGCCCTCCGAGTCGACCGCGCGCTCGTCGACCCACGTCTCGACGCGCTCGCGGATCTGGGGCCAGTCGTCGGCCAGGTCGTCGATCTGGTTGGCGGCGAGGGGGTAGACGCCGACGGCAGCGAGAGCGACGACGCCGAGCACCGCGAGGTAGGCGAGGCCCGCGCCGGCCGCACGCGGAAGGCCCCGGTGCTGCAGCGCGTTGACGACCGGGTTGAGGAGGAAGACGATCGATCCGGCGAGGATCAGCGGGGGGAACACAACCCGCACGTACCAAGCGATAGCGGCCACGATCGCCACCAGCGCGAAGACGCCGACAATGGCCCACGCCACGCTGCCCGCGCGGCGGAGACGTTCCGCAATCACCGACGCAAACGCTACCGGCCGCCCGCGAGGAACCGGGTGACGGCCTCCTCCACACACGCTTCGGTCTGCGAGCGCGCCCGCTCCTCGCCGAACGCCTCGACGAGGGACACGACGTGCACGTCGCCTGCGGGCACGTCCACGTCGTCGAGCACGTCGCCGGCGACGACGAGCACGGGCACACCTGCTTCCGCGGCGAGGGAGAGGACGCCACCGACGGCCTTGCCGTTGAACGTCTCCTCGTCGAGGAACCCCTCGCCCGTCACGACGAGGTCGGCCTTCTCGATCCGGTCGGCGAGCCCGATCGCCTCGGCGACGAGGTCGAAGCCGGGCACGAGGTCGGCGCCGATCGCGGCGAGGCCGCCGGCCAGCCCGCCCGCGGCCCCAGACCCGGGGATGTCGCGGACGTCGACGCCGTAGTCGGTCTCGTACACCTGCGCGAGGCGTTCGAGGCGGCGCGCCAGCAGCTCGACCTGCTTCGCAGTCGCGCCTTTCTGCGGCGCGAACACGCGAGCTGCGTCGACGAACGTCGTCGTGACGTCGCACGCGACCACGAGCTCGACGCCCGACAACCGAGCGCGAGGTTCGAGCGCTTCGACGCACCCCTGCCCACCGTCGGTCGTCGCCGATCCACCGACGCCCACGATCACGCGCCGGGCGCCGGCAGCAACCGCGGCCATCACCAGTTGGCCCACGCCTGCGGTCGTCGCCCGCAGCGGGTCGTTCCACTCGGGACCGCCGACGAGCTGCAGCCCGGCGGCGCGCGCCATCTCGATGACGGCCGTGGGCGGGCGCCCGTCCCGGAGCCGCCACTCGGCCTCGACCACCTCGCCGAGCGGCCCGACGACCCTCGATGACCGCGGCGAACCGCCGAGCACGTCGAGGATCCCTTCGCCGCCGTCGGCCACGGGCGCGCGGTCGCAACGCCACGCCGACGCTCGCGCGGCGCGGGCGATCGCACCCGCGATCTCGCCTGCGCTCGCGGTCCCCCTGAACTTGTCGGGAGCGGCTACCAGCGTTGACACACGGGTATGTTGCCCGCCGTGGCTGGCAACGGAGCCCGGTATCGCCCCGCGTCCGACGTCGTGGTCGTGTCGAACCGCGGCCCGGTCGCGTTCGATCGCTCCGATGGCGAGCTCGTGGCGACGAAGGCAGGCGGCGGGCTGGTGAACGCGCTCGGGCCCGCGGTCGACGGCTTGGGCGCGACGTGGATCGCCGGGGCGATGAGCGAAGCCGACCGCGAGGCGGCGGCGAGCGGGTTGGTCGACGCCGCGGGCTACCGGCTCCGGTTGCTCACCATCGAGCCGCGTGCGTACCGCGCCTACTACGACGTGATCTCGAATTCGACGCTGTGGTACCTGCACCACGGGTTGTTCGACCGGGTGCGCCGGCCGGCGTTCGACCGGCGGTGGCACGAGGCGTGGGGGCACTACCGCGACGTCAACACGCAGTTCGCGGAGGCCGTCGGCGAGGAGGCGCCGCAAGGCGCGACGGTGCTCGTGCACGACTACCACCTCGCGCTGCTCGGGCCGTACCTCGCGAAGGAGCGTCCGGACCTCAAGACGGTGCACTTCCACCACACGCCCTTCGCATCGGCCGACGGCATCCGGGTGCTCCCCGACGACGTCGCGTCCGAGCTCGTCGGTGGGCTCGCAGCGCACGGCGCGTGCGGCTTCCACTCGCAGCGATGGGCCGAC
>DASVEG010000355.1:0-15218 GCA_036380695.1 Acidimicrobiales bacterium
GCTCGACGTCGAGCGCCGGCTGGGCGACCCGGCGTTGCGTCTCGAACACGGCGCGCCCGCCGACGGCCTTCCACGCGAGGCCATCCGGTTCGAGAAGGTTCGCTTCCGGTATCCCGGCCGCGACGACGACGTCTACACCGAGCTCGACCTCGAGATCCCGGCTGGTCACTCGCTCGCCATCGTGGGTGCGAACGGCGCGGGCAAGACCACGCTCGTCAAGCTGCTCGCACGCCTCTACGAGCCGGACGAGGGCCGCATCACCGTCGACGGCGTCGACGTGCGCGACTTGCGGGCCGAGTCGTGGCAGCACCGTATCGCCGCGATCTTCCAGGACTTCCAGAAGTACGACCTGTCGGCGCGCGACAACGTCGAGTTCGGCTCGCCCCACCTGATCGGCGACGACGCCGCGCTCCGTCGCGCCGCGGAGCGTGCGGGCGCGACGGGCGTGATCGACGAGCTCGGCCAGGGATGGGAGACGCCGCTCTCGCGCCAGCTCACCGGAGGCACCGACCTCTCCGGCGGGCAGTGGCAGCGGCTCGCGTTGGCGCGGGCGCTGTTCGCCGTCGAGGGTGGCGCCGGCGTCCTCGTGCTCGACGAGCCGACCGCGAACCTCGACGTCCGCTCCGAGGCCGAGCTGTACGACCGGTTCCTCGAGGTCACCCGCGGGCTCACGACGGTGGTGATCTCGCACCGCTTCTCGACCGTTCGACGCGCCGACCGCATCGTCGTCCTCGACGGTGGCCGCGTCACGGAGATGGGCTCGCACGACGAGCTCGTCGCCGCAGGCGGCACGTACGCGGAGATGTTCGAGCTGCAAGCGGCGCGGTACGTCGACGACGCGGAGGCCGTCGGTGCCTGAGACCCCGCGCCCGTTCCGCGAGGCGTGGCGCGAGCGCCTGCGCGGCGCACGCGACATCGCGGCGATCACCTACCGCGCCGATCGCGTCGCGCTCTTCACGACGTGGACGACCGGGATCGCGCAAGCGATGGCGTGGCCGCTCATGGCGTTGCCGATCAAGTACGTCACCGACGGGATCACCGCGCGTTCGTCGGACACGGTCGTGTTCGGGATCGGGATCTACGTCTTCCTGCAGATCCTGGGCGCAGTGATCGGCTTCGTGAACTTCCCGCAGCGGATGCGTCTCATGGAGCGCGCGAGCCACGCCGTCGACCAAGAGCTCATGGACCTCGCGAGCGCAGCCGCCGGCCTCGAGCACTTCGAGCGGCCGGAGTACGCGGATCGCGTCGAGCTGCTCCGCGGCGCGCGCCGAGCACTCGGCCAGCTGACCGACTCGGTGCTCTGGAACGTGGCCAGCCTCGTGCAGCTGGGGACGACGATCGCGCTCCTCGCGCGCGCCCATCCGGCCCTGTCGCTGCTCCCGCTCTTCGCCGTGCCGGCGCTGGTGGGAGCGCAACGCATGGCGTGGCGGGCGCAGAAGCTCCAGGAGGATCTCGCCGAGCGCGGGCGCACCCGCGTGCACTTGTTCAAGACCGCGCTCTCACCGGCCGCCGGCAAGGAGCTGCGCGTCTTCGGTCTTCGCGACACGTTCGTGCGGAAGTACGACGAGCTGTGGTGGTCGATCGAGCGAGACACCGTCCGCGTCATGAGCCGGTACCACGCCCGCAACGCGCTGGGCTGGCTCTTCTTCGCGCTCGGGTACATCGGCGCGATCGTGCTCGTGACCCGCGACGCCGTCGAAGGCAGGGCGACGCCCGGCGACGTCGTCATGGCGATCATGCTCGCCTCGCAGGTGCGCCAGCAGATGGGGCAGTTCCACGGGATGATCGGCTGGGCCACGCAAGTGCTCATCCACGCCGAGCGCTTCGGCTGGTTGAAGGCGCACGCGGCGGGGGCCGCGGCGGCCTCCCGGGCCAAGGACCCGAGGCCGGTGCCCGAACGCCTCGCAGACGGCATCCGGCTCGAGCGGGTGACGTTCCGCTACCCGGGGTCGGACGTCGACATCCTGCGCGACGTCTCGATCCACCTCCCCGCCGGCGCGACCGTCGCGGTCGTCGGCGACAACGGCGCCGGCAAGTCGACGCTGGTGAAGCTGCTGACGCGCTTCTACGACCCGGCAGGCGGTCGCATCACCGTCGACGGCGTCGACCTGCGCGACTTCGAGGTCGACGAGTGGCGCGCCCGGCTGTCCGCGGGCTTCCAGGACTTCGCGCGCTTCGAGCTGCAAGTCCGCGAGGTGGTCGGTGTCGGCGACCTGTTGCAGCTCGACGACGAAGGCGCGGTGGCGGACGCGCTCGATCGCGCGTCGGCGGCCGACGTCCCCGACGACCTCCCCGCCGGCCTCGAGACGCTCGTCGGCAAGAGCTTCGAGGGCGGGCTCGAGCTCTCGGGCGGCCAGTGGCAGAAGCTCGCGCTTGGCAGGGCGATGATGCGGCCCCATCCGTTGCTGCTGCTGCTCGACGAGCCGACCGCGGCGCTCGACGCGCCAACCGAGCACGCGTTGTTCGAACGGTATGCGGGCGCGGCGCGCCGGGCCTCGGGCGAGACGGGCGCCATCACGCTGCTGGTGAGCCACCGCTTCAGCACCGTGCGGATGGCCGACCTGATCCTCGTCGTCGACGGCGCCGGCATCCGCGAGTCGGGCTCGCACGCGGAGCTCATGGCCCTCGACGGGTTGTACGCCGAGCTGTACGAGCTGCAGGCGCGCGCCTACCGCTGACCCGGCGGGGTATGGCCCGGGGCATGGGCTCCCTGACCGAAACGAACCCGTCGCTGTGGGTCGCGACGACGACGCACGAGCGGCAGTACCTGCCGTTCGCCCCGGTCGGCGACGACGTCCCCGAGTTCGACGTCGTAGTCGTCGGCGGCGGCATCACCGGCCTCTCGACGGCGCTGGCGCTGGCCGAGCGGGGCGTGTCGGTCGCGGTCCTCGAAGCGGGCAGGCTGTGCAGCGGCGTCAGCGGCTACACCACCGCCAAGGTCACGAGCCTGCACGGTCTGACCTACGCGGGCCTGCTCTCCAACCGCGGCGAGGACGTGGCGCGCGCGTACGGCGCGGCGAACGAGGCGGGGCTCGCCCAAGTCGCGCGCTGGGTCGAGACCTACGGCATCGACTGCGACTTCTCCCGCCGGCCCGCGTTCACGTACACGACCGACCCCGCGAAGGTGGGGGACATCGAGGCCGAGGTCGACGCCGCGACCCGCGTCGGGTTGCCCGCGACCTTCACCACCGACACGGAGCTGCCGTTCGACGTGCGCGGCGCGATCCGGTTCGACGGCCAGGCGCAGTTCCACCCGCGGGCCTATTGCCTCGCGCTCGCGGGTGCGATCACGCGGCTCGGCGGCCACGTGTTCGAGGACACCCGCGTGCTTGACGTCGACCCGAACAAGGGCGAGCCAAGCGAGGTGCGCACCGAGCACGGCGACGCCCGCGCGTCGTCGGTCGTGCTCGCGACCCACCTGCCGTTCCTCGACCGCGGCGGGTTCTTCGCGAAGGCCCACCCGACCCGTTCGTACGCGATGGCCGTGCGCCTTCGTGAGGGGTCGACGATGCCGACCGGCATGTACCTCGGCAAGGACGAGCCGACCCGTTCGGTGCGGAGCGCGATCGACGACACCGTCCTCATCCTCGGCGGCGAAGGCCACAAGGTCGGCGAGGACCCCGACACCCGCAAGCGGTACGAGTCGCTCGAGGGCTGGGCGCGGGAGCACTTCGCCGTCGAGTCGGTCGAGCACCGGTGGTCGGCGCAGGACTACGTGCCCGTCGACGGCACGCCGTTCGTCGGCCGCCTGCTGCCCCGATCGAACGTGCTCGTCGCGACCGGCTTCCAGAAGTGGGGCATGTCGAACGGCACGGCCGCCGGTCTGATGCTCGCCGACGTCATCGACGGCAAGGAGAACGATTGGCTCGTCGCGTTCGACTCCACGCGCGTCAAGGACGTGATCACGTCGCGGGCCACCTACAAGGAGAACGTCAACGCCGTCGGCGGCCATCTCGCCGGTGATCGCATCGAGACCATGTCGGTGCCGCCCGCGGAATCCTTGCAGCCAGGGGAGGGTGGCCTCGTCGATCTCGACGGCGACAAGGTCGCGGCCTACCGGTCGGAAGACGGCACGCTCACCGCGGTGTCGCCGGTGTGCGGTCACATGGGCTGCCTCGTGGCCTTCAACACCGCGGAGCGGTCGTGGGACTGCCCGTGCCACGGGTCGCGGTACGCGGTCGACGGCACCCTCATCCAGGGTCCGTCGGTGCACGACCTCGACCCGGTCGCACCGCGGCCGGGCGGCATGTCCGAGTGACCTCGGCCCTTGCCGTAGGGCAAGGCTACGTCTGCGGACCTGCGGCCTTGCGAGCGACGCCGATGGCTCGCCGGTGCTGCTCGCCGACTCCTGACTCGGCTCACTAGCCGCCGCTGGGCGAGAATGGTGGTTGCCCGCGGCGGCCGCGGGCGACTTCCCCGAGGAGCCACCATGCCGCGACCCATCTGGAACGGCTCGATCAGCTTCGGGCTCGTCAACGTGCCCGTGCGCATGTTCACCGCCCAGTCGCCGAAGGACGTGCGGTTCAACCAGCTACACGCGACCGACAACAGCCGCATCCGCATGAAGCGGTTCTGCGAGGCGGAGGGCATCGAGGTGCCCTTCGACGAGATCGTCAAGGGCTACGAGATCGGGCCGGACCAGTACGTCGTGCTCGAGCCGCGAGAGCTCGAGGACTTCGACGCAAAGGCGACGCACTCGATCGACATCGAGGAGTTCGTCCACCTCGACCAGATCGACCCGATCTACTTCGAGCGCGCGTACTACCTCGTGCCGGACGAACGGTCGGCGAAGGCGTACCGGCTCTTGGCCGAGGCGCTCGCCGACGCCGACAAGGTCGCGATCGCGCGGTTCGTCATGCGCACGAAGCAGTACCTCGCCGCCCTCCGCGTCGTCGACGACGTGCTCGTGCTGTCGACGATGCTCTACGCCGACGAGGTCGTGCCCGCGAAAGAGCTCGACATCCCGTCGGCCGACGACATCGAGGTGACCGAGCGCGAGCTCAAGATGGCGCGCCAGCTCGTCGACTCGCTGACGGTCGACGACTTCGAACCGGAGAAGTTCGCCGACGAGTACCGCGAGAAGGTGCTCGACCTCATCGAGCGCAAGGCCGCGGGCGAAGTGGTCGTCGCCCCCGTCGCGGAGGCCGAGCCCGCCAAGGTCGTCGACCTCCTCGCCGCCCTGGAGGCGAGCGTCGCGGCCGCGAAGGAGTCGCGGAAGGCGGCGCGGGACTCCACCGATGCCGAGAGCGGGTAAGCAGCACGGGTGACGGTCGTCGAGATCGACGGGCAACAGCTCAAGCTCAGCAACCTCGACAAGGTGCTGTACCCGGCGACCGGGTTCACCAAGGGCGAGGTGATCGACTACTACGCACGGATCGCGCCGGTCGCGCTGCCGCACTACCGCGGCCGGCCGATGACGTTGAAGCGCTACCCGAACGGCGTCGACGAGCAGTTCTTCTTCGAGAAGAACTCGCCGAAGCACCGGCCGGACTGGGTCACGACGGTCGCGGTCTACAGCCGCCACGCCAAGCGGACGATCAACTTCACGATCATCGACAGCCCGGCGACGCTGGTGTGGACCGCGAACCTCGCGGCGTTGGAGCTTCACCCGTCGCTGTCGTGCGGCGAAGCGCTGGAGCAGCCGACGATGGTGGTGTTCGACCTCGACCCGGGCGCGCCGGCGACGATCCAGCAGTGTTGCGAGGTGGCGTGCCACCTGCGCGAGCTGTTCGAGCACTTCGACCTGCACGCGTTCCCGAAGACGAGCGGCTCAAAGGGCCTGCAGGTCTACGTCCCGCTGAACACGCCGGTGACGTACGAAGAGCCGGGGGGCACCAAGCCGTTCGCGCTCGCGGTCGCGCAGTTGCTCGAGAAGAAGCTTCCGTCGCTCGTGGTGTCGAACATGGCGAAGGACCTCCGCGTCGGGAAGATCCTCGTCGACTGGAGCCAGAACGACGAGCACAAGACCACGTCCGCGGTCTACTCGCTGCGGGCACGCGAACGTCCGACGGTGTCGACGCCGGTGACGTGGGAAGAGGTCGAGGCCGGCGTCGACGACCCGGAGTCGTTGCGGTTCGAGGCGCCGGACGTGCTGCGCCGGGTGCAGGAGCTGGGCGACCTGTTCGAGCCGACGGTCACCCTCCGGCAGGAGCTCCCACGGTTCGGGTGAGCGCGCCGAGTTGATGAGCCGACGTCAAGAGCGCGCCCGCCGCGCCGATACTCCTGGGGTGATGCCGGTTACGGACGCCCCGCCCGTCGCGCCATCGCCTGCGCTGGCCGCCGCGGGCGAGCTCGGCGCGGCGCTGCTCGACAACCTCGGCCGCGTGGTCAAGGGAAAGACCGACGTGCTCCGGCTGGCGGTCGTCGCCGTGTTGTCCGGCCACCACCTCCTGCTCGAAGACGTGCCTGGCGTCGGCAAGACGCTGCTCGCGAAAGCGATGGCGCGGAGCATCGGCGGCACGTTCCGGCGGGTGCAGGGCACCCCCGACCTGTTGCCGTCCGAGCTGACCGGCGTCTCGGTGTTCCACAAGGCGACGGAGGAGTGGGAGTTCCGCGCCGGGCCGCTGTTCGCCAACGTCGTGCTGTTCGACGAGATCAACCGGGCCACGCCGCGGACGCAGTCCGCATTGCTCGAGGCGATGGAAGAGCGCCAGGTGACCGTCGACGGCACCACGTGGGACCTGCCCGCGTCGTTCTTCGTCGTCGCCACCCAGAACCCCATCGAGCACGCGGGCACGTTCCCGCTCGTCGAGGGCCAGCGCGATCGCTTCGGCCTCGTGCTCGAGCTCGGGCACCCCCACCGGGTGGCGGAGCGCGAGCTGCTTCTCGGCGGCGGCGGCGTCGACTCGCTCGACGCGCTCGGGCCCGTGTGCTCGCAGGACCAGCTGGGCGAGGCCGAGCGCGCGGTCCGCACCGTGTACTGCGCGCCGGCGGTGGCCGACTACGTGATCGACCTGGCCACGGCCACGAGGTCGCACCCCGACGTCCTGCTCGGGTGCAGCCCGCGCGGCAGCATCGCGCTGCTCCACTTGGCGAAGGCCGTGGCCGCGCTGGCCGGGCGCCACTACGTCACGCCGGCGGACGTGCAAGTGGTCGCCGTTCCTTCGCTGTCGCACCGGGTCGTCGTCGCCGGCGCGCTCGGCGGCGACGTGCAGGCGGCGGCCGGCATCGTGCGGCGCATCCTCGAATCCGTCCCGATCCCGCGCGCATGATCGGCGGCGGCCGCGTGCCCCGCCCCGCCGCCGTCACCAAGCCGGCCCTCGCGGTCGTTGCGGTCACCGGCGCACTGTTCCTGATCGCGAAGACGACCGGAGCCGGTTGGTTGATCGTGCTCCTCGCGGGCATCGGCGCCATCGGCTTCCTCGCCGTCGTGCTTCCCGCGCCCGCGGTCTGGAAGGTGAAGATCGACGTGGCGACGCCGGCCGACGCCACCGTCGGCGTTCCGCTGCGCGTGCGCCTCGACGTGCGTGGCACCTCGCAACCGCTGCTGGTGCGCGTCGGGCTCGGCGGTGACTGGACGTCGGTCTCCCCTCCGGCAATCGGGTCGCTCAGCGTCGTGCCCGAACGCCGCGGGGTGTACGACGCGGTCGCCGTCGACACTCGTTGCGGAGCGCCGCTCGGCCTCGTGTGGTGGCGCGCGCGCCGGGTGTGCGCGCTCGAGCGACCGGTGGAGATCGGGCCGTCTCCGGCCGACGTGCTCGTGCCCGCGCCACACGGCGGCGGGCCACAGGGGCAGGAGACGCGGGCGGCGCCGCACGCCGGCGGCGACCTCGTGCGCGGCGTGCGCGACTACCGCCCTGGCGACCCGAGCAAGACCGTCCACTGGAGCGCCACCGCGCGCGAGGGGCGGCTGATGGTGAAGGAGATGGAGGCCGCGGCGGCGCCGCCCATCACCGTCGCCGTCGACCTTCGCGCCGGTGGCGAAGTCGCGGAGGCGGCGGCGTCGACGGCAGCCGGGCTCGCGCTCGGCGCGCTCGCGGCGGGCATCCCCGTGGTGTTGCTGACGTGCGAGTCGACCGGGCCGCGCGCGGGCGAGGTGTCGACCGCGCTGGAGGTGAACCGCCGCCTCGCGCGCGCCGTCCCCGGCGTTCCCGCGGAGCCCCCGAGGGGCAGCTCGCGCGTGATCGTGGTGAGCGGGCCCGAGGTGCGCTGGTGAGCCTCGTCGGCGCGGTGAAGCGGGCCAACGCCAAGGGCACGCCCGAGGAGTCGATCGCGCTTCGCGTCGCGGTGCTCGTCGCCGTCCTCGCCGCCGCGGGCGCCGCGGTGTCGCAGGGGGTTGGCGGCCCGACGCTGCGGGTCGCGGCGACGCTCGGCATCGCGTTCGGCTTCGCGTATTCGCACCACGCGCGGTACCAGAACGGGTACGTCCTCAAGGGGTTCCTCGCTGCAGGCGTACTGCTCGCCTTCGGCAGCTTCCTGTCGCAGACCAGCGGCGCGGGCGCGCAGGCGCTCAACGAGTTGCAGGTGCCACTCGCGGAGCTGTTCCTGTGGGTGCAGGTGCTGCACTCGCTCGACGTGCCGGCCCGACGCGACCTCCTGTTTTCGCTGCTGTCGAGCCTCGTGCTCATGGCGGTCGCGGCCGTGCTGTCGGTCTCGTCCGCGCTCGGCCCGTTCCTGCTCGTGTGGGCGATCGCCACGCTCGCGTCGCTCGTGCTCGCGCATCGGTCCGAGCTCGCGGAGCGACCGTCGCTCGACGTGCCCTTGCCGTCGGCGGCCGCGTCGACCCGCGCCGCGGGCAGGAAGTCGGTGCGCCCCGTCGTCGCCGTCGTCGCCATGGCGCTGGCGCTCGCGCTCGCGGTGTTCCTCGTGCTGCCCGCGGCCGGGCCCGGCCGCGCGGTTGCGTTCCCGTCGAGGCTGGCGAACCGCCTCCCCGTTCCCGAGCAGGGCGGCCTCGCGAACCCGAGCCTCGGTGGCGACGATCCCGCGTCCCGCGACGGGCAGACGTCGTCGACCGGGACGGGCCGCGCGTCGACTGGCTACTTCGGGTTCTCCGAGTCGCTCGACACCGGCATCCGCGGCCGCCCCGACAACACGCTGGTGATGCGCGTGCGCGCCGCCCGTCCGGACTTCTGGCGCGGTCAGACGTTCGACACCTGGGACGGCCGCACGTGGAAGCAGAGCGACCAGCGCATCCGCTCGTCGTCGGGCGACGGCGCGATCGAGCTGATCCGGGCCGCAGAGGACCGCCCGTTCGCGTCGGGCCGTGAGCTCATCCAGACCGTGCACGTCGAGGCGACGGGCCCGAACCTGTTGTTCGCCGCCCACTCGGCGAAGAAGGTGTACTTCCCCGACCGCCGCGTGTTCGAGATGAGCGACGGGACCATTCGCACCGCGGTCCACCTGCCCGACGACTCGGTGTACACGGTCGTGAGCGAACGCATGCCCGCGGGCGAGGACGACCTCCGCCGCGCGGGAGAGATTGGCCGCCGGGGCGACGACGCCGCACTCGTCGAGCGCTACACCACGTTGCCGCCCAACGTGCCGAAACGGGTGCGCGAGCTCGCCGACCGTCTCGCCGCGGAGTCGCCGAACCGGTACGACCTCGTGCGGTCGATAGAGCGCTGGATGGCGGAGAATACGGCCTACACGCTCGACATCCCGCCCCTGCCCGCGGGGGCCGACGCGGTCGAGCAGTTCTTGTTCGAGGACCAGCAGGGTTTCTGCGAACAGATCGCGACCGCGCTCGTCGTCATGCTCCGGAGCCAGCACATCCCCGCGCGACTCGCGGTCGGGTACGCGCCCGGGCAGCGCAACCCGTTCACGGGGATGTGGGAGGTGCGGGCGAAGGACGCGCACGCGTGGGCAGAGGTGTGGTTCCCCAGTGTGGGGTGGCAGCAGTTCGACCCGACCGCGTCGGTGCCGCTCGCCGGCGACCCGTACTCGGGCGCGGCGGCGACGGGCCTCCTCGCGTACGTGAAGGCGATGCTGCCGTCGGTCCCCGACGCGTTGCGGACGTCCGCGCGCCCGCTCGTGCTCGCGGGCGCGCCACTGCTGGTTGGCGCCTTCTTCGCCGTACGCGAACTGAGGCGCAGGCGCCGTGAGGCGCGCCGGGCGTGGGCCGACGTAGCGCTGGGGCGGCTCGAACGCATGGGCACGAAGCAAGGACGCTCGCGAAGACCATGGGAGACCCCGACCGGTTACGCGCGAACGCTCGCGGTGTCGGTGCTCGCCGACGCTCGCGTGCAACGCGTCGCCGCGCTGGTGGAGGCCGACGCGTTCGCGCCAGGCCCTCCCGATCCCGACGCACGAGCCGAGGCCGACCGCCTCCTCACCGAGCTCGAGGAACGCGTCGGCGTCTAGTTCCCGATCGAGGGGCGGTCAGGAGCCGAGGGCTTGGAGGAGGTCGGCGACGAGGTCGTTCGCCGACTCGAGGCCGACCGACAAGCGGATAAGCGACGGGTCGACGGCGCCCGGGGCGTCGGCGACCGACGCGTGGGTCATGCGGGCGGGGTGCTCGATGAGCGACTCCACCGCGCCGAGCGACTCGGCCAGCGTGAACAGCTTCGTGCGGCCCGCGACCGCGAGCGCCTCCTGCTCGCCACCCCGCACGAGGAACGACACCATGCCGCCGAACGCGCGCATCTGCCTCTTGGCGACGTCGTGCCCGGGGTGGTCGGTCAGCCCCGGCCACAGCACCCGCTCGACCGCAGGGTGCTCGCCGAGCGCGGTCGCGACGGCTTCGGCGTTCTCGCAGTGGCGGTCCATCCGCACCGCGAGCGTCTTCAGCCCGCGGAGCACGAGGAAGCAGTCGAAGGGCCCTGGCACCGCGCCAACGGCGTTCTGGAGGAAGGCCAGGCGCGCGGCGACATCCGCGTCCGACGTCACGACGATCCCGCCGACGACGTCCGAGTGGCCGCCCATGTATTTCGTGGCGGAGTGCACGACGACGTCCGCGCCGAGCGCGAGCGGTTGTTGCAGGTACGGCGTCGCGAACGTGTTGTCGACGACGCACCACCCGCCCCGCTCGTGCGCCAGCTCCGCGACCGCGGCGATGTCGACGATGCCGAGCAACGGGTTGGTGGGCGTCTCGATCCACACGGCGCGGGTCTCGTCGCGCCACGCGCGCTCGACGGCGTCGACGTCGGTGAGGTCGACGGTGGAGAACGTGAGCCCCGCGAGGGCGTGCACCCTGGCGAGCAGGCGGTACGTGCCGCCGTACGCGTCCGCGGACAGCACGACGTGGTCGCCAGGGGAGAGCAGCCGCAGGATCGCGTCCTCCGCCGCCATGCCGCTGCCGAACGCGAGCCCGTGCGCCCCGCCTTCGAGCGACGCAACGCACGTCTCCAGCGCGGTGCGGGTGGGGTTGCCGGTGCGCGAGTACTCGTAGCCGAGGTGCTCGCCGACCGCGGCCTGGGCGTACGTCGACGTCTGGTAGATCGGCGTGACGACCGCGCCCGTCGTCGGGTCGGGGTCCTGCCCCGCGTGGATGGCGCGGGTCTCGAACCCGAGCTCGTCGGTCAATGGTCTTGCCGTCCGGCGAGGAACGACAGCAGGTCGGCACGCGTCAACACACCGACAGGGTGGCCGATGTCGAGCACGAGCACCGCGGACGACGCCTCGAGCCGCTCGACCGCGGTCTCGATGGGCTCGCCGATGCCGACCGTGGCCAGCGGCGGGCCCATGACGTCGCCGACGGGCCGGTCGAGCGCGCCCGGATCGCGGAACGCGAGGTCGAGCAGCTGCCGCTCGGTGACCGCGCCAGCGACCTCGGCCGCGGCGAGGGGCATCTCGCCCTTCACGACCGGCACCTGCGAGACGCCGAACTCCCGGAACAGCCCGATCACCTCGCGCACCGACTCGTCGGGGTGCACGTGCACGAGCGCGGGCAGGTCGGCGCGCTTGCGGCCGAGGGCGTCGCCGACCGTGCTGCCGGTGGAGCGCAGGAAGCCGTAGTCGGCCATCCAGTCGTCGTTGTAGAGCTTCGAGAGATAGCCGCGCCCGGAGTCGGGGATGAGAACGACGACGACGTGCTCCGGCCCGAGCTCGCGGCCGACCTCGACCGCGGCCCACACCGCGGTCCCACCGGATCCGCCGAGCAGGATGCCCTCCTCGCGGGTGACCCGCCGAGCGGTGAGGAAGGAGTCGCGGTCGGTCACCTGCACGACGCGGTCGACGACGCTCGGGTCGTACGTCGTCGGCCAGAAGTCCTCGCCGATGCCCTCGACGAGGTACGGACGCCCCGACCCGCCCGAGTACACCGAGCCCTCGGGGTCGGCGCCGACGATCTGGATGTCGGGGTTCTGCGACTTGAGGTAGCGGCCGACCCCGGAGATCGTCCCGCCGGTGCCGACGCCCGCGACGAAATGGGTGACCCGGCCGGCCGTCTGCTTCCAGATCTCCGGCCCGGTCGACAGCTCGTGCGCGAGCGGGTTGGCGGCGTTGTGGTACTGGTCGGGCTTGAACGCGCCGGGGATCTCCTGCACGAGGCGATCGGACACCGAGTAGTACGAGTCGGGGTGTTCGGGCGCGACCGTCGTCGGGCAGACGATGACCTCCGCCCCGTAGGCCCGCAGCAGCGCGACCTTCTCCGACGCGATCTTGTCCGGCATCACGAACACGCACCGATACCCGCGCCGCGCCGCGACGATCGCGAGGCCGACACCCGTGTTGCCCGAGGTCGGCTCGACGATGGTGCCGCCGGGCTGCAGGCGGCCGTCGCGCTCCGCCGCCTCGATCATCGTGAGCGCGGGGCGGTCCTTCACGCTGCCGCCCGGGTTGAGAAATTCGAGCTTCGCGAGCAGGTGGCAGTGCAGGTCGCGGCCCGTGCGGTCGAGGCGGACAAGCGGCGTGTCGCCGACGAGGTCGACCAGCGAGTCGACCGTCTCCATCGGCGCCGACGTGTCCGACATCGCGAGCACCTCGACGCCGACGAGGCGCGGGTCGCCCGTCGCCGCGGCGTCGTCGGTGAACACCACGACGGGGAAGCCCGACTGGTGCAACGCGTCGGCCACCACGACCACGTCGTCCCCGTCCCCGACGACGCCGACGAGTCGGGGGATGCGGACGCGGATGTCCGCGATGACGTCGGCCGCGGGCGGCTGACCTGCCGGGACCGCGACCACGCGCCTGGCCTTCGCGAGCAGGCGGTCGGGGGTGGTCGCCGCGCCGACGACGACGAGCACGTCCATCGCGGCGAACCTATCCGCGCCCGTCGCGCCGCGCTCGCCACGGCCCCTTCGGCCGGCGGGCGGTGAGAAATCGTGACCCCGACCGGCGGTGGTGAACGTCTGTAAGGGCGACGGGCGAACGCCGCTCTAGGCGCACCCGGCACCCGCTTTCGGCCACGAACCGGCGTCCACTGCGGTTCGTGGCCAAAGCACAAGCCGGAGTGACCGATAGCACAGGCCCGTTTGGCTGCCGCGGGCGTACCGTTGAGACGTGAACCTCCCCGGCGTACGTGATGGCGATCAGGTGTCGACCCGCAAGCGCTCGTCGAAACTGTCGGTGCTCGACGACGGGCTGCTCGTCCTCGGCGCCGTCGTCGGCGCACTGATACTGCTCAAGGTCTTCGGTGCGATCGTGGCGACGGTCTGGTTCCTCGTGAAGATCGCCGCCGTCGCCGCGCTCGTCTACGTGGTGCTGCGGATGGTCTTCAGAAGTCGAGCGCGCTGAGCTCGGGCACCCACGCCCGCGCCCGCTCCACCGCAGCCCGCCAGCGGTCGCGGTCCGCAACCCGCTCCGGCTCGACGACCGCTCGCGGGTTCCATGCGTCGGCGATCTCGTCGTCGCTCTGCCACACCCCGGTCGCGAGCCCGGCGAGGTAAGCCGCCCCGAGCGTCGTGGCCTCGAGGACGGGGGACACCTCGACCCGCTGGCCGGTCGCGTCCGCCAGCGCCTGCACGAACACGCGATTGGCGGTCATGCCGCCGTCGACGCGCAACCCCTCTATCGGCCTGCCCGCGTCGGCCTCCGCTGCCTCGACGAGGTCGGCGCCGCGATGGGCGACTCCTTCGAGCACGGCCCGCACCAGCTCGGGTCGGCCCGTGCCCCGGGTGAGCCCGACGAGCGTGCCGCGTGCGCCGAAGTCCCAGTGCGGCGTGCCGAGACCCAACAGCGCGGGGACGTACCAGACGTCGCCGGTGTCGGCTGCCTTCGCCGCGACCTCCTCCGACTGCGCGGCCGAGTCGATGACCCCGAGGTCGTCCCGCAGCCACTCGACGTTCGTCCCCGCGGAGAGCATGACCGCCTCGAGGCCCCACGTGATCACGCCGTCGCGGCGCCAGGCGATGATCGGGAAGCACCCGCCGCCGCCCCTGGTCTCGAACCCGGGCCGGTCGGCGCCGATGGTGACGTCGAGCATCCCGCCGGTGCCGAACGTGATCTTCGCGAGCCCCGGCCGCACGCACCCCTGGCCGACGAGCGACGCCTGCTGGTCGCCGGCGATCCCCGCGATGGGCGGCGAACCGGGCAGCGCACTGGCGTGGCCAACCACGCCCGACGAGTCGACGATCTCCGGCAGCACGCCCTCGGGGATGCGCAGCGCGTCGAGGATCGGCGGGTTCCATCCCGACCCGTCTGCGTGCAGGAGGCCGGTGACGCCGGCGTTCGTGGCATCGGTGACGTGCACCGCGCCCTCCGACAGCAGCCACGCGACCCACGTGTCGACGGTGCCGAACGCGAGGTCACGCGTGCGGTTGTGGTCCGCCATGTCGAGCAGGAAGGCGAGCTTCGTCGCCGACGCGTTCGGGGCGATGCGGATGCCCTGCGCTTGCAACGACAGGCACATGCCGACGGTGCGAAGGTCTTGCCACCCGACGCCCGGCCCCACCGGTTCGCCGGTGGTGCGGTCCCAGACGATGGTCGACGCGCGTTGGTTGGCGATGCCCACCGCGGTCGGTACGCCGCCGCTCTCGACGGCGGCACGCGCCATCGCGAGCACCGCGTCGCCCATCGCCTTCGCGTCGAACTGCACGAAGCTCGGCATCGGCGTCTCCGGCAACACCTCGCGGTAGTGCACGTGCCCGACCTCGCCGCGGCCGTCGACGATCGCGGCGCGCACGCCGCTTGTGCCGACGTCGATCACGAGGATGCGCGCCTCGCCAGCGGACGTCACGCAGCCGCTTCCTTCCGGCGGCGACGGCCGCCGACGAGTGCGCCCACCGCGGCGAGCGAGATCGCGACCTGCCAGAAGAGGATCGACGTCACCAGCGCGGCGACGCTCATCGAGCGGCCGGTCACGAGGTTCCGCACGACGCCGACCGCGAGCAGCGAGCCGAACG
>DASVEG010000356.1:0-7574 GCA_036380695.1 Acidimicrobiales bacterium
CGTTCGGCGGTGACGAGCGTCGGGTGATACTCGACGGCGCGCTGGTTGCCGAACCAGAGCAGCGTGCGCCGGTCGTTGCACAGCGCATAGGAGACGTGACGCTTCGACGTCTCGGCCCAGAAGGTGACCGTGCGGACCCAGTCGGGCGTGTACTTCGGCACGTTCTTCTGCATGAACGCCTCTTGCCCGCGGTGGACGCGGATCACCGAGAGGGGGCGGTCGCGCAGCCCAGCCAGGATGCGATCGGACATCGTGTCGAGGTAGTCGACGAGGTCGCGCTTGGTCGCGTCTGCCCCGTCGAACAACTGCTGGTCGAGGTTCGTGAGCGCGACCCCGTCGCGCGCCTCGTCGGTGCTCACGCGCGGACGCGGTAGTGGAGGTGGGTCACGCCGCCGTCGCCTTCGAGCACCCTGACGCGTTCCAGCTCCCGGGGCCCGACGCCCAACTGCTCGAACAAGTGCCGACCATCGCCGAGCAGGATCGGGACCACGGTGATCTCCATCTCGTCGAGCACGCCTGCCCGCAGCGCGCGCTGGGCGATGCTCGCACCGTGGACGAGCACGTCCTTGTCGCCGGCCGCGGACGTGGCGTCTCGCATCGCGGCATCGAGGTCGCTGACGTAGTGGACCGCGGGCCAGTCCGCGGCCCACGCGGGTGCCGGGTGGCGGCTGAGGATGTAGATCGGTACGCCGTCGTGATGGTCGCCGCCCCATCCCTCCGCCGGCTCGAACGTCCCCCGCCCCGCGACGACGGCGCCCGTCGCCATGAACTCGTCGTAGACCCTCCGGTTCGCCCCGTGCAGACGGTCGGCCGACGGGCCGGCGGCGCCGTCGCCAGGGAACAACCACTCGTGCAGACGCTCGCCACCGTCGCCGAGCCCGTTGCCGGGGCCTTCGTTCGGTCCGGCGACGAACCCGTCCAGCGACATCGACATGTACAGCACCGTCGAGGACATTCGCTGTTCCTAGCGCAACAATGCACCGATGCATCCGATGCGCCGCCGACCGTCCGACGACGCGTTGCGATGGGTCGAGCGTCGGATGGGCAGAGGCGCGCGCGTGGTCTCGTGGCGGCGGCTGACGGGTGGCATCACGTCGTCCGTTCACCGGCTACGCGTCCAGTCTTCGAACGCCGCCCAGTCGGTGGTCCTGCGGCGGTGGCTCACGACCGACGAAGAGCAGGCGCGGTGGGCGCGGGACGACGTCGCCCGCGAGGCCGAGGTGCTCCGGGCGCTGGAGAAGGTCGACCTTGCGACGCCTCGGTTGATTGCGGTGTCCCGCGGAGACGAGCCGGACGGTGCGGGCACGCCCGCGTTGCTGATGACGTGCCTGCCGGGCCAGATCTTCCTCGCGCCGGCCGACCCGGACCGCTGGCTCGGACAGATGGCGGCCGCGCTGGCCCGCATCCACCAAGCCGCGATCGACGCCGCGCGCTGGAACCGGTGGGGGGATCCGTCTTCGCTTCGCGTGCCCGAGTGGTCTGCGCATCCCCGGGCGTGGAAGGCAGCGATCGCGATCGCCAACGAGCCACCGCCAGAGCCGACCGCGCGCTTCATCCACCGCGACTACCAGCACTACAACATGCTCTGGTCGCGCCAACGGCTGACGGGGATCGTCGACTGGCCCAATGCGTGTGTCGGCCCGCCGGAGATCGACGTAGGCCACTGCCGCCTCAACCTTGCGGTGCTGTTCTCCGCCGACTGGGCGGAGCGGTTCCTCCAGGCGTACGAAGCCGAGGCCGGACGATCGGTCGACCCCGCGTGGGACGTGCAGGCGTTCCTCGCGTACGGGCCGGCATGGAAGCGGTTCATACCGATCCAGGTCGCTGGTCGGGTGCCCGTCGACATCAATCACATGGACGAGCGCATCGACGACCTCGTCGCCAGAACCGCGAGGCGTCTCTAGCGCGCGGTCACAGGTCGCGCCGCCGGAACCACCGGTCGGCGAGCAGGCACCACCCCGCGGCGTAGGCGATCGCCCACGCGATGAACGCGACGCTCGGTGCGCCGTACCCCGCGAACGGGATGGCGTTGTCGGCGCTCGTGCCGGCCACGTACACCGGCGACAGGAGGTAGTACGACCCGCCGCGCCACAGCCCGTCGGACGGGATCACGAGGCTCACCGCGACACCGATCCGTTGGAGGGTGTCGTTGCCGAGCACGGTACCGACGATCTCCATGATCCCGGCGATCCACGCCGCGCCGTACAACGCGATGACGACGACCCCGGCGGCGATCGCGGACAGGCGGACCGACAGCGCAGTGCCGAGCGCGACGAGGACGACGACCTCGAGCGCGAGCAGACCCATGGCGCGCCCCGGTGCGATCGCGGCGTAGCCCGCGACTCCAGATGCGATCGTGAGGATCGCGCCCGACATCACCACGATGTATGCCGACGCGAGCGCGGCGAACGTGCCCGCCCGCTGGGCGAGCCACGACGTTCGCGAGATCGGTCGCGCCAGCACGGCGTGCAGGCGCCCGCTCTCGATCTCCGGAGCGACCGCGCCGCTCGCGAGCAACACGGCCATGAACGCGGCCAGGAACTGCACGGCATAGAGACCGAGCACCGTCATCAGCGTCGCCGCGACCGCACTCTCCATCGGGTCGCCGCCCTCGCTGGCCGCCTGGTCGAAACCGACGGCGAAGCCAAGCCAGAACAGGAGGAGGAACGCGGTGCTGATCACCGCACCAACGAGGAGGACCTTGCGGTTCGCCGCCTCGCGCAACGTGAGGAGGACGACGGTCACCTGCCCTCTTCCGTGCTACCGACGAGGTCGACGAAGACGTCTTCCAGCGAGCGCTGCAGTGGAACGAGCTCGCAGATGCCATGCCCGCGCGTGACCAGCGCGGCGGCGAGGGCCGGCACCGCGGCGACGTCGTCGAGCTCGAGCAGCGCGGTGTCGCCGTCGCGCGCGGCGATCCGGCCGAACCCCTGCAGGACCGAAAGGGCGTCGTCGTCGAGACGTTCGACGGTGACGCGGACCTCGGCGCCGACCGCGACGTCGGCGAGGGCTCCCGAGCGAACGACGCGGCCGCGGTCGAGGATGACGATGTGGTCGCACACCTGCTCCACTTCACCGAGCAAGTGCGAGTTGAGCAGCACCGCGGTACCTCGATCCCGCAAGGAGCGGATCAGATCACGTACTTCCCTGCGACCAATGGGGTCGAGCGCGGACGTCGGCTCGTCGAGGATCACGAGCTCGGGCTGCCCCAGCACCGCGGTCGCGAGGCCGAGCCGCTGTTGCATGCCCTTGGAATATCCGGCGACCCGATCGTCCCCGCGCCCGCCCAGCCCCACGAGGTGCAGCGCGTCGGCGATCGCGGCGGGGCGTTCGGCTTGAGGCAGCCCGAGCAGGCGCGCGTGGACCTCCAGCACCTGCCGACCGTCGAGCCACCCCGGGTACTGGAACTGCTCGGGGAGATAGCCGAGGCCGCGGCGCGCGGTCGGGTCGCCAGCGGGGCGGCCGAGCACGGTCGCGTCGCCGGCGTCGAGGTGCACCATGCCGAGCAGCGACTTGACGATCGTCGTCTTGCCCGCGCCGTTGGGCCCGAGGAGCCCGACGACCTGGCCGGGGCCGACGTGAATGTCGACACCGTCGAGCACGGTGCGGTTGCGGTACGCCTTGCGCAGACCGGTCGCCACGATGGGGACGGTCGGCGCTCCGGCCGCCGGATCGACTGCCGCCGTCACGCCTCCCCCGCGAGCTCCAGTGCGCGGTTGACGCCCATGCGCCCCCCGACCACCGTCACTCCTTCGCGGTCTTGGCGGATGACGAGGGCGCCGAGCCCGGTGTCGTCGCCGAACGCGATCGCCGGTCGCCCGGCGACCTCGACCTCCTTCCAGCCAGGGCCGTCGAGCGGCACGGGCACCGGGATGGTCGATCGCCAGTCGCGGATCGCCGCGAGCTGCGAGCGCAGCTCCTCCGGCAGTTCGTCGCGCGACAGCAGGAACGAGCGGATCTTCTCGAGGGGCGCGCCCTCGGCCCGGACCACCAGTGGCCCGCTCCGGCCCACGAACACCTCGGGCGGGCCGTCGAGCGTCCCGAAGATCGCGCCGATCGCACCCGGCACGTCCACGACGAGCGCCGCGCCGTCGAGGTCGGCAGGCACGCCGTTGCCAGCCCTGGTCTGGAGCACCAGCCGTGCCGTGCCAGGTGCGAGCGCGAGGACGTGGTCGGGCGTGCCGCTCACCCCGGGTGCCGTGATGCCGGACACGGTCTCGGCCTCGGCGAGGCCGGCGACCTCGTCCGGCTCCGACAGGTCGGTGGTGTCGACGTCGCCGAGCGCGGCGAGCGCGTCGGCGTCGAACGAGCTCGCCCATGCCTGCATGTCGACCGTGACGGGCTGGAGCCGCTCGCCACGAAACGCGTCGAGCGCCTCGGCGAGCGCGCCGCGCCCGGCGGGGGTGACAGCGGCGGTGAGCACGACGAGCGCGGCGGCACCGGCCAGGATCACCCGCCGGCCGGCCGATGACCCTCGCCCGGCACGCGCCGCCGCGAGCGGCGCAACCGGGGCTCGCACGCTGCCGGTGACCGCGGCCAGCGCGGCCTCGACATCGACATCGACATCGACGGTATCGACGAGGTCGAGCAACGCGAGCTCCCGCCGGGCGAAGCCGGCGTCGGCGGCTACGGAGAGGAGCAGCCCGGCGCAGGTCTCACACGTGTCGAGGTGTTCGTCGAGCGCGGCGTTCTTGTGGTCGAGGTGGGCGCGAAGGGCCGTCGAGTCGGCGCAGTCGGTCATCGGGTCATCTCCTCGTGGGCACGACGGAAGGCGCGCTCGCCGCGGGCGAGCAGCACGCCGACCGACCCCTCGGCGACGCCGAGGGCATTGGCGATCTCTCGGTAGCTGTGGCCGGCGTGGCGGAGCAGCAGCGCGGTGGCCTGCCGTTCGGGAAGCACGGCGAGCGACGCGCGCACTCGGCCGCGCTCGTCCGCGCCGACGATCTCGTCGTGGGGGTCGACGGGATGGGGGCGGACGTCGCGGGCCGCGACGACCTGCGCCCGCACGTCGGCGCGGCGGCGGCTGCGCAACCGGTTGAGGCTGCCGTTGGTCACGACGCGCGACAACCAGGCCGCGACGTCGTCGTCGCCGCGGTGGGCGACCGGGTCGGTCCGCAAGGCCAGCAAGGCCTCCTGCGCGGCGTCCTCCGCCTCGTCCGCATCGCCGAGGACGCGGCGCGCCAAGCCGACGAGGCGCGCGTAGTGCGCGCGGAAGACCTCGGCGAAACGATCGTCCTCGAGCGGGGCCATCACGTTCTCAACACCACGGGCCCGCCGATCCTGACACCCGGCGGAAATGCTCAGTTCGTCGCCGGCCGCCTGAAGTAGCCGAAGAGCCAGGCGGACTCGGCGACGACGCGTGACTCTCCGCCGGTCGCCGCCACGGTGAGGATGGTCGCACCGGTCGTGGCCGCTCCGCCGCTCATGAACGCGATGCGCGTGCCGCCTGGCGACCAGTGCGGCTTCCCGTGCGCCTCCTGGTCGGTGGTGAGCGCGCGGGCGTCGGAGCCGTCGGCGTTCATCGTCCAGACGTTGCCTTGGTAGGCGTACGCGAGCTTCGAGCCGTCCGGCGACCACGAGCTCGAGAAGATCTGCGGGGCGAACTCCTTGGTCAACTTCGTGCCAGCGGTGCCGTTGGCGTCGGCGACCCAGACGCCGTTGTCGACGCTGATCGTGAACGCGATGCGCTTCGCGTCGGGCGACCATGCCGCGAACTCGGTCGTGGTGGCGCGGTGGACCACGGACACCTTCCCCGTGGCGTCGCGCACCTTCATGCCTTCGCGGTCGTGGTAGGCGATGCGGCCGGACCCGTCCGGCGCCCATGCCGGTCCGTTGACGACAGCGGCAAGGTCGGTGCGACGGGTCCCGTCCCGCTGCATCGTGTGCAGCCGCTCCTCGGAGCGCGGGCTCGTCTGCGGGTTGTACCGGAAGCCGATCTGCTTCTCGTCGGGCGACCAGTCGAGGGTGTCGACGTGCCCGCCGGTCGCGACGATCCTCCAACAGTTCGTCACGAGGTCGGTGACGGCGAGGCCGTCGTCGCGCACGTGCGCGACGTAGCGGCCGGTCGGCGACCAGCGCGCGTGCGGGTAGCTGCGCGCCGCCGAGGCGGTGATCGGATACGTCGCGCCGCCGTCGAGCGAGACCTCGCGGAGGCCCTTCGCGTCGCCGATGCCGATCACGTCGACCCCGACCGGGAGCGATGCGTCCGGCCGGCGCTCTTCACATCGCTCCGGCGCGGCAACCTCGGGCGCGGCCGTCGTCGTCGTCGCCGGTGCCGCCACCTTCGCGGCGCGGGGGCGGGCGCTCGCCGTCGTCGCCGGCGGAGGTTGGCCGGACGTCGAGGTCGTGACCGCGATCGTCGTCGTCGACCGGTCCGCTCCGTCCTCGGTCAGGCCGCGATCGGCGTCGCCGGCCGCCACCGACGTCTCGCGGTCGGGCGACCTCGAGATCGCGACGGCCGCTCCGGCGACGAGGACGAGTGCGCCAACGCCGGCCGCCACCGCGATGCGCTGCTTGCGCGAGCCGAGTCCGCCGATCGCCATAGCCGCCTCCCGCCTGTCTCCCCCAAAGGGTACGCCCCTGCCCGAGCGATTCGCCGTCAGGCGCCCACGTACGCGGCGAGGTGCTCGCCGGTGAGGGTGGAGCGCGCCGCGACGAGGTCGGCGGGCGTGCCCTCGAACACGACGCGACCACCGTCGTGCCCCGCGCCGGGCCCGAGGTCGACGATCCAGTCGGCGTGGGCCATGACCGCCAGGTGGTGCTCGATGACGATCACCGACTTCCCGGAGTCGACGAGCCGGTCGAGCAAGCCGAGCAACTGCTCGACGTCGGCGAGGTGGAGGCCCGTTGTCGGCTCGTCGAGCACGTAGACGCCTCCCCGCTCGCCCATGTGCGTCGCGAGCTTGAGCCGTTGGCGTTCGCCGCCAGACAGCGTGGTGAGGGGCTGGCCGAGGGTGAGGTAGCCGAGGCCGACGTCGGCCAGCCGGACGAGCACCGCGTGCGCCGCAGGCACTCGCGCCTCGCCGTCTGCGAAGAACTCCGCGGCTTCGCTCACCGACATGGCGAGGACCTCGCTGATGTCGCGCCCGCCGAGGTGATAGTCGAGCACCGACGCGTCGAACCGCTTGCCCTCGCACTGCTCGCAGGTCGTCGCGACCCCGGCCATCATCGCGAGGTCGGTGTAGATGACGCCGTTGCCGTTGCACGTCGGGCACGCGCCTTCGGAGTTCGCACTGAACAGCGCGGGCTTCACGCCGTTGGCCTTGGCGAACGCCTTGCGGATCGGTTCGAGCAGGCCCGTGTACGTCGCGGGGTTGCTGCGACGCGAGCCACGGATCGGCGCCTGGTCGATCGACACCACGCCCTCGCGGCCCGACACCGACCCGTAGATCAGCGAGCTCTTGCCCGAGCCGGCCACGCCGGTCACGACGCACAGCACGCCGAGCGGGATGTCGACGTCGACGTTGCGCAGGTTGTGCGTGGTCGCCTTGCGGATCTGCAGCGCGCCAGAGGGAGTGCGCACGGTCTCCTTGAGCGCGGCGCGGTCGTCGACGTGGCGGCCGGTGATCGTGCCG
>DASVEG010000357.1:0-2271 GCA_036380695.1 Acidimicrobiales bacterium
GCGACGATCGCGTCGAAGCAGCCGTGCTCGGCCGCGGGCCCGCCGTACTTCTCGATCGACAGGAACAGGTGGTCGGCCACCCACAAGCTCGTGAACCCGTTGGCAACGGCGGCATCGGCCCACGCCTCGACCGTCGCCCACCGGAGCGGCGACTCGCCTGCCACCGAGTAGTCGAACTGCGGCAAGGCGAGACCGACGTCCATGGTGACGTGCGAGCCTACGAGCCGTGCTCGAGTGCGTGATCAACGTGAGCGAGGGGCGCCGGCGCGACGTCGTCGACGCCATCGCCGCGGCCGCCGGCCGACACCTGCTCGACGTGCACGTCGACGCCGATCACCACCGCTCGGTCCTCACGCTCGCCGGTGCCGAGCGCGACGTGGCCGACGCGGCGTACGAGGTGGTTCGGGCCGCGGTCGAGCGCATCGACCTCCGCCACCACCTGGGCGCTCACCCGCGCCTGGGCGCCGCCGACGTCGTCCCCTTCGTCCCGCTCGGCGACCTCACCATCGACCACGCCGTCTCGGCGCGTCGCAACACCGCGGCGCGGATCGGCGCCGGCCTGGGCGTGCCGTGTTTCCTCTACGGAGACGGGGACGGAGACGTGATCGCCCTGCCCGACGTTCGGCGCGAGGCGTTCAAGACGGTGTTCCCCGACGCGGGCCCGCGGGAGCCGCACCCGTCCGCAGGCGCGTGTTGCGTCGGGGCTCGGTACGTCCTCGTCGCGTACAACCTGTGGCTGGCGCCTCCCGCGACCGTCGCGGATGCGAAGCGCATCGCCGCGGCCATCCGTACGCCGCAGCTGCGGACGCTCGGGCTCGACGTCGGTGGACGCGCACAGGTGTCGTGCAACCTCGTCGCGCCGATCGCGTTCGGGCCGGCGGAGGCATACGACGCCGTCGCTTCACACGCGCCCGTCGAGCGGGCGGAGCTCGTCGGGCTCGTGCCCGGCCGCGTGGTCGACGGCATCCCGTCGCGTCGTTGGAGCGAGCTCGACGTATCGTCCGAGCGAACGATCGAGGCCCGCCTGGATCAGGCGGGCCTCGATGGGGGAAGTTCGATGTGAGGCGCCGCCGGCCGGTCGTGGGAGGCCGGGCGGCGCGGGGTCATGCGGAGGCGGCATTCCTCCGCGCCAGTGCACGGGCCCTGCGGATGCGACGCCGCTCGCGTTCGCTCATGCCGCCCCAAATCCCGAACTTCTCTCCGTTGGCGAGGGCGTACTCGAGGCACTGCTCGCGGACGATGCACCCGCGGCAGACCTCCTTCGCCTCCTTCGTGGACGCGCCACGCTCCGGGAAGAAGAGGTCGGGGTCGACGCCGAGACAGTTCGCCTTGAGCTGCCAGCTGCGGTCTTCCTGCAGGAACTTGTGCAATGCGAGTTCCATCGGTGGTCTCCCCTCGATCGGCCCTGCACCCCCACCGAGGTGGAGGGTCCATAGCACCGATGTAATTACATTGGTGTGATCTTCGCCCCTCTCCCCGGAGAACGCAAGCGGAGATTTCGGAAAACGCTGATCACACAAGGGTTCGCGGGCCTCGCGGCGGGGGCGGAGCAGGTGTCGCGGCAGGTCACCCCGCCCGACCCGTGCACGTCCCGGCCCGCGCTTTTTCGCGCCACAACCGCGCCTACCGCGGACAACTGCGACAAAGCGCGCCGCGCGGCGGAAAGGGTCAGCCGGCGCGGCGGGAGCCGCCGCCGCGTTGCGCGCGCTTCTGCTCGATGAAGTCGACGAGGACGTAGTCGCCCAGCGTCTCCGGCGTCGTGAAGAAGGCGCGGCCGCGGTTGAGGCGGGTCAGCTTCTCGACGAAGTCGCGCAGGTAGCTCGTGGCGTCCAGCATGAAGGTGTTGATGCGGATCCCGTCACGGGTGCACTTGTTGACCTCGGACAACGTCGCGTCGACGGTCTCGCGCACGGGCGGGTAGTTGAAGAAGACCTCGCCGTTCCTCATGATGTGGGCCGTCGGCTCGCCGTCGGTGATCATGATGATCTGCTTCGTGCCCGACTGTCGCGAGAGCAGGCGGCGCGAGATCTGGAACGCGTGCTGCATGTTCGTGCCGTAGACGAAGTCCCACGACACCTCGGGCAGCTGCTCCGGCTTGAGCTCGCGGGCGACTTCGCTGAAGCCGACGATGCCGAGGAAGTCGCGCGGGTACTGCGAGCTGATGAGCGAGTGCAGCGCCATCGCCACCTTCTTCGCGGCGAGGAAGTTGTCGCGCATCGGCATCGACAGCGACAGGTCGAGCATGAGGACGGTCGACGTGCGGGTGAGCGT
>DASVEG010000358.1:0-8102 GCA_036380695.1 Acidimicrobiales bacterium
AACTTCGGCGCGTTGCTGGCCGAAGGCCTCCCGGACGCGATCCGCGACAACGAGGCCGTCGCCGAGGCCTATATGGGTGAGGGAGCGACGAGCCTTGCCTGACGCCGGGACCCCGACCAGGCGGAGGCGCCGCTACGGCGACGCCGCGAAGCCCGACGGCGCCGTCGACGTGGACGGTGGTGTCGACGCTGGTGTGGACGTCGACGGCGACGTGCACGATGGCGTCGACGGGGACGGTGGCGCGCCGGAGGAGGCTGCCGCGCCGCGACCGAGCGGTGGCGGCGCGTCCGGGCCCGTGCTGCTCGACGTGCGCGAGCTCAAGGCCGGCTACGGCTCGCTGCCGGTCCTCCACGGCGTGTCGTTCTCGGTCCGCCAGGGCGAGACCGCGGTCATCCTCGGCCTCAACGGCGCCGGCAAGTCGACCACCGTCCAGAACCTGTGCGGCGCGCGTACGCCGTGGGAGGGCCGTGTCGAGTTCGAGGGCAAGGACGTCACCCGCTGGTCGGCGCAGGAAGCCGTGAAGTCCGGTGTCGTGCTCGTGCCAGAGGGTCGCCGGGTGTTCCCGACGCTGTCGGTCGAGCGCAACCTGCTCGTCGGCTCGTGGTCGCAGCGGTCGAAGAAGGGGTGGTTCGAACAGCAGCGCGAGCGCGTCTTCGACTACCTGCCCCGGTTGCGTGAGCGCCGCAACCAGGACGCGGGCACGTTGTCGGGCGGCGAGCAGCAGATGCTCGCGATCGGCCGCGGGCTCATGGCCAACCCGAAGCTGCTCATCATCGACGAGGCGTCGCTCGGCCTCGCGCCGGTCATCGTGAAGGAGATCTTCCGGATCGTGAACGAGCTCAACGACGTCGGCATCACCGTGATCCTCGTGGAGCAGAACATCGGGGCGCTCGAGGTGGCGGACCTCGCGCTCGTCCTGCAGAAGGGCGTCGTCGAGGCCGAGGTCCGCGGCGACGACCTCCGGGACTCCACGCGCCTGCGCGAGATGCTCCTCGGCTGAGGGGCCGGCCTCCCGTTTTTGGGCGGGAATTCGGCCATATGTTGCGGGTTTTCGCGCCCAAAAGGGGAGCGGAGCGGTTGGCGTCGGCGTCGCGGGGTGGCGGGGCCCGCCGGGGTCGTCATAGCCTCGCGGCGTGCGTACCTGGGCGAAGTCGAGTCTGTACCTGGCCGTCGGGCTCGTTGTCGTTGGCTTCGGCCTGATCTTCCTCGCGTGGAACGGCGCGGCGAGCAAGGACTTCATCCAGGGGCAGTTCCCCTACGTGTTGTCCGGTGGGGTGACCGGCCTCGCGTTCATCCTGTGCGGGCTGACGCTCGCGGCCACCCAGAGCTTCCGGCGCGACATCCTCACCCTGCAGGACCGGCTGGAGGAACTGCTCGGGGGCGGCGCGCCGGTGCACGGGGGCGGGTCGACGCAACCGACGCTCACCGCCGTCCCCGACGACGGCAACCTCTTCGTCGCCACCGCGGCGGCGTACCACCTGTCGTCGTGCCGCACCGTGCAGGGCAGGAGCGGCCTCGAGCTGCTCTCCGCGGACGACGTCGCCTCGCGCGACCTGCCGCCGTGCCGGGTGTGCAACCCGGTGGCCCGCACCGCCTCCGCCTGAGCCGCCCCTCCCGGATTGGGGGGTCAGAGGTCGAGGGAACGGAAGACGAGGCCGGTCGCGGGCTTGGGATAGAAGAACGTCGTCTTCGGGGGCATGCGGTCGCCGCCATGGCCGACGTCCGCGATCTGGCCGACCGTCGCGGGGCGGAGCAGCACGCCCGCCTCGGCCTCGCCCTTCTCGACCGCAGCGGCGACGAGATCCCACCCGTGCTGGAAGACGAGCCGGTGATCGGGCAGCGCCGCCAGCGCGACGTCGAGCCGGCTCGAATCGAGGTCGTGCGACGCCGCGGCCACGGTCGCGTCCTTCGGGCGTAGCAACCACACGCCGTCGCGGTTCACGAGCCCGAGCGCGCCCGCGTCGTCCATCCGGTTGAGGATGGTCTCGTCGACGGGCTCGGTCGGGAACACATCGAAGTGGGCGCCGAGGGCGTCGACGAGGTCGAAGCCGGCCGGCAGCCCCGAGAGCACCCGGTGGATGGGCCGGACCGACAGCTGCTCCTCCGACAGCTCGACGACGAGGGCGAGGATCGCCTGCGCGCCGGTGTCGCCGCTCCCGACGCCCGTCTCGCTTCGGTACGCGTTGGCCACCTCGAACCGGTGGTGGCCGTCGGCAACGAGGACCGGCTGCGACGCCAGCGCGCCGGCGATGGCCTCCACGACCGCGGGCGCGGTGAGCCTCCACAGCCGGTGGTGCACGCCGAGCGAGTCGGTGGCGCGCATGTCGGGCGGGCCAGGCGGCTCGGCCAGAGCGGACAGCCCCTCGGCCGGCGACAGCACCCAGATGGGGGACAGGTTCACCCTCGTGGCGCGGAGGAGGTCGAGACGATCGGCCTTGTCCTTTGGGGTCGTGTGCTCGTGCGGGAGGATGTGACCCTCGCCGGGCATCGACAGCTCGAGCGCGCCGAAGATGCCGGTGGTCTGCCGTGGCCGGCCCGCCTCGTCGTGGAACCCCATGCGGTGGGCGTAGAAGGCGGGCTCCTCGTCGGCCACGAGCACCCGCTCGTCGAGCCATTGACGCCAGAGCGACGCCGCCGACTCGTAGCTGTCCGGCAGCTCGAGCCGCACGGCGTTGTAGTCACTGCGGGCGACGAGGGCGGCGCGGTCGTCCGGCGAGATCACGTCGTACGGCGGCGCGATCACGTCGTCGACGTGGCCGCCTTCGGCGTTGTATCGGACGCCGCGGAACGGGGAGAAGCCGGGCACGCCCCATGCTGACACGCCGGGTCGCGGTGGTAGGAAGCGACGGACATGACCTGGGTGCTCGACCTCGACGGCGTCGTGTGGCTCGCCGACGATCCGATCCCGGGGTCGGCGGACGCCATCGCCAGGGTTCGCAGCGAGGGCGCCGGCGTCGTGTTCGTCACCAACAACTCCAGCGCGACCGTCGCCGAGTACCTGTCGAAGCTCGAGCGGTGCGGGGTGCCAGCCACGGACGACGACCTGATCACCTCCGCACAGGCGGCGGCGATGCTCGTCGAGCAGGGGGAGACGGTGCTCGTGTGCGCAGGCCCTGGCGTCGACGAGGCGCTCGTCGCCCGCGGCGCCACGCCCGTGCGCGACGGCGCCGCAGACGCGGTGATCGTCGGGTGGTACCGCGACTTCGACTTCGCCCGGCTCACCGCGGCGCACGACGCGGTCCGCGGCGGGGCGCGTCTCATCGGGACGAACGACGACGCGACGTACCCGACGCCGTCCGGTCCGCTCCCCGGCGGCGGGGCGCTCCTCGCCGCCGTCGCCTACGCGTCGGGCGCGACGCCGGTGGTGGCGGGCAAGCCGTTCCCGCCGATCGTCGACCTCCTCCGGGCGAGGGTCGCCGACGTCGAGCTCATGGTCGGCGACCGCCCGTCGACCGACGGCCTGCTGGCGCGGCGGCTCGGGGTCCCGTTCGCGCTCGTGCTCTCTGGCGTGACGGCGGAGGACGGCCCCGTCGAGCCGCGGCCCGACGTCGTCGCCCGCGACCTCGCCGGTCTCGTCGATCAGAAGTACGGGCGGTCGGCCGCGTACTGAGGCTTCGGCTCGGGTGGTCGCCTCGCCCGCAACACCAACCCGCCGAGGACGCCGAAGACGAAGCCGCCCACGTGGGCGGCCCACGCGACGCCGCCGTTGGGGTTGATGAGGAACTGCGAGATGAACCAGATGCCGAGCAGCCACCTCGCCTGGATGTCCCTCAGCATGATGAGGAAGAACATGATCAGCGTCCGGATGGGCACCTTCGGGAACAGCACGAGGTAGGCGCCCATCACGCCCGCGATGGCGCCAGACGCGCCGACCAGCGGGATCGGGCTGTCGACGTTCAAGGCGACGTGGGCGAGCGTGCCCACCGCGCCGGCGACCACGTAGAAGACGACGTAGACGACCTTGCCCGCGACCTCCTCGATGTTGTTGCCGAACACCCAGAGGTAGAGCATGTTGCCGCCGAGGTGCAGGAACCCTCCGTGCAGGAACATCGAGTACAGGACGGCGAGCACCACGCTCTTGTCGGGCGAGCTGTCCTGGCCCTCGCTGGGCGAGCACCCGACCAGGTCCAGCAACTCCTCGGCTTCCGGCTCGGTCATCGGCCGGCCCTCGGTGATCTCGTACGGGATCGCCGCGTTGTCGAGGTTGAACCGGAAGTTCGTGCAGTCGGCGCTCTCCACGCTCTGCACCGCGTCGTCCGGGAACGTCGGCTGCACCAGGAAGTACACGACGACGCACGCGACGATCAGCGCCAGCGTGACCACCGGGACCGTTCGCGTCGGGTTGTAGTCCTTCAGCGGGATCACGGCCGGACCACGGCGCCGACCCTAGACGCGCCCAAAAGCCGTGGGCACGACCGGTGCGTACTTTTGCAAGCGCGATTCGCCAGTGGGTAGCGTGACCGCCATGGCCCAGGGCGACATCCTCAAGCGCTACCTCGACGCAGGTCTCGCGTTCACGCAGATGACGAGGGAACGGGCGGAGGCAATCGTCCAAGACCTCGTCAAGGCGGGGGAGATCCGGCGGAAGGAGGCCGAGGGCCTTCTCGAAGAGCTCGTCGAGCGCAGCCGGAAGAACACCGACGAGCTCATCGCGATCGTCCGGCGCGAGGTCGCCGAGCAGATCCGCAACCTGGGCCTGGAAGACCTTGCCGCGCGTGCCGGCGCACGCCTCGGCGTGGGTCCCGGCGGCGTGGCCGAGAGCGAGACGCCGAACGCGGCCGACTCGACGCTGCCCGTCCCCGAGCCTGCGGCCTCAGCGGTGAAGGCGGCGGCCGCGAAGGCGGCCAAGAAGGCCGCCAAGAAGGCCACGCCGAGCACGCCCGCGAAGAAGGCAGGCCCCGCGAAGAAGGCGGCGGGTGCAGGCAAGTCCGCGAAGAAGGCCGGCGGCTCCAAGAAGGGCGCGTAAGCGGACGTTCTGCGCGACACCAAGGGCGACCACCGCCCTTGAGGCGCGCACGTCGAGACCGCCGGGCGTCGACGGCCCGGTGAGCCGGTGACCGCGAGGCGGCGGCTCGACGCCGAGCTCGTGCGGCGGGGCATCGCTGCCAGCCGCGAGGAGGCCCAGGAGGCGATCGTCGCGGGGCGCGTGCTCGTCGACGGTGCACCGGCGCTGAAGGCGGCGCGGATGGTCGGTGCCGGCGAGCAGGTAGTCCTCACCGCACCGGCGCGCCGCTTCGTCGGGCGGGGAGGCGAAAAGCTGGAAGGCGCGCTCGATGCGTTCGCGATCGACGTCACCGGCCGCGTCGCGCTCGACGCCGGAGCGTCCACCGGCGGCTTCACCGACTGCCTGCTGCAGCGGGGCGCGGCGTCGGTCGTCGCCGTCGACGTCGGGTACGGGCAACTGCACGAGCGCATCCGGGCCGACCCGCGGGTGGTCGTCAGGGAGCGCACCAACATTCGCGACGTCGTGCTCGACGAGCCGGTCGACCTCGTGGTCGCCGACCTCTCGTTCGTCTCGCTCGGGAGGGTCGCGGCCGCCCTGGTCGGTGCGAACGCGGCCCCGCACGCGGACGTCGTCCTCCTCGTGAAGCCGCAGTTCGAGGCGGGCAAGGCCGAGGCCGACAAGGGCAGGGGCGTCATCCGCGACCCGTCGGTGTGGCGGCGGGTGCTCGGCGAGGTGCGCTCCGCCCTGGAAGCGCAGGAAGCCGCGATGATTGGCGTCATGGTGTCCCCGATCACGGGGGCCGACGGCAACGTGGAGTTCCTCGCACACGTGCGCGCTCACGACCAAGGGCCTTCGATCACCGACGACCGACTCGACGCGATCGTCGACGAGGCGCGGGACCGCTGATGGCGTTCGTCGGGATGGTCGTCCATCGCGGGCGCCCCGAGGCCGTCGACCTCGCGAACGCGGCGATCGCCTGGCTCGGCGAGCGGGGCCACGAGGTGCGGATCCCCGCCGACGACGCGGAGGCCGCTGGCCTCGGCGCCTTCGCGTGCCCGGACGACACCCTGTGCGAGCAGCTCGACCTGGCGATCAGCCTCGGCGGCGACGGCACCATGCTGCGGACGGTCGACCTCGTGAGCGGGGCAGCGGTCCCCGTGCTCGGCATCAACGTCGGGCACCTCGGCTATCTCACCGAATGCGACCCGGCCCACCTCCAGGGCGCGCTGGAGCGGTTCTTCTCCGGCGACTACCGGATCGAGGAGCGGATGACGCTCGGCGTCCGCCCGCACGTGGGTGGGGCCGACGCGCCGCCGAGGGTCGCCCTCAACGAGGCGTGGCTCGAGAAGTCGCTCCCCGGCCACACGGTCCGCATGGAACTGTCGATCGCGGGCACCACCTTCACCACCTATGCCGCCGACGGCCTCATCGTGAGCACGCCGACCGGTTCGACCGCGTACAACCTGTCGGTGCGCGGCCCCATCGTGTCGCCGTCGCTGCGGGCCATGGTCGTCAAGCCCGTCGCGCCACACCAGCTCTTCGACTTCAGCCTCGTGCTGGCGGAGGACGAGGAGGTGCGCATCGAAGTGCTCGATGGCCCGTCGGCGACGCTGCTCGTCGACGGCCAGCCCGCAGGGCAGCTCACCGCGGGCGACACCGTCTCGTGCCGCGGCAACCCGCACCCTGCCCTGCTGGTGCGCTTCGGCGACCGCAACTTCCACCAGATCCTCAAGGCGAAGTTCGGGTTGACCGACCGCTGATGCTCACCGAGCTCCGCGTCCGCGACCTCGGCGTCATCGCCGACCTGACCGTCGTGCTCGGCCCCGGCATGACCGCGCTCACGGGCGAGACCGGCGCGGGCAAGACGTTGCTCGTCGAGGCCATCGAACTGCTCGTGGGCGGCCGGGCCGACCCCGTGCTCGTGCGGCCGGGCGCGGACGACGCGTGGGTCGAGGGCCGGTTCGAGACGGAAGACGGCGAGCGCGTCCTCGCCCGCGCCGTGCCCGCGGCGGGCGGCCGGTCACGCGCGTACGTCGACGGCCGCATGGCTCCCGTCGCGTCGCTGTCGGAGGCCGGCGCCGCGCTCGTCGACCTCCACGGCCAGCACGCGCACCAGTCGCTCCTCGCGCCGGCGATGCAACGCGCCGCCCTCGACGAGTTCGCGGGCGTCGACCACCGCCCCCGCGACGAGGCGCGCCGGCGAGTGCGCGACATCGACGCATCGCTCGCGTCCCTCGGCGGCGACGCACGGGCGAGGGCCAGGGAGATCGACCTGCTCCGGTTCCAGCTCCGGGAGATCGAGTCGGCTGGCATCGCCGACGACGAGGAGGAGGCCGCGCTCGAGGCGGAGGAAGATCGTCTCGCCAACGCGGCCGCGGCGCGTGAGGCCGCGGTCGCCGCGCACGACGCGCTCGCGGGCGACGCGGGCGCGGGCGATCGCATCGGCGACGCCCTCGGCGCACTCGGCGCATTGCGCGCCCTCGAGGCGTTCTCGACGCGTGCGCGGGCATTGCAGGCCGAGGTCGCCGACCTCGCGAGCGACGTGCGATCCGCGGGCGAGGCGATCGAGGACGACCCAGAGCGCTTGGCAGGGGTGCGGGCGAGGCGGCAGGCGCTTCGCGAACTGCGCCGAAAGTACGGCGACACGCTGGCGCAGGTGCGCGCCTTCGCAGCCGACGCCGAAGCGCGCGTATCCGAGCTCGAGTCGCACGAGGTGCGTGTCGCGCAGCTCGAGCACGAGCGCGGCGAAGCGGCGGCGGCCGTCGCAAAGGCCGCGGCCGCGGTCGGGCGCGCCCGGCGCCGTGCCGCGTCCGAGCTGGCCGGAGCGGTCGAGGAGCGGCTTCGCGAGCTCGCCCTCCCGGGCGCTCGAATCGAGGTGCGCGTCGAGGGCGACGACCCGGCGGACGACGTCGCGTTCCTCCTCGCGGCCAACAAGGGCGAGCCGGCGCTCCCCCTCGCCAAGGTCGCATCGGGCGGCGAGCTGGCGCGCACGATGTTGGCGCTGCGGCTCGCCTTGTCCGCCGGCAGCGGCGCAGGGGAGGGTCGGACCCTCGTCTTCGACGAGGTCGACGCTGGCATCGGCGGTGAGGCGGCGCTGGCCGTCGGCCGCTCCCTGGCTGCCCTTGGAGCCAGCGATCAGGTGCTGGTCGTCACACAC
>DASVEG010000359.1:0-8539 GCA_036380695.1 Acidimicrobiales bacterium
AGCAGTGCGCGCGCCTGGCCGCCGAAGGCCGGCGGCCGTACCGGATGCCGATTGGCGGAGCGTCTGCGGTCGGCGCGCTCGGATACGTGTCCGCCGCGCTCGAGCTGCGCGACCAGCTCGCCGACATCGGGCTCGTCGTCACGGCCGACGGGTCGGGCGGAACGCACGCCGGTCTCGTCGCCGGGCTCGGCGATCACGACCTCGTCCTCGGGATCGACGTCGGAACCCGTCCCGACCTCGACGACCGTGTCCCAGAGAAGGCTGCGGAGGCGGCCGCGCTCGCAGGCCTGCCCGAGCCAACCGGAACCGTTCGCGTCGACCACGACCGGTTCGGCCCAGGCTACGGCGCGCCAACCGACGCGTCGCTGGAGGCGCTCCGCCTCGCCGCTCGCACCGAGGGACTGCTACTCGACCCCGTCTACACCGCGAAGGCGATGGCCGGTCTGCTCGCCGCGGTTCGCGAAGGGCGGGCCGGCGACGGCCCTGTCGTGTTCCTGCACACCGGCGGCCTCCCCGCGTTGTTCTCGCGGACCTACGCGGAGTGGGTGCGCTCCTAGTGCGCTAGATGCCTTCCTTGCGGGCCCGGACGATGAGGGTGCGGGGCACGTAACGGAAGGTCTCGGCCCAGAACATGCTGCGCGGGCCGCTCGCGACCGGCTCGGGCTCGAGCACCGTGTCGAGCCGGTAGCCCGACCTCATCAACCCCATGAAGAGGTCGGACAACGTGTGGTGGAAGTGGGTGAACCGGATCCCGTTCCAGTCGAAGTCGACGGGGGATCGGTCGAAGTACGACCGGCGCACGAGGAGCGGCTCGTCGGCGGTGTCGTCGATCATCGTGTAGGCGGGGTGGGGGAGGCTGAACACGAGCGGCGCGTTCTGCTTGAGCACCCGGTGCACCTGGCGGAACACGCGGTTGAGGTCTTCGACGTAGCCGAACGCGAAGGCCGAGAACACGAGGTCGATCGACTCGCCGCGCACGAAGGCGAGGTCGGCGAGGTCGCCGTGGTGCAGCTCGACCCGCACGCCCTCGCGGTCGCACAAGCGGCGGGCGTACGCGAGCTGCTCGCCGGAGTAGTCGACGCCGATGGCGATCGCTCCCTGCTTCGCGAACGCGATAGAGCACTGCGCGCCACCGCAGCCGAGCTCGAGGACCCGCTTGCCGGACAGGTTGCCGAGCAGCCGGAGGTCGGCCTCGGTCGGGATGTCGGGCCCGTAGACCGCGACGTCGGTCGGGAGTTGGGCGCCGGCTTGGTAGCCGGACGAATGGCGGTCCCACGCCGCCGCGTTGTCGCTGGGCACGCCCTTGATCTTGGCAGGGCATCGGCGCGGCAAGGATGGACCCGTGGCGACATCTGCGAACGGTCGACTCCGTGTCGTCAGCTTCAACATCCAACACGGGCAACGGGGCGACGCGACCGGCGTCGACATCGCGCTCACCGGATCGGTCGTCGCCGCGCTGAAGCCGGACGTGCTTGCCCTGCAAGAAGTCGACGTCGGGGTACCCCGTTCGGCGATGGTGGACGAGGCAGCGGAGGTCGCCGCGGCGTGCGGGCTCGACCACCTTTTTGCTCCGGCAACGGCGGTCGGCGGCGTCGGGCGGTACGGCAACGCGTTGTGCGTCCGCGGGTCGCTCGACGCGCCCGAGGTCCGGCGCCTGCCCCGTCGCCGCTTCCGCAGCGAACCCCGGTCGGTCGGGATCGCGCGCGTGCGCGTCGACGACGTCACCGTCACCGTCGCGGCGACGCACCTGTCGATCCACCGCGAAGAGGTGTTCGACCAACTCCGTGCGTGCGTCTCGTGGCTCGTCGCGCGGCCGGGGCCATGGGTGCTCGTCGGCGACCTCAACCTCCTGCCAGACGAGGTCGTGCCCACCGTCGAAGGCGCGGGGCTGACCCTCGCCGACACCTCGGTGCCGACGTTCCCCGCAGCCTCGCCCCGCATCCGCATCGACCACGTCGCGGTCGGCGGCGGGCTGCGCATCGCGGCGATCGACGTGGCCGAGACCCCGGCGAGCGACCACCGGCCGCTCGTCGTGGATCTCGACGTCGTCGAGTCGTGACACCGCGCCGCCGGCGCCCCGACGAGGATCCCGTCGCGGCCAACCGCGCGCTGTGGGACGCGCGGACCCCGGTGCACGCTCGGTCCGCGTACTACGACGTCGACGGGTTCCGCGCCGGCGCGTCGTCGCTGCACGACCTCGAGGTCTGCGAGGTGCTCGCCGCCGCGTCCGGGTCGCTCGAAGGGAAGCGGCTGCTGCACCTGCAGTGCCACTTCGGCCTCGACACGTTGTCGTGGGCGAGGCACCACGGTGCGATCGCGACGGGCGTCGACTTCTCGCCGGTCGCGATCGCAACGGCGTCACGGCTCGCGACCGAATGCGGCCTCGCGGACGTCGCGCGGTTCGTCGAGGCCGACGTGCGCGCGCTCGACCTCGGCGAGCCGTTCGACGTCGTGTTCGTGTCGTACGGCGCGATCTGCTGGCTCCCCGACCTCACGGTCTGGGGGCAGGTCGTGGCGCGCCACCTGTCGCCGGGAGGGTTCGCGTACGTCGCCGAGATACACCCCGCGTCGATGGCGTTGCAGGACGAACCCGGCACCGCGGAGCTCGTCATCGGGTACCCGTACTGGACGCCCGCCGAGCCACTCCGGTTCGAGGAAGAGGGCACCTATGCCGACGTGGACGCGCCCATCAAGCTCCCGGAGTACGTCTGGATGCACGGCGTAGGCGACGTCGTCAACGCGCTGATCGAGGCGGGGCTCACCCTGGAGTACCTCAGGGAGCACGCCTTCACCGTCTACCCCCAGTTCCCGTTCCTCGAAGAGGAGCCGGGGAGCGGGGCGAGGATCTGGCGGCTCCCCGAGGAGATGCCGGTGTTTCCGTTGCTGCTGTCGCTCGTGGCTCGCGCCGGAGCGCCGTGACCGTTACGGCGTGACGGAACCGTTCGCGAACGTCTCGACCATCTCGCGGGCGACCTCGTCGCGGTACTGAACGGGCGGCGACTTCATGAAGTAGGCGGACGCGCCCATCACGGGGCCGCCGATGCCGCGATCCTTGGCGATCTTGGCGCAGCGCACCGCGTCGATGATCACGCCGGCCGAGTTCGGCGAGTCGTGCACCTCGAGCTTGAGCTCGACCGTCAACGGCACGTCGCCGAAGTTGCGGCCCTCGAGTCGGATGAACGCCCACTTGCGATCCTCGAGCCAGGGCACGTGGTCGGAGGGCCCGATGTGCACGTCGCGGTCGCTGATCCCGGCGTCGATCTGCGACGTCACCGACTGCGTCTTGGAGATCTTCTTCGACTTCAGGCGGCTGCGCTCGAGCATGTTCATGAAGTCCATGTTCCCGCCGAAGTTCAGCTGGTACGTGTGGTCGATCGTCGTGCCGCGGTCTTCGAACAGCCGGGCGAGGGTGCGGTGCACGATGGTGGCGCCCACCTGCGACTTGATGTCGTCGCCGACGAGCGGCACACCTGCAAGCTCGAACTTGGCCGCCCACTCGGGGTCGGACGCGATGAACACGGGGATGGCGTTGACGAACGCGACGCCCGCGTCGATGCACGCCTGCGCGTAGTGCTTCTGCGCCAGCTCCGACCCGACCGGCAGGTACGACACGAGGACGTCGGCCTGCGCGTCGCGCAGGGCCTTGGCCACGTCGACGGGCGCGGCGGGCGACTCCTCGCACACCTGGCGGTAGAACTCGCCGAAGCCGTCGAACGTCGGGCCACGGAGCACGGGCACGCCCATCTCGGGCAGGTCGGCGAAGCGGACGGTGTTGTTCGTGTGCGCGAACACCGCCTTGCCGAGGTCGAGGCCGACCTTCGCGGCGTCGACGTCGAAGGCCGCGACGAACTCGACGTCGCCGACGTGGTAACCGCCGAGCACGACGTGCATCAGCCCGGGGACGCGCTCGGTCGCATCCGCGTCCTTGTAGTACTCGACACCCTGCACGAGCGAGCTCGCGCAGTTGCCGACGCCGGCGATGGCGACGCGGATCTTTCGGTTGCTCACAGCGACTCCTTGGTCGTCAGGGCGTCAGGGCCCGATCGGGCGGACGCCTTCTCTGCTTCGATGAGACGGTCGAGCCACGAGATGTCGTGCTCGGTGACGTCGCGGCTGTGCTCCACGAGGGAGCGCATGTAGGTATCGAGACGGTCCTTGGTCGTCGCCACCGACGCCCTGGTGCGGGCGAGGCGCTCGACGAGGTGGGCGCGGCGGCGCTCGAGCAGGCCGAGGCGCGCCTCGCTCGGGAGGTGGCGCGCGAACGCGAGCTTGAGCTGGAACGTGCGGTCGTCGTCGTTCGACTGCGACTCGGCGGCGAGTAGCTCGTCGAACAGCCGCTCGCCGTCGCCGGTGATCCGGTACACCTTGCGCTTGCGACCGCCGTGGGGCGCCGTTGCCCGCCGCCGGGCGCGGAACGCCGCGAGCTCGCCACCGAGCGATCCGGTCATGGGGATGGGGCGGCCGGCGGACGTGCGCGCGTCGGAGGCAGTCGCGTGGTCGACGTCGACCGCGATGACGGCGCCCGCGGCCTCGAGCCTGCGCAACGCGGGATAGAGCGACCCGAACGACGCGCCGGAGAACGGCCCGAGCGTGTCGCCCAGCCGCTTCTTGAGCTCGTAGCCGTGGAGTTCCTGCTCCTTGAGCAGCCCCAAGATCGCCAGTTCCAGCATTCCGTCCGCTTCGTGTCGTGCGATGTATCGATCCGATATATCGAGGTGCAGTGTACAGGTCGGGCGGTTCTGTGCAACTGCGCGTCGAGCGGCGACGGGCGAAGCACGTGCCGGCAGCCGAGTCGGCGGGCGGGGGGCTGGTTGTCGCAACCCCCGGCTACCCTTCGCGGCGATGAGTTTCGGTCCTGAGTCGCTGGGGGCCACCGCCCGGCCGACCGGGATTGTCGACTACCGCCTCGCGCGCAACGCCATCGTGAAGGAGTACCGGCGCGGCCGGCTCAAGCGCCTCGACGTGTGCGACGCCCAACCCGAGCTGCTGCGCAACGCCGAGCACTGCGGGCGCCCGGCGTCCGAGCCCTGCCCGATCTGCGAGGGCGAGATGGTGCTCGTCACCTACGTCTTCGGCAGCCGCCTGCCCGCGAGCGGGCGGTGCATCACCAAGGTCGACGAGCTGGCGAAGCTCGACCGCGCCGCGGACGAGCGCGCCGCGTACGTCGTCGAGGTCTGCTGCGACTGCGCGTGGAACCACCTCGTGCGCAGTTTCCCGGTGGGTCGCCGCCGGTCGCGTCTCTAGCTCCGGCATGCCCGTCGACGGTCGCCCGCGCACGCGGGGACGGCGAAGCTGGCCGTGGCGTCACCGCCGCCTCCTGTTCCTCGTTGCCCTCCTGGGGTTCACCGGGTCGTCGGGCGCGGTGTACGTCGTCGCCGAGGTCCCGCTCGAGGATCCGGAGCGCCTCGCGGAGACCACGATCCTCACCGACGTCAACGGCGCGCGGCTGGCGTCCATCGACTCGGGCGAGGACCGGGTGCCGGTGCCGCTCGCCGCGGTGCCCGAGACCCTGGTGCGCGCCGTGCTCGCCGCGGAGGACCGCAACTTCTACAGCCACGGCGGCATCGACCCGGCGGGCGTCCTCCGGGCCACGTACGCCGACCTCCGCGGCCAGCGGTTGCAGGGCGGGTCGACGATCACGCAGCAGTACGTCAAGAACGTCTACCTGGGCCGGGAGCGCACGCTCACCCGAAAGGTGAGGGAGGCCGCGCTCGCGCTCAAGGTCGAGCGGCGCTACGGCAAGGACGAGATCCTCGAGCGCTACCTCAACACGGTGTACTTCGGGCGCGGCGCCTACGGCGTGCAGGCCGCGACCCGCGCCTATTTCGGCAAGGACGTCGGCGACGTGACCCTGTCGGAAGCCGCGTACCTGGCCGGGCTCATCCGCGCGCCGGAGGCAGCGGACGCGCACCGCAGCCCCGCGGTCGCCGCGGCTCGCCGCGACCGCACCCTCGCGGCGATGCGCGAACGCGGGTGGATCCGCGCGGCCGACGACCGCGCCGCTCGGGCCGAGCCCATCGAGACCGAGGTGCTGTCGACCGACGAGCGCGAGCCCAACATCGTCGGCGCCGAGAAGGGGACCGCGTACTTCGTCGAGTACGTCCGCGCCGAGCTCGTCCGCCGCTACGGCGAGGACACGACGTATCAGGGCGGCCTTCGGGTGAAGACGTCGCTCGACCTCGGGTTGCAGGCGAAGGCGTACGACGCGGTGTACGGGTTCCTCGACCGGGCCGACGATCCTGCCGGTGCCCTCGTGGCGGTCGACGACGGCGGGCGGGTGCTCGCCATGGTCGGGGGCAAGGACTTTGGCGCGGCGAAGGTCAACTACGCGATCGGGCGCGAGGGCGGCGGGTCAGGCCGCCAGGGCGGGTCGACGTTCAAGCCGTTCGTCCTCGCTGCCGCGGTGAAGGACGGCTACAGCGTCCAGAGCGCGTTCCCCGGCCCTGCCGCCGTCGTGCTTCCGAAGGCCGACCGAGGCAAGGACTACGAGGTCGGCAACTACGAGGACACCACGTTCGGCGACGCCGTCAACCTGATCGACGCGACGGCGAGCTCGGTCAACACGGTCTACGTGCAGGCCCAGGAAGCGCTCGGGCGGGAGAAGGCCGTGGAGATGGCGCGGTCGCTCGGCGTCACGCGATCCGACCTCGCGCCGAACCCGTCGTTCGTCCTCGGCACCAACTCGGTGTCGGTGCTCGAGATGGCGGGCGCGTACTCGACGTTCGCGAACCGCGGCGTCCGCGTCGAACCGCGCGTCGTCCTCGAGGTGCGCCGCGCCGACGGCACGCTCATCGAGCCGGAGGGCGAGCCCGCGAGCGAGCGCGTGCTGTCGGTCGACCAGGCCGACGTCGTCAACCACTGCCTGCGCCAGGTCGTGCTTCGAGGGTCGGGCGCGGGGGCCAAGGTCGGCACGCCGGTCGCGGGCAAGACGGGGACGACGCAGAAGTTCGTCGACGCGTGGTTCGTCGGCTACACCCCGAAGCTCACCGCCGCGGTGTGGATGGGCTTCCCCGACCAGAACCGCCCGATGGTCGAGGTGCGGGGCAAGAAGAACGTGACCGGCAGCACCTTCCCGGCCACGATCTTCCAGCGGTTCATGGCCGAGGCGACGAAGGACCCGCGCTTCCGTGGCGAGTTCGTGAAGGTGTCCCGGTTCCGGGGCAAGCCCCTCGCCCCGCCCCCTGCCGACAAGGTGGTCCCGGTCACCACCACGACGACGACCACGACCGCGCCGCCGGAGCCGGGAGGGACGAGCGCGTCGACGACGACGACGGAGCCGGGCGGTGCGGCGACGACCACGACGACGGCGCCCCCGACGACCGTCGCGCCGCCCTAGGCCGTCGGGTCGCCTGGCTCGGCCTCGACGAGCTCGTGCGGGTACTGCGTGCGGCACGAGAAGCACCACAGCTCGACCTCGTCGGTGCGCGTGACCGAGCCGGGCTGGTCCCACGACTCGGGCACGACGTAGAGGCGCCGCACCGCGACGAGGTCGTCGTCCTCACGCGTGCAGTTCTGGCACACGCCGAGCCGATCGCCGGAAGTGTCGCTCACCGGGCCGGGACCGTACACTGGGCCGTACCGCCGGCAGCCATTGGGGCGCTGGACGGGAGGAGGAAGACGATGGCGCAGAAGCTCACCGCGCCCGCGATCCGCCGGCGCAAGGTCGCCGCCGGGGCGCAGCCGCTCGTCATGGTCACCGCGTACGACGCGCCGGGTGCACGCATCGCCGACGAGGCGGGCGTCGACATGATCCTCGTGGGCGACACGCTCGCGATGGTCGTGCTCGGCTACGACGACACGCTGCAGGTGACGACGGACGACATGGCGCATCACGTCGGTGCGGTCGCGAGGGCCAAGCCCAACGCACTCGTGGTCGGCGACCTGCCGTGGCTCAGCTATCACGTGAGCGTCGAGGAGACGGTCAGGAACGCGGCGACGCTGATCAAGGCCGGTGCCCAGTCGGTCAAGCTCGAGGGCGGCCGCAAGCGGGTCCGGATGATCGAGGCGATCGTCGACGCCGAGATCCCGGTGGTCGGCCACATCGGCCTGACCCCGCAGTCGATTCACGCGATGGGCGGCTTCAAGGTGCAGGGCAAGGAGGTCTCTGCGGCCAAGGCGCTGCTCGACGACGCCAAGGCCCTCGTCGACGCCGGGTGCTTCTCGATCGTGCTCGAGGGCGTCCCCGACACGGTCGCCCGTCTCGTCACCGAAGCCGTCGACGTTCCGACGATCGGGATCGGCGCGGGGCGCCACTGCGACGGCCAGGTCCTCGTCTTCCACGACCTGCTCGGGCTGGAGGACCGGATCTCGCCCAAGTTCGTCCGCAGGTACGCGTCGCTGAAGGCCGACGCGATAGCCGCCATCGGCGAGTTCGCCGCCGACGTCCGCGAGGGCCGGTTCCCGTCCGACGACGAGAGCTACCACCTGTCGCCCGAGGTCGCCGACCTCCTCGGCCTCTACGGCCCGTCGGCGGACTGATCCGGCTCGGCTTGCGTTCCGGAGGCAATAGAGGCGGTACCACCGCCTCTATTGCCTCCAC
>DASVEG010000360.1:0-5478 GCA_036380695.1 Acidimicrobiales bacterium
TCGAAGAAGTAGATCGACCGTTCCGTCTCCGCGATCCCCCACACCTCCTCGCGGAAGCAGCCGACCTCCATGAGGTCGGCGAGGGGGAGGTCGAAGACGCGTTCGACCTCGTCGGGGTTCGGGACGAGCTCGGGCCTGCCACGCAGCAACCCGACGAACGGGTGGATGGCGCCCTGCGGGTTCGACATCGTCGCCAGCCTCGTGAGGCGACCGACGATCTCGACCGACGAAGGGTCGAGGCCGATCTCCTCGTACGCCTCTCGCAGGGCGGCGTCTACGGGCGCCTCGCCCTCGTCGGCGCGGCCGCCGGGGAACGCGACCTGGTGGCTGTGCGACCGCAGCCACTCGGTCCGCCGGGTGAGGATGACGCGCGCTTCGCCGTCCTCCTCGAAGACGGGCGCGAGCACCGCGGCTTCCCCGCGCACGGGCGGCCCGAGCACCGCGGGGAGGTCGGGAAGGTCGACGAGCGCAGCGCGCACGTCGTCGACGGTGATGACGAGGCGTTCGGCCGGCGTCGCCCACTCCGGCCACGGCGGAGGGCCTCCGGAGCGTGCGGCGGGAGGCCGCGGGATCTTCTGTGGCCCTGGCCGGCGCGGCCGGCGCGACGTCACGGACCGAAGGCTTCGCGTTGCGCGTCGCGTGCGCGCTCGAGGAAGGGCCGAAGCCCCGCCTCGTCGAGCTCGTCGAGCGCAGGCCCCGGCGGCTGCACGCCGCGCTCCCAACGGTTCCACGCCTCGAGCACGCGAACGACCTCCGCCGTGTCGGCGCCGGCCTGCTGCAGGGCGGTCAAGGTCTCGGCGAGGAACTCGTCGAGCCCGGCTCGCTTGAGCGCCTGGGTGACATTGCCGGGAGGGGTCTCGCCGACGACGCGCTCGTCGAGCGCGGCCAGCAGGCGCTCGGGGTCGGGCGGCGGGCGGTCGGCGAACGACGTGGACGTCACGCCCCGAATCTACGCTCGCATCGTGACGGGGTACTCCGGCACGCCGCTCGCGAAGAAGCTCGGCATCGGCGAAGGCGGCTCGGTCGCGCTCGTCGGCGCTCCCCCGTCGTTCGGTCCCGAGCTCGACCCGCTGCCGCCCGGCGTGCGCGTCCGTCGGCGGGCGGGCGACGCGGACGTCGTCGTCGCCTTCTTCACCCGCCGAGCCGAGCTCGAACGACGGATCGGGGCGCTCGGCGCCAACGTCTTCCCCGCGGGCGGTTTGTGGGTCGCGTGGCCGAAGAGGGCATCGAAGGTGCCGACCGACATCACCGAGGACGTCGTGCGCGAGGTCGCCCTCCCGCTGGGCCTCGTCGACAACAAGGTGTGCGCGATCGACGACACGTGGTCGGGCTTGCGCCTGGTGTGGCGCAAAGAGCTGCGGGCATGACGCCCCCGCCCTGACGCGTTTCGAGGCTGACGGTTGCGGAATCCGCAACCGTCAGCCTCGAAAGCAAGAACAACCGGGGGTGAGCCCGAGCTACATGCCCATGCCCCTGCCGCCCATGCCACCCATACCGCCGCCACCGCCGGGCATCGGCGCGGGGGGCTCGGGCTTGTCCGCGACCACCGACTCGGTGGTGAGGAGCAGGCCCGCGATCGACGCCGCGTTCTGCAGCGCCGAGCGGGTGACCTTGGCCGGGTCGAGCACGCCTGCCTTGAGCAGGTCTTCGAACTCGCCCGTGGCCGCGTTGAGGCCGTTCGCGCCGGTCTCGCGCTCGATGTGCTCGACCATCACCGAGCCCTCGAGCCCGGCGTTGATGGCGATCCACTTCGCCGGCTCCTCGAGCGCCTTGTAGACGGTGCGAGCGCCGGTGGCCTCGTCGCCCTCGAGCGTGTCGAGCAGCTCGGTGATCGACGAGCGGGCCCGCAGCAGCGCGGTGCCCCCGCCGGGGACGACGCCCTCCTCGATCGCCGCGCGGGTCGCGGACAGCGCGTCCTCGATGCGGTGCTTCTTCTCCTTGAGCTCGACCTCGGTGGCCGCGCCGACCCGGACGACGGCGACGCCGCCCGAGAGCTTGGCGAGGCGCTCCTGGAGCTTCTCGCGATCCCAGTCGGAGTCGGTCTCGTCGATCTCGCGCTTGATCTGCGCGATACGGCCCTGCACCTCTTCGGTCGAGCCGGCACCGTCGACGATCGTGGTGTCGTCCTTGGTGATGACGACCTTGCGGGCCGTGCCGAGCAGGTCGAGGGTGACGTTCTCGAGCTTGAGGCCGACCTCTTCGGCGATGACCTGACCGCCGGTGAGGACCGCGATGTCCTGCAGCATCGCCTTGCGGCGCTCGCCGAACCCGGGGGCCTTGACGGCGGCCGAGGTGAACACGCCGCGGATCTTGTTCTGCACGAGCACCGCAAGGGCTTCGCCCTCGACGTCCTCGGCGATGATCAGGAGCTGCTTGCTGCTCTGCAGCACCTTCTCGAGGACCGGCAGCAGCGTGTGCACCGAGCTGATCTTCGAGTTGACGATGAGGATGTACGGATCCTCGAGGACCGCCTCGAGCCGCTCGGCGTCGGTGACGAAGTAGGCCGAGATGTAGCCCTTGTCGAACTGCATGCCCTCGACGAAGTCGAGCTCCATGCCGAACGTGTTGGACTCCTCGACGGTGACCGTGCCGTCCTTGCCGACGCGCTCGATTGCCTCGGCGAGCACCTCGCCGATCTCGGGATCGTTGTTCGCCGAGATGGTGGCGACCTGCGCGATCTCGCTGCGGTCGTCGACCTCCTTGGCGAGCGCCTTGACCGACTCGACCGCAACCTCGACGGCCTTGTCGATGCCGCGCTTGAGCGCCATCGGGTTGGCACCGGCGGCGACGTTGCGCAGCCCTTCGCGCACGAGCGCCTGGGCGAGCACGGTGGCGGTCGTGGTGCCGTCGCCTGCGACGTCGTTGGTCTTCGTGGCGACTTCCTTCACCAGCTGCGCGCCCATGTTCTCGAAGGGGTCGTCGAGCTCGACTTCCTTCGCGATGGTGACGCCGTCGTTGGTGATGGTCGGCGCGCCGAACTTCTTCTCGATCACGACGTTGCGGCCCTTGGGGCCGAGCGTGACCTTGACCGCGTCCGCGAGCTTGTTGACGCCGGCCTCGAGCGAGCGGCGGGCCGCCTCGTCGAACTTGATGAGCTTGGGCACTACTTGCCTACCTTCGCGAGCACGTCGCGGCTGGTGAGGATGAGGAGGTCCTCACCCTCGACGGTGATCTCGGTGCCGCCGTACTTCGAGTAGACGACGGTGTCGCCCACCTTGACGTCGATCGGGATGAGCTCGCCGCTGTTCTCGGCGCGACGGCCGGGACCGACCGCGAGGACCTCGCCCTGCTGGGGCTTCTCCTTGGCGGTGTCGGGGATGACGAGGCCGGACGCGGTCGTCTCCTCCGACTCGCTCGGGCGGACGACGATGCGGTCCTCGAGGGGCTGCAGATTCATGGTTTTGACGCCTCCGTGGCGGTAGTACTCGGTTAGCACTCAGGGGTGGCGAGTGCCAACGATAGTTCCGCTCGCTAGCACTCGCAAGCGGCGACTGCTAACGGGCGTCGCCGCCGGGCGATCTGCGCGACGAGAAGGCCGAGTACCAGCCCACAAACGCGCGCAAGTCCGCCCAGCCGAGGCGGCTCAGGCGCCGATCGACTCCTCGCCCTCGACCACGAGTTCCTCCGTCCAGAGGCGCCGCATCTCGGGTGAGGTGCGAAGCAGCTCGTCGAGGGCGCCGTCGGCGACGACCCGGCCGCGGTCGAGCACGACGACGTGGTCGGCGCGCTCGAGCGCGGAGCGGCGGTGGGACACGACGAGGGCGGCGCGGCCGGGTCGGGACGCCACCCGTTCCCACAGCCGCAGCTCGGTCTCGACGTCGAGCGCGCTCGACAGGTCGTCGACGACGAGCAGGGAGGGGTCGCGCACCAACGCACGAGCGGCGGTGGCGCGTTGGAGCTGCCCGCCCGACAGGCGCACGCCGCGAGGCCCGACGAGGGTCGCCAGCCCTTCAGGGAACCCGGCGACGTCGCCGTCGAGCGCGGCGAGGGCGAGCGCGGCGTCGACCTCGCGCCCGGTCGCGTTCACCCCGAGGAGCAGGTTCTCCTCGAGCGACGCGCTGAACAGCCTCGGCACCTGCGCCGCGTAGGCGGCGCGGGGCGGCACGAGGAACGCGCCAGGGTCGTCGACCGCCTGTTCGTTCCAGGCGATCGTGCCCGCCTCGATCGGCATCAGCCCGAGCAGGGCACGGACGAGCGAGGTCTTGCCGCTGCCGACGGCGCCGGTCACGACGGTGAACTGGCCGCCCTCGACCCGGAGCGACACGTCGGCGACTCCCCTGCCGGACGACGCGTGGCGAGCGGTGAGCCCGTCGACCACGAGCGTGCGCAACGGCTCGGGCTCCGGGCGCGGCGAGGCCAGGGGCACGGGTGGTGGCGTTCGCACGTACACGGGCCGGTGCTCGGTCACGCGCGTCACGTCGGCGTCCGGCAGCAGCGACGCCATCCGCCCGATGGCGACGCCGGCTTGGCGGTGACGACCCAGGACGTGGCCGATCCACCTGGGCAGCGACGACAGTTGCGCGGCGTAGGTGGTGAAGAGGGTGAGGTCGCCGACGCTGAAGTCGCCGCGCCGCATGCGGGACGCGGCGAGCAGGAGCACCATGCCGATCGTCAGCTCGACGACCGACTCACTGCTCACCGGGATCAGGTTGGCGGTGAGCTCGGCGCGCACCGCGTTGTCCTTGCGGCTCTCGTTGGTGGCCCGCAGCCGATCGAGCGCGACGCGCTCCGCGCCGGCGACCTTCACCGCCAACACGTTGGAGAACAGCTCGCCGACGAGCGACCCGACGGCTGCGCCCGCCTCGCGGGTGTGCGCGTGGTAGCGGCGGATGCGCTGGCTCAGCAACCGAGTCGTGGCGACAACGGCGACGAGCGGGACCGCAACGACCACGGTGATGAGCGGGTCGATCTGGGCCATGAGCGCGAGCGCCACGCCCGTGAAAACCACGCCGCCTGCGACGTCGACCCAGAGGTCGACGAACCAGACGACGTCGAGCGCGTCCTCACGGAACCGACCGACGGCCTCCGCTCCGCTGCCTGGCAGCCGCACCGACGGCGGGACGCGGTCGACGAGGATCGACCGCAGCAGGTTGGTGCGGATCAGCGCAAGCACGCTGTGCCACCACAGCGGCCACGACAGCACGGCCACGTAGAACACCGCGGTGCGCAGCAGCTCGGAGAGGGCCAGCAGTGCGACGAGCGCGAGCGCGCCGTCTCCCGGCGTCGACCCGTCGGCGATCCGGTCGAAGATCGCCTTCAGCGCGAGACCCGTGAGCAGCGGAACCGTGTGATGCAGCGCCCACAAGGAGCCGCCGGGGACGTAGCGGCGCGGCAAGTACTTCGCGACCTGCCACCCCGACCACCATGCACCGCGAGTCATCGGGTTCCCCCCACCAGCGACAGCAGGTGACCGAAGCGCGACGACGGATCGGCCGCCAGCTCCTCGCGCCCGCCGTGCTCGATGACGCGGCCGTCGTC
>DASVEG010000361.1:0-6064 GCA_036380695.1 Acidimicrobiales bacterium
GACGCGCAGCGAGTGTTCGAGCGGTTCTACCGGTCGGACGAGGCGCGCGCCGCGAGCGACGGCGGTGCCGGCCTCGGTCTCGCCATCGCGCGCTGGATCGTCGACCTGCACGGTGGGTCGATCGCCGCGCACCCGAACCACCCAACCGGCTGCCGCATGGTGGTCGAGCTCCCAGGCGAGGACGCGCACCGATGACCGGCACGATCACCCTCGGCCCCTCCGACCCCACCCGGCCCCCGGCACCGCCCGGGGTGGGAGACGTGACCGTCGAACACCCGGCCGACCGCGCCGTGGTCGTGGCGGTGGCGTTCGCGGCGGTAGCCACGGACGCGGGTTTGCGAGCGGGGGTGTGCACGGTCGGCAGCGCGGTACTGACCGTCGGCATCTCCGGCGCGCTCGTCCTCACCGGGCGTGTGACGAACCGCCGCGTGTGGCCGTTGCTGGGCGTCGCCGCCGTGCTCGGTGTCGCCCTGGCGACGCGCACGAGCCCGTGGCTGCTGGTGCCAGACGTCCTCGCCGCGGGTGGGCTCGTCGCGCTCGCCGCTGCGATGGCGCGCGACGGCGACCCGCTCGATCTCACGCTCCCTCGGGTCGTCGAGCGTGCCCTGGCCGTGACGATCCATGGCGTCGTCGCTCCCGGGTTCCTTGCCGCGGCACGACCGCGGCGGCGCGACAAAGGGTCGCTCGCCGGCGTCGTGCGGGGCGCGTTGGTCGCGGCGCCGGTGGTCGTCGTGCTCGGGTTGCTGCTCGCGTCCGCGGACCCGGTGTTCGCATCCGTGTTCCGGTTGCCGACCGACGCCGGTCAGCTGGCCGGCCACGTCGTTCTTCTCACACTCGGCGCATGGTCGATGGCCGGTCTCCTGCGCGCCGCGTCGGGACGGGTCGCTCCCGAACTGCCGCCGCGGCCCGCTTGGCTCGGGCGTACGGAAGCGGCGGTCGTGCTCGGAGGGATGGTCGTCTTGTTCGCAGGGTTCGCCGCGGCTCAGGTGCTCGCCGCGACGGGCGGCGCCGACCACGTGCTCCGTACCGAGGGACTGACGTACGCCGAGTACGCGCGGTCGGGGTTCTTCCAATTGCTCGCGGTGGCCGCGATCACGCTTGGTGTCGTGCTCGCCGTCCGCGCGACCGTGACCGGCGAGCTCACGGGCTCGCTGCTCGTGCTCGCGGAGCTCGCGGCAGGGCTCACCGTCGTCATCGTGGTCGTCGCGGTGCGGCGGTTGCATCTCTACGAGCAGGCCTTCGGGCTGACGATGTTGCGGCTCTTCAGTTTCCTCGCAGCGGTCTGGATCGGCCTCGTCTTCATCCTGCTCGCCTTCCAGCTCGCCCGCGCGTGGCGCCGGCACTGGTTCGTTCCCGCGTCGGTCGCGCTTGCGCTCGCCGGCCTCATCGGCCTCCACGCGGTGAACCCCGAGGCAGTCGTCGTCCGCCGCAACCTCGACCACTACGAACGCACCGGCCGGTTCGACATGTTCTATCCGGACGAGCTCTCCGACGACGCGGTACCGACGATCCTCCCGGCGCTCGACCGGCTGCCCGCGGGCGAGGAGCGCGACTTCCTGCGCGAGCGGTTGTGCGAGCGCGCCGACGACCGCGGCGTGTGGAGCTACAACGTCTCGTCCCGAGCGGCGGAGGGCGCGCGTTCGCGACACTGTTGAGATGGGGGGATCGGTGACGGCCGTCGTCGTCGTGGTGTTCGTCGCGCTGACGCTGAACGTGTACCGCATCGAGTGGAATCGGCGCCGCTCGGGCTACTACGAGCAGTTCACCGCCGACTCGCCTATCGGCCTCGCGCCGGACGAGAAGGTGGTCCACTACTGGGAAGCCGAGCGGTACTTCGGGCCGCTCGTCCCGGGATCGGACCGCAGCGTCGCGGACTGGGCCGCGGTGTTCGGGCGCAACCTCGTCCCTGGGCGGCACTGGTTGGTGACCCAACCGTTCATCCGGCATCGCGGTGCGCCGATGCAGGTTCGCCTGACCGACCAGCAACGGCTCGTCGTCACGGTCGCTTCGGGATACGACGATGGGCGTCCCCGCGTCCGCCCGCAGGGCTCAGAGGCTCGGGACGGATTCGAGTTCGAGATGGCGGCAGGCCCTCCGTTCCGCGCGCGCGTCGAGACATTCGAGCAGGCGTTTCCGGGGCGGAAGCCGGGGATGCTCACGGAGCCCGACCGCGATCGGTTGCTCCGCCTCGACTCCGCCTACGAGCTGATCCGGGTGACGCCGCGCTCGGGCGAGCCGATCGTCATGTGGATCGAGCGGGCCGCGGTCGAGACGTTGCAGCAATGGGCCGCCGCGCGCGTGAGTGCGCTGTTCCCGAACGAGCCCAAGGCGGAGACGGCGTCGGCGCCCGTGCCCGGCGAGCCCCGGGTGGTTGGCGAGTACCTCCGCCAGGACGGTCCGCACGACGGCGAGGTGCGGTGGCTCCCGCGGCTGGTGGACACCAGAACGGGCGAGGTCATCCTCGACTTGTGGGGCGGTCATTTCTACGGGCCCGTGGAATCACCCCGTCCGGGCGCGGTGCGGATGACGCTGCGCAACAGCTTCGACACCATGTACCTCGAAGTCGACCTCGACGCGAGGGTGATCCGGATCCTCGCCGACGAGGTCAAGGCCGAGTACAGCCGCGAGTTCTTCGAGCGGGCGTTGTTCGCGTCCGACTACCCGAGCGTGAGCGTCGAGGGTGGCGAGGGTGGCGACCCGGCGATCGACGCCGACCTGAGGAGCTGGGCAGCCGTCCCACGTCCCGGTGTCATCCTCCGCGACCCGCAACTCGACGTCGACACCGGCGTCCTGACCGTGGTCGAGACGAATGGGGCGCGTCAGCCGCTCGACCCGAGCCGGCCGATGTCCACGTACGTCGAGTGGCTCCGGAAGGTGGGCGCCGAGCGGGGCGGCGAGGGCGCGTCGGTCGTGTACACGGTGCGCGCGGGGCTCTGGTTTGTGCGGCTGACGTTCTCGATGGGCCTGCTGCGGCGGGTGTCGCTGGTGATGAGCTACAGCGGGCCCGCCAAGGAGCTCGTGACCTTCCACGAGCGATGGATGCGGGAGCAGGTGGGGGAGCCGACCCACGTCGAGCGCTCCTGGGGGTCGGTCGACTCGGGGTGGGACAAGCACTTCTCGGCGGCGGAGATCACGATCCTGTGGCGGCCGGTGCCCGTCGCCGGGCCGCCGCCCGAAGCCGGTGACCTCGACCGCATCCGCAAGGCGACCGTGCTGGTGACCGGCCCCGTTGGCGACGAGTGGGAGCTACGCGAGCCCTACCTCGCGTACGAGCGGTTGCTCGCCCACCCGCCCCCGCACGACGTGCTCGAAGAGATCGTCCGTGTCGAGGCGACGGAAGCCGCGCGCGCGTACGCGACCGCGTTGCTGCGCATGCACCATCTCGACGGCGGCTGAGGCCGGCTGACGGCGAGCAGTGCAGCGCCTTCTGGGTGGAAAATTCCGGCTATAGGGCGGACAGATCCACCCAGAACGCGTGGGAATTACGAAGGGGCGCGCTGCGAGGGGTCGGCTAGAGCCGCTGGACGAAGGATTTAGGCCGGGTGAGCGACTCGACCATGGACAGGACGTCGTGGCCCACGACGCCCAAGACGTCGTCGTACGCGCCGAACCAGCGACCGTCGGCACCCATGAGGATCACCATGTGGTCGAGGTGACCGAATCCCACGGGTGCGACCGCCGTTTCCGTACGCGCTTCGTACCCCTCGACCCAGGAGTTGTCGAACCGCTCGCACGCTCCCGCAGCGTCGAACCACGTGCGGCTCGCCACGCCCTCCACCTCGAACCTCAACGTCAGGCCCGAGTACTCCTCAAGAAACGCAATCAATGACGGCCACGGCTCGTAGCCCTCGCTGACGAGGGTCTCGATGCCAGCGGACGCGTCCACGCGGCGGCCAGGTGACCAACCCGCTTCGCGGAGGAGTTGCTCGGCTATGGCGGTCACCCGTCCCCGCCGCCGGGCAGCCACGATCGGCAGTTGAGGCACGGATCGGCGAACTCGCCGTTCTTCGTGTTCACTGCGGCGACGTCCAGGTCGTCCAGCGAAGCACCGTCATTCATCGCCCTCGCACACGCGTTGACCTCGGCGCAGTTCTCCACGGCCCAATCGGTCCTCGACTCCTTCGGGAGGCGGTCTTGGAGCTCCTTCGGGATCGGCACTCTCTCACCGCTCGCGCCCCGGTACACCTTGCCCGTCTTCCGGTCGACCGCGGCAGCGACCTTGGCCGGACGAGTCTTTCCGATGTGAGGCTTCTCGGCGGCGTACGCGCGCGCCTCGCTGAGTGCCCGGGAACACTTTTCGTCCGCGTTGTGCACCAACACCGGGGTGTCGCCGACGAGGACGTAGAACGAGTGGAGGTCGTCGACCGAGAGGTTGACGACGTCCGCGGACGCGGCCGTGTACGGCCGGACCGACGAGATCAGCTGCGCGGAGTCCTCGCCGCCGATGCCGCGAACGCGGTCGCCGGCGCGGATGTCCTCGGCGTCGACCCACTCCGACCGGTTCTCGACCCAGAACGGGTGCTCGGCGGTCGCGGTGACGGTACCGAGCGCGGTCGCGAGGACAACGAGCGCCTTGACGCCAGATCCCCGGATCACCGCTCGAACGGTTCGTGGCCCCGATCGTCCCGACGACGGGTCGGCGGCCTTCACCTTGTAGCCGACACGCACGTCCGTGATGCGCCTCGTCGTGCCGTCGGCCATCACGACCCGCGTCGACGGCGTGAAGCTGTTGCAGTCGCCCCCCTTGCGACGGACCTTCGCCACGAGGCGGTCCTTCGCATCGCCGGCCTTCTTCAGGAGGTCCCTCGCCTGGTCGCCGCGCTTGAGGCCCTTCGCTCCCTTGGCAGCCGCCTTCACCTTGCCGCCGCCCGGGGCCAACATCATCCCGATCTCGGTGACCTTGTGCGCAGCGTTGTACGCGGCGATCGACTTCTCGTCCTTGAACACCGGGCCGATCTTCGGACCCTTCCCGAAGGTGACCTCGGAGACCACGACGTCGCCATAGGCAGCGACGCCGTTGATCGCGCCCTTGCCGCCGTCCTTCATGATCTCCTTGGCGTCCCAAGGGTTCGAGAGCTTGATGTTCTTGATGCTGGAGTTGTGCTTCTTGTTGTAGGCGTTCTTCTGCCTGCCGCTCATCGTGTCCCAGTTGTCCGGCACGGGGTGCGGCGGCTTGCTGCCGTGCAGGAACTTGCGGGGCTTGTCCTGCGTCCGCGTCGCCCTCGCCTCCTGCGACGACTCGGCGAGCGTCGACGCGCTCTTCGGCGGAGCGGTGAGCCCCACCTTGAACGCGGTCTTCACGAGACCGGCGGCGCCCTTCGACTTCTTCTTGCCGCCCCACAGGCGGATACCCCAGTGACCGTCGGGGTCGAAGAAGTCGAGCGGGTCGCCGAAGGCGTACGTGTACCGGTTCAGCGAGATCGGCGTCTTGAGGTCGCCGCTGACGGTGTCGCGCGAGGCGAACGCCGCGTCTTCCGCGTCGTACCACCGCGCGCCCATCCACACCTTGCCGGACGCGGGATCGGTCCAGTCGGACTGGTAACCCGCGGCCGGCCCAGCGACGCCCGTCGCGGCCAACACGGCACCGAATGGGTCGTACTCGCGGGTCGCGTCGATCGTGCCGTCGCCGTCGAAGAGATGGGTGAGGTCGCCGTGGCGGTTCCTGCCGACGATGTTTGCGCCGTCCGCGGCGGACGACACCGCGAGCAGGTCGCCTCCCGGCGACCGTGCATACGACGACGTGCCGTCGCCGACGGGGTCGATCTCGGTGCCCGCGTAGGCGAACCCTGCCGCGCCACGCGACGTGATCCGGTCGAGGGAGTCGTACGTGTACGCCGCGACGCCGTTGAAGTCGACGAGGCGGCCGAGTGCGTCGAACGTGTAGCTCGTCGTGCCCGTGCCGTTCGTGACCGACTGCAACGTGCCGCGCGGCGACCACGCGTACGAGCCGTCCGGACCCGACGTGAGCCGGTTCCGTTCGTCGTACGAGTAGCTGGCCGCTCCCGCCGCGGTGCGGTTGTTCGCGTTGTCCCACGCGTACGTGACGACGGTGGTGTCGGGCTTC
>DASVEG010000362.1:0-2247 GCA_036380695.1 Acidimicrobiales bacterium
GCCCGCCCGGCGACTTGAACGACGCGCTCACACCCGTCGCGTTCACGTTCGCCGCGCTCCCGTTGCCCGCAACCGTCGTCACCTGACCCGGCTCCAACGCCACCGTCGCCGACTCGTGCGGCGACTGCGCCGACGGCAACGAGGTCGAGATCGCAACCTTGCGGATGCGATGGTTCGAGTGGTCGCTCACGTACAGCGCCTTGCTGTCGCTCGCGATGCCGTTGATCGCGTTGAACCACGCGTCGGTGCCAACGCCGTCCGCATAACCCGCGCTCGTGGTCCCCGCGACGACGGCCCAGGAGCCGTCCGACTTCTTCACCCGGATGAGCTGATGCGCGCTGCGGTGACGAGCGTAGAGATAGTCGCCCGCCGACGCGAGCACGCCAGCGTCGACGATGTCGCCGGCGAGGGTGCTGACCGCGCCATCGAGACCGATCCGCACGATCCGGTGCGTGCAAACGCCTCCCCACGCGCACGACTGCTGGTTGATGGCGAAGAGGGCGGTGCCATCCGCGACGAGGCCGACCACCGACGTCGCGGTGAAGGCGGTCTTGGCTCCAGTGGCGAGGTTCACGCGGTAGAGCTGGCCGTTGTACGAACCGGCGTAGAGGTAGCCGTCCGAGGCGATCGCGACGCCGAACGCAGAGGACATCGACGTCACCGTCGAGGTCGCGCCGGTCGCGATCGACACCTTCCTCACGGTGCTGCATGCGTAGTCGCCGACGTACAGGTGCGTGCCGTCGGTCGTCATCTGGCCTGGCGTGGCGCCGAACCGCACCGACGTCGCCGTGGAGCTGTCGACGCAGCCGGTTGCCGTCGCATCCCCAGCGAGGATGATCGTGCCGCCGGTGGTGAGGCTCACCCTGCGGATCGATCCTGCCGTCAACACGTACAGGAACTGGCCGACGACGACCGACCCGCCTGGCGTGCGGAACGACGACGTCGTCGCGTTCCCGTTCACCGTGGCGTTCGTCCCGTTGCCCGACAGGGTCGTGACGTTGCCCTCGCCGATCGTGAGCGTCAGCCACTCCCACCACGCGAACCCGAAGTCGGCCGTGGTCTTGGCTTCACCTGCGCCGAGCTGGATGACGAAGTTCGACGCGGTCGTTCGACCCGTCCGCGGGGGAGCCGTCGACAGCACCGACACGACGCGGTACTTGGCCGGCGGCAGGCTCGTGAACGCATACGAGCCGTCGGCGGCGGTGTACACGTCCGAGTACGGCACGTCGTCCCCCGTATCGAGGATCCCGTCCGCGCCGAGGTCGACCAGCGTCATCTGCACGCCGCCGATGCCCGGCTCGCCTGCGTCCTGCTGGCCGTCGGCGTCGTGGTCGAGCCACACGCGATCGCCGATGGAGCCCGTCCACCTGACGCCGAAGTCGACGCTCTCGTCGACCTCGTGGGGATCGAGCACGGTCTCGACCGGGTGCGTCGTCGACGCCGCCGTACCGACCGGGATCGAGAGCCCGTCGATCGAGACGCGGTAGGTCGCGGGTCGCAGGTTCGAGATCAGGTAGGCGCCGTCGGCGTCGGTCTCCGCCGTCCCTTCGACGACGTCGTCCGCGGTGCCGAACGTGGCATCGGCGCCCGCGGTCACTGCGCTCACCGACGTGCCGGCAACGCCGGACTCGGCAGCGTCGCGAACGCCGTCGACGTCCTTGTCGAGCCAGACGAGGTCGCCGATCTCGCCCGTGTAGCGGAGGCCGAAGTCGACGGTGTCGGCGACCTGGTCCAACGCGACCGTCGCGCTGACGACGGTCCCGGTCGACGCGATCGACCCAAGGGGCAGCGACGCGACCGACACGCGATAGGTGCCGGGCGGCAGCACCGCGAACTCGTACGACCCGTCCGCGGCGCTGGCCGTCGTGCCGACGACCTCGTCGTCCTCCGTCTCCCACACGCCGTCGGCACCAGCGCGCGACAGGGTGATCGAGACGCCGCCGAGACCCGGCTCGCCCTGGTCCTGGGCCCCATCGCTGTCGAGGTCGTGCCAGACGCGGTCGCCGACGACGCCGGTGTAGCGCACGGCGAAGTCGAGGCCGCTCACCGCTTGGCCGGCCGCCACGGGCACGTCGCTCGCGTTGGCGCCGTTCGCAACGCCCATGCCCGCGGGCGCAGTGGTCTCGTCGAGATGCACGCGATAGGTGCCGGGCGCGACGTTGGCGAAGGCGTACGAACCGTCCGCGCCCGCGATGGTGGAGGCGACGGTCACGTCGTCCGCGGTACCGAACGAGGCGTCGGGTCCGC
>DASVEG010000363.1:0-4611 GCA_036380695.1 Acidimicrobiales bacterium
GGGTCGCCGCGGCGAGAGGACACGGGCCAGCGAGCGGGGCGCTGGTCGGCGTCTTCCTCGTCGTCGTGGCGACCGCGGCCATGGTGCCGTTCCGCGACGACATCGCGAGGGCGTCGCCCGGCCTCGTGCTCGTCGTGCCCATCGTGATCGGCGGCGTCGTCGGCGGCCGCGTCGCCGCGGCGGCGACGGCGGCGGCCGCGGTCGTCGCGTTCAACCTCGCGTTCATCCCGCCGTACTGGGCCTTCGACGTCCACGCCCTCGACGACACGATCGCCCTCGTCGTGTTCGGGTTCGTCGCCGCGGTGGTCGGCACCCTCGTAGCGCGCGAGGGCGACCGGCGGCACGTCGCCGAGCAGCGCGCCGGCGAGCTCGGCGCGCTCAATGAAGAACTCCAGCGCCTCGAGGACGAACGTTCGCGGCTCGCGGAGGAGGCGACGCGCGCGGTTGTGCTCGAGCAGGTCGACCAGCAACGTGCGGCCTTGCTGCGCTCGGTGTCCCACGACCTGCGCACGCCGCTCGCGGGCATCCAGGCCATCGTCTCCGACTTGTTGAGCGAGACGAGGTACGACGACGACGTGCGCGCCGAGTTGCTGGGGCTCGTCGCCGACGAGACGGCGCGGCTCGATCGCCTCGTCGCGAACCTGCTGAACCTGAGCCGGATCGAGGCGGGCGCGCTAAAGCCCGACCGGCGCCCGTTCGCGATCGACGAGGTCGCCGCGGACGCGGTCCGTCGCCTCGCTCGACTGTTTGCCGGGAAGAGAGTGCAGCTCGAGTTCCCGGCCGACCTCCCGCTCGTGCGCGGCGACTACCTCCAGATCGAGCAGGTCATCACGAACCTCTTGGAGAACGCGGCGCGACACGCGCCGCCGTCGTCGATGGTGCGCATCGGCGGTGGCGAGGTCGGCGACGACGTGGAGGTGTGGGTCGACGACCAGGGCCACGGCGTCACGCCCTTCGAACGGAAACGAATCTTCGAGCCCTTCCGCGCCGGCGAAGGGAGCGCGTCGAGCGGTGTCGGCCTGGCGATCTGCAAGGCGATCGTCGAGGCGCACGACGGCACCATCCGCGTCGACGGCTCGTCGACCGGCGGCGCCCGCTTCGCATTCAGGATCCCGCAGGCATGAGCGGCGAGCTCGTTCTCGTCGTCGACGACGAGCCGGTGATCACCCGTGCGCTGACCGCCGCGCTCGAAGCCCGTGGCCACCGCGTCGCGCTCGCCGCCACCGGCATGGAGGCGCTCGCCGAGGTGGCAACCCGGACGCCAGACGTCGTGATCCTCGACCTCGGCCTCCCCGACATCGACGGCATCGAGGTCTGCCGCCAGCTCCGTGCGTGGACGGATACGCCGATCATCGTCCTCACCGCCCAGGGTGCCGAGTCGAGCAAGGTCGAGGCGCTCGACGTCGGCGCCGACGACTACGTCACCAAGCCCTTCTCGACCCCAGAGTTGCTTGCCCGCGTGCGCGTCGCGTTGCGTCATCGGCGCGGCGACGACCGGCGCGAGCCGTCGACCCAGATCACGGTGGGCGAGTTGGACGTCGACATCGCCCACCGCCGTGTGCGGTTCCGCGGGCGCGACGTCGACCTCACGCCCAAGGAGTTCGGGTTCCTCCTCGCCCTCGCCCGTCACCCCGGCCGCGTCATCACCCACCGCATGCTCCTGCGCGAGGTGTGGGGGCCGGAGTACGCGGACGAGATCCAGTACCTGCGCGTGTACGCCAACCACGTCCGCAAGAAGCTGGCCGACGACCCGGCGTCGCCGTATCTCGTGACGGAAGCGGGCGTCGGCTACCGCCTCGTCGACCCGACCACCGACACCGAGGTCTGACCTCGGGGCGGCGTGCGTCGTGGCATCGTCGTGCGGTGACGGCCGCGACGCTCCCCGACGCCCTCCGCAGTGGGCCGCTCGTGCCGTCGGGCCCGGCGCCGTCGTCACCGCGGTCGACGCGCTACGCGATGGTCGGTCGCCGTGGCGCTTGCACATCGACAGCCCGGATGCGCGCACCGTCGCGTGCTCAAGGCGGGTCGCGACCTCCGCACCGAGATCGCGACGGAGGTGGCCGCACTGCATCTCGCCGAGCGGCACGCGTTGCCGACGCCCCGGGTGATCGCCGCAGACCTCGACGGCGAACGCGCGGGCTCGCCCGCGTTGTGATGACGCTGATCGACGGCTCGTCGGCCGTCCCCTCCGATGCCGGCGCGGCGCGGCTGCGCGCGCTCGGCGCCGCGGCCGCGGCCTGGCATCGCATCCCCCTTCGGCCAACGGCGGACCTGCCGTTGCGGGAGCGTCACATGCCCTGGATCGACCTCGGTCGGGAGCGGCGGGAAGGCGTCGCTCCGACGACGGCGCTGCTCGACGCCGCGGACGACGCCATGAGCGACATGGACGCACTGTCGTACGAGCCCGTGTTCGTCCACGGCGACCTGTGGGCCGGCAACACGATGTGGATCGACGGCGAGATCCCGACCACGTCGCGAGGTGGGACGTCGTTGCCGCATGCAACACACCGCCGGAGATGGGCGGGTTCCTCCCCACGATGCGCGAGGCCGGGCGCACGGATCTCGACGGACCGACGTTGACGGCGCGTCGTGACGCATTCCTCACCGCCGCGTTGCTGGAGCTCGGTCGGGGCTGACGCTACTCGCCGGGCAGGAACAGGCAGCGGCGATGGTCGATTGGTCGTCGTCAGGCCAGGCAACGGCCGCGCTGGCGGCCTGCTCCTCTTGGCCTCGCGCGTAGCACATGGCCATCTACGGCCGGCGCCGGTGGACGGCCTCCCTGCGGTAGCCCCCCGGGCGGCCGGGGGTGCGGATCTCGAGCGACGACCGGATCTCGGCCAGGTCTTCGTCGGAGAGGTGCTCGAGCCCACGCGTCACGGACGCCTGGACGTCGAGCGCCGAGCGGCTCACCGGCACGACTTGCGCGAACGGCTCGTTCGGTGAGAACGCAATCGGTTGGTCGGTCAGGACGAGGCGGAGGTTCGACAGCAGCGGACCTCGCCACCAGTCAGTCTCGATGATCCCGTCGAGGACTTGGTAGCCGCGGTTTCGGCGGGCATTCGCGACACCGCGGACGAGCAACATCCAGTCGGGTGAAGACCTTGCCACGATGCCGGTCCAGACCTGCACGATGCCCGGCTCTGGGCCGGTGGCGAGCACCGGGGGCGCGCCGGGGAGGTCAGCCAGGTGTGCCGCCGATCGGAACGCGGCTTGTGCGTCGCGCAGAGGCACGCCGCGCCCAACCGGGGCCCACTCGCGGCCACCCGCACGCCACAGGACCTCGTCGTCCGAGAGCATGAGCTCGAACGGCAAGGGCACGAACGTGTACCAGCCGAGTGCCGACGCGAGCCGGAACGGTTCGCAGTGCTGAGAGGCGCGCGCGAAGACGCCGCCGTCGGCTGACGGTGAAGCGGGTACCGGCGCCCTCACCGAGGACGCGACGAGGACGAACTCGACGTCAGCCGAAGCGCTCGACGTCACGCGCTTCCCCACCGTGGACGTTGCCAGACCACAACGCGCCGTACAGCCCGCCCGTGGAGAGCAGCTCGTCGTGCGATCCCGACTCGCGAATCTCGCCCGCCTCCATGACGACGATGCGGTCGGCCGACTGCACCGTGGTGAGCCGGTGGGCGATGATGACGGTGATCCGGCCGGCTGCGGTCTCCGCGAGCCGCTGATGCATGTCCCGCTCCGTCACGCTGTCGAGGTGCGCGCTTGCCTCGTCGAGCACGAGCACCGCTGGCTCGCGCAGCAGCGCGCGGGCGAGCGAGATGCGCTGCCGCTCGCCACCGGAGAGCGTCATTCCCCGATCCCCGACGATCGTGGCGTACCTCTCGGGTAGCTGATCGATCCGTTCGTGGATGCCGGCCAGACGTGCCGCATGCTGCACGTCTCCATCCGACGCCCATGGCGCGCCGAAGCGGATGTTGTCGGCTACGGACGCACGGAAGAGGAAAGGGTCCTGCGCCACGTATACGGCGTGGCGCGCCAGCCGTTCCCCGGACGCGGCGCCTCCCGGCCGATCGAGCACAACCGTTCCGTCGGTCGGTTCGAGGAGCCCAGCCAACAGCAGCCCCAACGTCGTCTTGCCGGCGCCCGTCGCTCCGACGACGCCCGTGACCGAACCACGCGTCAGCTCGAGATCGACACCCCGAACGGCACCGAGTCCGGCGTCGCCCGGATACGCGAAGGAGGCGTTCACCGACCGCAGAGTCGTGCCGCGATCGTCTGGCATGCGGAGCAGCGGCGCGGTCACGGGTGCCGCGGGGTGCGGTGACAGCAACACGTCGTCGTCGCCGACCAACGAGCACAGGCGCTCGAGAGCGACTACGGACGACTCGAGTTCGGCGCGCAACCCGCTGAGTTCGGTCAGCGGCTCGAGCAGCCGGCCGAGATAGACGCCGACGGCTACCACGCTGCCAATGCTGATGGTTCGAGAGATCGCGAGCTGGCCTCCAAGCCCGTAGGCGGTCGCCACGCCGATCGCACCGAGCACCGTCAGCATGGTGAATGTCCCGCGCCCGACGAGCGACCGGCGAATGCTTGCGGCAGCCACGTCGTCGCAAATCGTGCCGAACTCTCGTTGTGACGGCTCCGCGGCCTCATAGGTCT
>DASVEG010000364.1:0-5486 GCA_036380695.1 Acidimicrobiales bacterium
TGCAATAGATGAGCAGGGGCGCGGCGCGGCTCAACCGCGTGTCGCCGAGCACGAAGGGCGCGACGACGAGCGCGATGCCGGCGAGCGCGGTCAGCACCGACCTGGCGAGCACGACCTCGCGCACGTTGCGGAGCTCGGACGGGACCGGCCTGAACTCCTTCACCATCGAGAAGCTCGAGACGCCGCTGTCCTGGGCCCGCGAGAGCTTGCCCCGCTGCAGCAGCAAGGCCGCCAGGATGATCACGAACATGATCGCCCCTGCGAGGGAGTTGCGACCGGTCCGGAGGACCGACGCCTGGTCGATCATGCCGATCGCGATGCCGGCCAGCATGCAGATCGGGATGCTCTCCATCCGCCCGATCACGGCCGCGGCGAGCGCGTACAGCAGCACGACGTAGCCGAGCGTCCCGTCGATGGGAACGCCGACGAGGCTCGATCGCGTGAAGATCGTCGCGGTCGCGAACACACCGGCGATCACCCACGCGACGGTGCCGACGCGCCGTACCGGGATCCCGAGCAGCGCGGCCCGATCGGCGTTCTCCGCGGAAGCGCGCAGCGCGACACCGATGCGGGTGTAGCGGAAGAACGCCATCAGCCCGCCGACGAGCGCGAGCACGAGGATCACCGCGAAGGCGTAGTCGCCGCTGAACCGCCGGTTCCCGACCTGGGCCAAGTCGATGTTGAGCCAGGGCGTCGGGACTTCGGAGATGAACCGACCCTCGCCAACCGGCGGCTTCAACCACTTCGGCAGGAGCAGTGCGAGGAACGCAAGGAACTGGCTGACGCCGATGGTGACGACGGTGAGGATGAGGCGCGGCGCCTTTGCGAACCGCCGGATGACGACGATGTCGACGACGCCGCCGAGGACGGCCCCGGCGACGATGGACAGCGGGAACGCGATCCACCAGCTCCAGCCCTTGTAGACGATGAGCAGGACGCCGGTGACGGCCGGGATCGCCCCGAGACCTGCCGCCGCGAAGTTGAAGATGCGGTTGGTCCGGTAGATGAGGATGACGCCGACGCCCATGAGGCCGTAGAGCGACCCGAGGGCGATGCCGTCGAGGATGATCGACCACGGCGTGCCGAAGAACCACCGGCACACCATCAACGTCACCCCGAACGCGATGCTGCCGAGGATGACCCCGCCGACGATGGGGCGGCCGAGTTGCCGCACCACGAACCGCGCGGGTCGCCGGAGGAACGAGAACGGCTTGGAGACTGCCGCGAGCAATGCGGTCATGTCTCGCTGCTACCGCCGCTTCGCTGGCGGGATCGGCGGCTGGCCCGTGGGGTACTCGTCCATGTCGAAGCGCCGGCCGTCGATCTGCACGTACGACCCCTTCGGCGCGTTGGCCGAGGCCGCCGAACCGTTGCCCATCGACTCCGACGGCGTGTTCTGGCTCCAGTACACCTGGTCCATGTCGACGAACCAGCCGTAGTTGCCTGGCGAGAACCCTCGCTTGTTGAAGTGCACGTCGTTGAGCTCCGCGAACCCGCCGCGGAGGCCGGCGGAGAACGCGCCCTTCTGCATGTTCGACGGCGTCAGCGCGGGGCCCGCGCCCTGCAGCAGGTTGCCGAGCAACATGTAGTAGTTGAGGTCGGCGATGGCGCCCTTGTACTTGTCGAAGTTGATCGGGCCGCCCTTGTCAGCGGCGCAACAGTTGCCTCCCATCAGCTTGTAGAGGCGGGTCGCGTCGTTGTTCGTGAACCGCTCGAGTTGCGTCGTCGACCGCAGCCCGAACGCGTTCTCGTACTGGTGGCACTCGGGGCAGAGCGTCGACCCGTAGTCGTAGCTCTGACCGACGGCGTCGGTGTCGTTCGCGCCGATGCCGACGACGATGTGCTCGGGGAAGTAGTTCTGCTCCTGCGCGGTGCGGTAGAGGAACAGCGGTGCGACGGCGTCGCAGAAGCACATGATCGACGTCGACTCCGGGCTCTCGCGCATCTTCTGCATCCCGAGCCGGCGTTGCTCCTCTGCCCGGCTGATGTCCTGCGCGTAATAGAACTCGTGGGCCACGGTGGCGCCGCACTTCGCGAGCTCGGGCTTGAGCACCTGCTTGATCGTGTTGAGGTTCTCGGGGTCGTCGGTGGAGATGACGCCGAGCACCCTCGTCTTGCCGCGGATGTCGGAGGGGTTCTGGTCGCGGCCGTTGACGCCGGTCTCGCCCGCGAAGATCGCCTTGTTGCCGTGGAGGCGGTTGCAGTACCAGCGCGCCACGTGCCTGGCGGCGACGTCCCCGGGGATCGCGACGTCCCAGTGATAGGGGCGGCGCTGGACGGAGAACGGGTTGTTGCGGAAGTGCTGGCCGCCGATGTTGACGACCTTGAGCGCCGACAGCTCGTCGAACGCGGGCGACGCGAGGATCGTGGGCCAGAGCACCGCGTACGGCTTCTCGGCGCGCACGACGTCGCGCATCTCGCCGCGCAGGCACGTGTAGTTCGGCGGGACGGTGTCGCACTTGCCGAAGAACTCCCGCACCACGAGCTTGCGGCCGTAGAACTGGAACTTCTGGTTCATGAACTCGACGGTCTTGTGCATGAAGTCGGTGACCCACGGGTCGGGCGGGTTCGAGCCGATCGCGTCGAGGATGGCGTCGACCTGCGGATTGGGCTTCCCGCGGTACACGACGACCTTGATCTCCTTGTCGGTGACGCCCTGGTAGGTCGCGCCGCCGTTGTTGCCGCCGCCCCACTTGGCGACGCACTTCGGCCCGTAATAGAAGATCTTCGGGTCGAACTGCCGGCCGTCGACGCAGTGGCTGGTGTCGCCGGTGAGGCCGCCGCCTCCGCCGCCTCCGCCGCCGCCTCCCGCTCCCCCGCCGCCCGCGGTGCCGCCGGTGCCGCCCGTGGTGCCACCCCCGCCTGCGCTCCCGGTCGTGCCGCCGCCGCCCGAGCCACCGGTGTCGCCCGTGCCGCCCCCGTCGCCCTCGGTGCCGGGTTCACCGGTCTCGGAGGCGAACTCGCCGTTCTCGTCGAACCCTCCGCCCTCCGCGCCGCTGCCGCCGGAGCCGCCGTCGGCCTCGACGATCTGGCTGGGGGCCCGGGAGGGCACCGTGGCGATGATCAGCAGCTGTACTGCGATCACCGCGGCGAGCGGTGCGTAACGACGAGCCAGCGTTGCCCGATTCATGAACCGTGCCTCCCCCTGCCGCCTGGCGAATCTTCAGTGTGGCCCACGTCACACACTTGACGGTGTCAGGCAGCGCGTCAACCCCGGGTGTAACCGAGGTCACATACTTCGCCTGACCGGGGGAAACCTCCTGCAACCGGCCCAAACCGCCCACGGCCCGGCCGGCGAGCGCGCTTTCTCCCAGTAGTCCGCGCCAGGCGCGGTGGCAGTGCGAAAAAGCGAGCAGGCCCGGGCGCGGCGGGCGCGGCCGGGACCCGGCCAGGGCCACCGCGGGTTTTGTGCACCGTTGGTCCGGCATTCCGGACCAACGGTGCACAGAAGGACACTTAGAGCTGCAGGCTCTTGACCTCGAGGAACTCCTCGAGGCCGTACTTGCCGAGCTCGCGGCCGTTGCCCGACTGCTTGTAGCCGCCGAACGGCGCGAGCGGGTTGAAGCCGCCGCCGTTGACGTCGACCTGACCGGTGCGGAGGCGGCGGGCCACGGCCTGCGCCTTGTCGGCGTCCCCAGCCCACACGGCGCCCGCGAGGCCGTAGATCGTGTCGTTGGCGATCTCGATGGCCTCTTCCTCGGTGTCGTACGGGAGGATCGACAGCACGGGGCCGAAGATCTCCTGCTGGGCGATCGTCATGTCACGACGCACCTCGGAGAACACCGTCGGGCGCACGAAGTACCCCTTGTCGATGCCCTCGGGCTGCTCGGCGCCACCCGTGAGGAGCTTGGCGCCCTCCTCGATGCCCTTCTGGATGAAGCCGCGCACGCGGTCCTGCTGGGCCTTCGACACGAGCGGCCCGAGGCGGGTGCCCTGCTCGAACGGGTCGCCGACGGTGAACGTCTCGGCCGTGCGGGCCGCGATCTCCTCGACCTCGGCGAGCTTCGACCGCGGGACGATCATCCGGGTCAGGGCCGAGCACGTCTGGCCCGAGTTGAGGAAGCACCCGCCGACGCCGCTGGCGACGGCCTTGGCGATGTCGGCGTCCTCGAGAATGACGTTGGGCGACTTGCCGCCGAGCTCGAGCGCGACCTTCTTCACGGTCTGCGCCGCGACCTCGGTGACCCGCTTGCCGGCCGCGGTCGAACCGGTAAACGACACCATGTCGACGTCGGGGTGCGCGGCGATCGCCTCGCCGACCACGGGACCGACGCCCGTCACGAGGTTGAAGACGCCGGCGGGCAGGCCCGCGTCGTCGATCACCTCGGCGAGGATGAACGCGTTCAGCGGAGCGACCTCGCTCGGCTTCAGCACCACCGTGCAGCCGGCGGCGAGCGCAGGCGCGACCTTGGCGGCGATCTGGTGGAGTGGGTAGTTCCACGGCGTGATGGCGCCGACGACGCCAACCGGCTCGCGCACGACGAGCGAGTTGCCGATCTTCTCCTCGAACTCGAACGAGTCGAGCAGCTGGCCCATCGACGAGAACGTCATGATCGGCAGGCCTGCCTGGATCATGTTCGACAGGTTGATCGGCATGCCGACCTCCTGTGAGACCACCGTCGCGATCTCCTGCATGCGCGACTGCAGGCCCTCGGTGATCTTCTGCAGGTACTTGCCGCGCTCTTCGCGCGACGTCTGCGACCAGCTGGCGAACGCGGCCTTGGCGGCCTTCGCGGCGCGGTCGACGTCCTCGGGCGTCCCTTCGGGGATGCGGCCCATCACGTCCTCGGTGGTCGAATTGACGACCTCGATGGTGCCGGTGCCGGTCGACGGCACCCACGCGCCGTCGATGTAGAGCTTGTCTCGGTCGATCATGCGGCCTCCTGGTTGTGCTGGTCAGACGTTACGACGCGCCGTCGGCTACCCGCTATCCGGCTCGCCTCGAGCGTCGAAGCTTCGGTACTCTAACCATGTGACCGTCGAACTCCCCGCCGGCGAACTCCCGCTCGGCGACCTCCCCGTCGCCGCGGCCCGTGCTGCGGCTCGGTTCTCGAAGTCGCTCGAGGTCGCGCTCAGCGACGTGCAGCTCTCGCTGCCGCAGTATCGCCTGCTCGTCTTCCTCACCGGCGGCCCGGAACGGGCGACGGCGCTCGCGGGCTGGCTCGACGTGAGCCCGCCGTCGCTCACCGCGCTCGTCGACGGGTGCGTCGCGCGCGGCCTCGTCGAGCGGAGCGCGACGCCAGAAGACCGCCGGCGCGTCGTGCACGTCATCACCGCCAAGGGCCACGAGCTGCTCGACCGCGGCGACGTGGCCGTGGCGACCAGGCTCGCGGACGTGCTCGGCCACCTGCCGCCCGTCCAGGCCCGCAAGGTCGTCGAGGGGCTCGAATTGCTCGGTCGCGCGTCGGAGTTGGCTCGCGAAGCACGCGAGAAGCCGGCGGCGGCCGAGGCGCGCGCGTGACCGTCGTCGAGAAGGAGAGACCTTC
>DASVEG010000365.1:0-11310 GCA_036380695.1 Acidimicrobiales bacterium
CGCGCGGCGCGGCATCACGTCAACGACAGAACGGAGACCGAGATGACGACGACCGAGTTGAACCCGGAGCGGGTCGAGGAGTTCGCCGGCCGCATGGTCGGCGTGCTCAACGACGCGTTGCTGGCGCTGACCGTGAGCCTCGGCCACCAGAGTGGCCTCTTCGACACGATGGCGACGATGCCGGCGGCCACCAGTCACGATATTGCGAACGCCGCTGGGCTCCAGGAGCGGTACGTGCGTGAGGCGCTCGGCGCGCTCACCACCGGACGCATCGTGTCCTACGACCCAGACGCGCACGCGTACGCGTTGCCGGCCGAGCACGCGGCGGTCCTCACCCGTGCCGCCGGTGCCGACAACATCGCGGCCCTCACCCAGTTCATCGCGATGTTGGGCGGTGTCGAGCAGGACGTGCTCCGGTGCTTTCGCGAGGGAGGCGGCGTGCCGTACTCGCACTACCCGACGTTCCACCGGCTGATGGCCGAGCTCACGAAGGACACGGTCGACGCAACGCTCCTCGACGCGACGGTCGCGCTGGTGCCTGGCCTGCGGGACGATCTCGAGCGGGGCATCGACGTCGCAGACATCGGTTGCGGCGCGGGGTACGCGCTCACCGTGCTCGCGGCAGCGTTCCCCAAGAGCCGCTTCACCGGGTACGACTTCTCCGAGGAGGCGATCGCCGCGGCACGGGCGACCGCCATGGACGCGGGGCTCGACAACGTGCGATTCGAGGTGCGGGATGCGGCGCGGCTCGACGTCGTCGAGGCGTTCGACCTCGTGACGACGTTCGACGCGATCCACGACCAGGCTGCGCCCGACGCCGTCTTGAGCGCGATCGCTCGCTCGCTGCGATCCAACGGTGTCTACCTGTGCGTCGACGTCGCGGCGTCGAGCCGGCTCGAGGAAAACCTCGACCACCCGCTCGGGCCGACGATCTACACGATCTCGACGATGCACTGCATGACGGTGTCTCTCGCGCTCGACGGTGCCGGGCTCGGTGCGGCGTGGGGCGAGCAGACGGCGCACGACATGCTCCGCGCCGCCGGGTTCGAGGACATCACGACGGAACGCGTCGAGGGCGACGTGTTCAACGTGTACTACGTGGCGCGGAAGACGCCCGCCTGATCAGCCGACGAGCGTGGGCGGACGCGACCGGAGCACCTTCTCGGCCTCGGAGGCGAGGCGGCGCACCACGTCGGCAGCCGGCCGTACGGCGTCGACGAACCGGGCCGATTGGCCGTAGAGCACCGGCCGCTCGGGCTTGACGCGATCGCGCTGCTCGCGCAGCTCGGCTTCGCGCCCGTCCCACTCGTCGGCGAAGGCGTCGCGCCGGATGCGCTCGCCAATCCCCTCGGGCCAGGGCAGCCCGGACGCGATGTCGTGGGCGCGCGTGAACACGGTGTCCGCCCCGTCGCTCGCGACGATCGCGGCGCGGTACCCGTCGTCGATCTCGACGGCCTCCGGCGTGGCGAGGAATGCGGACCCGAGCCACGCACCGTCCGCCCCGGCGATCAACGCCGCGGCAGCGTGCGGCCGTTGGCGATGCCGCCGGCGGCGAGCAAGGGCACGTCCGGGTAGGCGTCGGCGAGACCCACGAGCAGCGGGAGCAACGCCATCGTGCCGGTGTGCCCGCCCGCTTCGTTGCCCTGGGCGACGACGACGTCGGCGCCGGCTGCGACGGCCCGCTCGGCGTCGGCGAACGTTTGCACCTGGCAGATCAAGCGGATGCCCGCGTCCTTGACGCGAGGTGCGGCGTCGGCGGGGTCGGAGAACGACAGCGCGATCGCGTCCGGCCTCGCGTCGAGCGCGGCTTGGAAGTGGCCGTCGGCGAACGGGAGGAAGGGCGTGATGAACCCGATCGCGAACGGGCGGTCGGTGCGTTCCCTGACCAGGTCGGCCTGCGCCCGCACCCAGCCTGGCCCCTCGCTCGCGTGAATCCCCCCGAACGATCCCATCCCGCCGCCCGCCGACACCGCGGCGGCCAGGGTGCCTCCGCTGTGCATCGCCATCGGGGCGGACATCACCGGATGCTCGATGCCGAACAGCGCGGTGAACCGGGTGCGGATCATGGCGGCGATGCTACGGACCGGGCGCGTCGACCACCTCGACGGTGATGCTTCCGAGGACGCGCCCGTTCACCTGCACGTCGATCGTGTGCGGCCCCGGCCGGATCCTGCGGATCGAGACGTGCTCGAAGCGGTGGCGGCGGGCGATCGTCACCCGCTCGCCCGGCGCCAAGCGGCGGCGCGTCAGCTTGGACACCTTCGGGGCGCGAACGGCCTTCGCGCCGACGTAGTGCACGCGGTAGTCGATCACCGCGTCCGCGGGTGCGCCGTCGGCCAGTTCGAGCGTGAACGTCAGCTCGACGGCGTCGCCGATATGGATGCGTCCGCGATCGACCGCCAGCGCCACGAGGCGAACGTCGGCATCGGCCGTGGCGCCGAGCAAGCGGAGCGCCCGAGCGTCGCCGCGCTTCACGAGGGTGCGCAGGCCGTGCGCGGCGATCCAGGTCCCTCGTTCGCCCCGTGCGAGCCACCGTTCCGCGCACGCGAGCGCGATGTCGGGGTGGTCCTTCGAGATGTCGTTGAGGTGGTTGGCGACGGAGCGGCGGACGTACGCGGATGGGTCGTCGACGAGGCGCTCGAGCAACTCGATGGCGGGGGTCGGGTCGGCGACGAACGCGCGGAGCTGCGGCGCCCAAGGAAGGCGAGGCCGCGTGCCTTCGGACACCAGCCTCCGCACGTGCTCGTCGGGATCGTCGACCCACGCGCGCAGGTATCCGAACGTGACGTCCGGGTGGCGCTCGATGAACGGGCGGACGGGCCCCTCGCTCGAGAAGCGGGGAGTCAGCCCGGCGAGGAGCGGCAGGGCGATCTCCGGGTGGTCGATGCCGGCGCGCGCGACGAACGTGCCGCACGGCAGGGTGATCCATCCGGTGAACATGTCGGAGTCGAGCGCCCGCCACAACACGCCGGCAGCCGCGCCGAACTCGCCCGGCAATGACCGGGCGAGCCGACCGGCGAGGTGGTCCACCCGCTCGAGCAGCTCGAGCGGTTCGAGCGCGGCCGCGAGCCCGCGCGTGAAGCGCGCCGTCGGGAACGACGGCCACGCGCGCTCGAGCTCGCGCGCGAGCGCGGCGGCCCGCGCCGGGCTGAACTCCTCCTTGAACGCGTGCGTGCCGCCCATCGCGGTTCAGAGCCACACGGCTCTGCGGGGCGCGTGCCCGCCGTTGAACGTGGCGGACTTCCAGACGTGCGACGAGTGCACGATCACGTCGCCGGGCTCGGCTTCGACCCGCACCTCCTCCGGGTGGGGAGGCATCGCCGATCCCTTCCAGTCCTCGAACTGCGGGCGCGTGCGGTGCGAGCCAGGGATGGCTCGGAACGTGCCGCTCACCGCGTCGAACGTGGAAAGGACGACGACGAAGCTGATACCCGTCCACGCACCGATAGGCGGAGATGCCGACTCGTCGTCGGCATGAAGGCCCTGGTGCCCGTAGCCCGGCATCGAAACGCTGACGCCGACGTTCCGAAGCCTCGCCTCTCGACCCTTCGCCGCGCCCTTGATCGCGAGCAGCGACCGATGTTGCCGGAGCCACGCGACGTCGGGCCGCTCGGTGACGAGCTTGGCGACGACACCTTGTTGCCCCGGATGCCACACGTCGACCCACCCGGTCTCACCCGCCTCGCGCCGGCGCCGGTCCTCGTCCTGCTTCTCCGCGAGCGTGGTCGACACGATCTCGTCGACGACGGCGGTCAACCGCGCGACCTCGTCCGCGGCGAGGAACGAGCGCAGGACCGCGAAACCGCGATCGTCGAGCTCGTCGAGTAGGTCGGTCAGAACTGCTGCCATGGTCCCTCCCTGGGACGGAGAGGTCTCCGATGCCGGCGCGCGCGAGGTGCTCGGGACGACGAGGGCGGAACGTGCGACCGTGTACGGCTCGCCGGTGACCCGCATGCGCGCTCGGATCGCACGCTTGATGTCGTGGTCACGCGTCATCGCTGGTCACCTCGTCCGCCCGAGACACCCCCAGCGGCCTCGATGGCGCCGACGAAGACCAACGCAATCGGCCCGAGGGAGTCCCCCCTTCGTCCTGTCAGCGCCTGCTGGGGAAGCGACTGTGGACTGGGCCGTGAACCGCGGCCACGAGAAGTCTCGCGACCGCGCCGGTCGTCGTCAACCAGCTTCCGTCTGCGCCGGGCGGCGAGGGTCACGTTCGCTGCGGCGGCGCCCGAGCCTCATACGCTCGCTTCGGCGATCGCCTTGATGCGCTCGAGCGTGCGCCGCATCCCCGCTTCGAGGTCGGCCTTCCGGTCGTCGATGCGCATGACGTACCGCTCGAGGAACGTGAGGAGTGCCGAGTCGTCGTCGAGCGTCTCGAACGACTCGATGAGATCGGTCCCGCCGCCGGACGGCTCGAACCGGTACGTCCACTTCGTCGACGGGCCGATGGAGTGGGTGACGAAGGAGAACTCGCGCCCACGGTCGGCGACGACGACTTCCGGCTTCGTGCTCCACCGGATCACGCCGCGCTTGTTCGTTCCCTTGAAACGCGCGCCCTGCGCGGGGCCCGTGGCGCCGTCGAGCCATTCGCACCGAACGGTCTCCGGGCTCCACTCGCCCATGCGCGTCACGTCGGTGACCATGTCGTACAGCACCTCTGGCGCAGCCGACACATGCACGCGCGCTTCGCCCACCGTCCCCTTGTTCACGCTGCGAGTGTCCCCCCTCCACCCCGGCGAGGCAAGGTCGCCCGCGCCCGCCCGCCGCCTACCGTGGCGCGTCGTGGCGACCGACGACGCAGCGGCGATACGCGACGAGCGCCATGCGTTCGCGGACGCGCTCGAGGCCGTCGGGCCGGACGCGCCGACGCTGGCCGGCAGCTGGACGTCCCACGATGTCGCCGCGCACGTCGTCTCCCTCGATCGCTTCGGCGGGTTCCCCACGTTTCTCGGCCGCACCGTCGTCGCCGGGCTGGCGCTCCGGGTCAACGACGTCGCGGGCCGCTTCGCCGACGGCTCCATACGCCGGGTGCGGCGAAGGGGCTTCTCGTGGGCCCTGGCGCGACTGCGCGAGCCCCCGCCCGCGCTGCTCGTGCGGCCGAGCGTGGCCGCGGTCGGCCTGTTCGAGATCGTCGTCCATCACGAGGACGTTCGGCGCGCCAACGAGATGCCGCCGGTGGCGGGCGCCCCTGACGCGCTCGCGCCCGTCGTCGACTGGCTGCTGCGGTACCAACGCACGCGCCTTCGCGACATCGCGCTGCGGGTCGTGACCGAGGGTGTCGACTCGGCGATCGGGTCGGGGCCGGAGGTCGTCCTGCGGGGCCGGCCGCGCGATGTGGTCCTGTGGCTCGCGGGACGGCGCGACGCGGCCGACGTCGACCTCGACGGCGAGGACGCCGCGGTCGCGCGCATCGCCGCCGCGTGGTTGTACGTCTGACGACCGCGACGTCGACCAACAATCGGCAGTCGATCTGCCAGAAGTATGCTGCGCGGATGGAGCAGGTCGTGGCGGTGGACGGGCGGACCGCGCGCCGCCTGGCGAACCGCTCGGCAGTGGTCGAGGCCATGCTCGGTCTCATCGACGAGACCGGGCTCGAGCCGAGCGTCGAGGAGATCGCCGACCGCTCTGGCATCTCCGAGCGCTCGATCTTCCGCTACTTCGACGGGCTCGACGACCTTCGGCGCGCCGCCATCGAACGCAACTTCGAGCGGGTCGCGCCACTGCTCGCCGTGGACGACGTCGGGATCGGCCCGCTCGACGAACGCGTCGCCCGCTTCGTCGACACTCGCCTGCGCGCGTGCGAGGCGATGGGAGGCGCCTCGCGGGTCGCGCGACGCAACGCGCCGTTCCAGCCGCTCGTGTCGGCCGAGGTGGCGCGGTTCCGCCGGCAACTCGCCGAGCAGGTTCGGGCGCACTTCGCTCCCGAGCTGCAGGCGCGCACGCGCGCCGAGGCCGACGACGTCGAGGTCATCGTCGACGTGCTCGTGTCGGTCGACGCCTGGGACCAGTTGACGAGCGATCTCGGCCGATCGCGGACGCAGGTCCGCCGGGCGTGGACGCGGGCATTGCTGGCGCTGCTCGGCTGACCGAGCGCGGTGGCCGTCAGCCGCCGCGGCGGGCGGTCACCAGCCAGGCGGTGCCGTTCAGGACGACGCCGTCCGCGCCCTCGTGTGCGGCCAGCGCATCGCGCACTGCCGCCCACGCGCGCTCGGCGGTCTCGCCATCCACGCCCTTCACCAGGGTGTTGCCGATGTCGCTGTTCCGAAGGAAGTGGAGCGCGTCGTCGAGCGACTCCGCGATCGCCATCGGCCGCACGACCTCCTCGAGGGCGACGTCGGCCCAGCCAGCATCGGCGAGCAAGGTCCGGAGGCGGTCGGCGTCGGCGAAGGCGAAGGGCCCTGGCGCCCCGGCTTCTCCGAGATCGGGCATCGGCACGTGCTGCAACGCGGCGACTGCGGGGACGACGATCCACTCGTTCTTGAACAGCTCCTGCCAGCACGTGAACGCGACCCGGCCGCCCGGCTTCAACGCGCGTTGCAGGTTCCGGAACGCCTCGGTCGGATCGTCGAAGAACATGACCCCGAATCGGCTGACCACCGCGTCGAAGCTCTGGTCGGGGATGGGCGCGACCTGCGCGTCGCCCTTCTCGAAGGTGACGTTGCCGAGGCCCGCGGCGTCGGCACGACGGCGGGCGTTCGCGAGCATCGGTCCCGAGATGTCGAGCCCCGTAACCGACCCTTCGGGCCCGACGAGGTCGGCGATGGCGAGCGCGACCGCGCCGTTGCCGCAACCGACGTCGAGGAATCGCTCCCCCGCGCTCGGCGCCGCGGCCTCGACGATGCGCTCGCCGAACCGCTCGTTCATCCGGTCGTAGCGCGCCGCCTCGGCCACCCAGTGTTCGCCGCCGGGGCCGTCCCAACTCTCGATCTGCGCGTCGTTCGGCACGCCGGTCACGCTACGCGCCGGACCGTCGACGTGGCCGGGGGTGTCAGCCCCGGGCGAGGGCTCGGCGTTCTTCGACGATGCGGGCCAGGCGGGCCGCCGCGACCGCGGGCTCCTCGTGCTCCCAGACACGAACCGGCATCCAGCCCGCGTCGCGGAGCCGCGCGTCGGTGTCGTCGTCCCGCCGCCGGTTGCTGGCGATCTTCTCCGGCCAGTACCACGTGTTCTCGCGGATCGTCCTGCGGCCGTGGTCGTCACAGCCGTGCCAGAAGCACCCGTCGACGAACACCGCGACGCGCGCCGTCGGGAAGACGAGGTCGGCCGAGCGGCGCAGCGCCGGGAGGGGACGCCGGTGGACGAAATACCGCAAGCCGAGGCGGTGCGCGGCGCGGCGTAAGGCCAGCTCAGGGGCGGTGTCGGCGCGCCGTTGCGACTGCATGCGGCGCCTCGCCGCGTCGCTCGACGCGAACGGTCCTCCAGGTAGGGCGGGCGGGCTCGTCGGGGTTCGCGCCCGCGTCGCCGCCGTCACCCCGGCCTTGGCCGTCACACCCCTTGTTTACCCTCGCCTCATGAGCGCCACGGGCCACGAGCAGCACCGCGACACGCGGCCGGAGCGTCCCCGCCGGCCCCCGAACATGCGCGCTCGAGGGGCCGGCAACGGCCAGACTCGTCCGATGGCCGTCGGCGCTGCGATCTCGCTGTTCTCGGGTGCCGGCGGGCTCGATCTCGGCATCGAGGCAGCGGGGTTCCGAACCACGGTCGCGGTCGAGTGGAACGAGGACGCGGCCGACAGCATGGAGAAGAACGCGCCGACGTTCTTCCCTGGCCTGCAGAACGTCGTCCGCGCCGACCTCTACCCGCTCGCCACCGGGGTGGGGTCGGGCGCGACGACCCGCGACATCCTCCGGGCCGGGGGGTTCGGACCGCGCGAGCGGCCCGACTTGCTCGTCGGCGGGCCGCCCTGCGTCGCGTTCTCGAAGTCGGGGTTCTGGCTCGACTGGAAGCGCGACGGCGTCGACCCTGCCGCGAGCCTGCTGCAGGCGTACACACGAGTGCTCGCGGAGGCGCGGCCGCGCCACTTCATCTTGGAGAACGTGTACGCGCTCGCGTTCGACAACCGGGCGAGCCGGCCCGCGTTCGAGCGGTTGCTGCGGGAGATCGACGACGCCGGCTACCGGTGCACGTGGCAGGTGCTGAACGCCGCCGATTACGGCGTGCCCCAGCTGCGCCCCCGGCTCTTCATCGTTGGAGCGTCCAGGCGCGAGAAGCTGCCCGAGCTGCCTGCGCCCACGCACCATGGCGAGTGGGAACGGCGGAAGGTGACGGGTGGTCCGCTCCCCCACGTGACGGTGGGCGACGTGCTCGCCGGCCTGGTGACCGAACCCGAGCGGGAGGAGGTCGTGCGCGGGCAGTGGGCGCACCTGCTCCCGGAGGTCCCCCCTGGCGGCAATTACCTGCACTTCACCCGCGAGCGCGGTCACCCCGAGCCGCTCTTCGGGTGGCGGACGCGGTATTGGTCGTTCCTGCTCAAGCTCGACCCAGGCCGGCCGTCGCCGACGATCCAGGCGCAACCAGGGCCGAACGTTGGGCCGTTCCATTGGGAGAACCGGCGGCTGCGCGTTCCCGAGCTGCGCCGGTTGTTCACGTTCCCCGACTCGTTCGCGTTCGTCGGCAGCCGCAGCGCGGTCCAGTCCCAGATCGGCAACTCGGTGCCGCCGCTGCTCGGCCAGCGTGTCGCGGAGGCGGTCGCCGCCATCCGCTGACGCTCGTCAGCCGACGAGGTCGGCGAGCGACGTCGCCCACGATCCGTCGACGCGCTGGATCGCCTGGATGCGGGCGGGGTCGTCGCTCCATGGCGTGAGCCGTGACGTCCACTGGAAGCGGTACTCCCACGCCCCCGTCGCCGCGAACAGGCAGACGGCGATGACCTCGAACTGATCAAACGTGTACTTCCGGCCCGCGCCGGAGTCGCGGGTCTTCTGGATCTCCGCCTTGAAGTCGCCGTTCGCGTAGCGGTCCTTGCTCGCGGTCTTGCACTCGACGCGCACCTGGCGGCCGTCGCCGAAGCGCACCGCGAAGTCGGGTTGGCCGTCCTCGTCGATGGGGCGGACGTCGTCGATGCGGGGGTCCTCTCGGAGGATGCGCAAGAGGTGGTGTTCGGCAACGCCGCCGCGGACCGCGACACCGAGGCGGAAGTTGGCGTCGATGATGTCGAGGATGGTGGCGGAGGAGACGCCGAAGAACGCCTCCAGCGCGTGCGGGCCGGAGTCCGGCGTCGTGAAGGTCTCGGCCAGTGCACGCCGCAGGCCGGGGTCGAGCCCGAGCGCGGATGCCTTCGCCTCGAAGCGCACGTAGTCGAGGAAGCGATGGGGTCGAAAGCCGACCAGCGTCTCGAGCCCTTCCCAGCCGGGCCGTCGCCGGCCTGGCGTCTTCGTGCGCTCCCAGACGCCCCACCCGTGCTCGGCCGCGAGGTCGACGTGGCGGTCGCGGTAGTACACCGAGATCCCCATGGGCAGGTCGTCGTAGACCCGCGGGTCGAGCCCGACGATGAACTGGCGCTCGGGGTCGACGGCCAGCAGCAGCGTCACGTCGACACCGGCGACGTCCCTAGCGATGCGGTTCTCCTGGTCGCGCTCGCGAACGGGGTCGCCCAGCCGGATCTGCGCGCGGTGCTCGTCGGGCGGCCGGTTGCGGGTGACGCGTCGCGTCGTCGTGAACGGGTACACGACGATGCCGTACCTGCGCCCTTGTGCGTCCTCCGCACCCAGGTACAACGGGGCCACGAGCTGCTCGCCGAACGAGCTGAACATCAGCCGCGCGCCGCTCTCCTCGACGGCGCGCTCGAGCAGCTCGACGACAGGCCTGCGATCGGCGTCGATCGAGTACAGCTTCGGGACGTACAGCCGGCCGGCGAGCTCGGGCACCGCTACGCGCTGGGCGAGTCGTCGGTGCGCGCCCGCCAGTCACCGAGATGGGCACGGACCGACCAGGCGTCGATCCTCGCCCTATCGCACGTTTCGGGGATGGCGTCGTCCGAGGCCATCCGTTCGAGTTGCGCGTCGAGCGACAGGCAGCGTTGCCACCACTCGTCGAACCCCACGTCGCCGCGCCGCACCGCCCGCAGCCACTCCGCGGGCTCGCCTTGGATCGGGAGGTTGAGCTGCCGCGTGGTCAGCAGCTCGGTGCCTTGGAAGCCGAGGCGCGCGGCGTGCATCGCGTACTTCGTGTCGTAGCCGTGTTCCGCGATGAGCTCCTCGCGCCCACCGCCGCCGCGACGCCCGTGGCCGCCGCCGCGCAAGCCGAGGAGCCGCATGGCCTGGGCTTGCATGTACCCCCGGTATCGCGGGATCACATGGCGGCCGACGAGCGCCCCGCCGAGTGCCTGGAGCTCGCGACCCGCGTCCGTGGCGTGGAGGACGGGAGCCCAGAACGACATGAGGATCGACGGGTTGCCGGACGAGGCGAGCCGAAGGAAGCGCCGCAGCGAGTGGAGGGTGCGGTCGGTATCGCCGGGACCGGAGCGCACGCCCTCGGGCTGGGTGCGCTGCATCACCGTGCGGAACCCGTTCGGGTCGGTGCCGAGCACCTCGGCCGGCGACTCGACGACGACGCCCATCTCGTCGTGGTCCTCGCCGCCGGGTAGGCCGGTGCCGTGCGCGGTCGAGCCGACCTCCACGAGGAGGATCGTGCGGTGAGGGAGCGGCGGGATCTCCAGCACACCGCCATCGTGGTCGATGTGCCGGAGCCCGTCGTTCCTCAGAACGGCCATGCAGCGTTGCGGCCGTCCTCGATCACCTTCATCGCGGTGAACGTCGCGTCGGTGAAGCCGCCGAGCGCGTAACGACCCCGCTCCCCCGCCGGCAGCGCCGAAGGGCGGTGGCCGGCGAGGTCGAAGGTGTACACGAGCGGCACGTGGTCGAGCCGCACGCGACCCGAGTCGTGCTGCTGGTCGTCGGTGAAGATGACGGCGCGGCGGTGGCGCGCCGGGTCGAACCACCGCGCGATCGCGGTGTGCCCGTAGGTGGCGTGACCGACCGAGCCGACCGACCGCGCCACCTTCTCCACGCCGGCGAGCACCGACGCGCCGTCGAGATCGCGGACGAGCGCGTTCGTACGGCCGTAGATGACGACGTCGACGTTCGACGCCCGCTTGGCGGTTGCCATGGCCATCACCGCGGCGACCTCGACGCGTTGGATCGTCGAGCGACCGGACATCGGCGACTCCATCGAGCCAGACGTGTCGATCAGCACGAGCGTGCCGTCGAGCGCCGGGATATTCGCCACGGTCGCGTCGAGGGTGCGGCCGAGCGCCCGCTTCCAGTTGTCCGACGGCGCGTGCTTGTACGCCGCCCACACCTGGTACGGGAA
>DASVEG010000366.1:0-4771 GCA_036380695.1 Acidimicrobiales bacterium
CTGACGCGTTGCCGTTGCCGTTCCGGTCGTGAAGATGCCGTTGCCGTTGCCCTTCTGGTCGTCAGAAGGGCAACCGCAACGGCTGGGGGCTACGCCTGTTCCGGCCTCAGCGTGGGGAAGAGGATGACGTCGCGGATGTTGGGGACGTCGGCGAGGAGCATCACCAAGCGGTCGATGCCCATGCCGAGACCGCCCGTGGGCGGTAGGCCGTACTCGAGGGCGCGGATGTAGTCCTCGTCGATCACCATCGCCTCGTCGTCCCCCGCGACCTTCGCCTGCGCTTGTGCCTCGAACGTGCGGCGTTGCTCGTCGGGGTCGTTCAACTCCGTGAACGCGTTGCCCAGCTCGCGCCCGGCGACGATCGGCTCGAACCGCTCGACGAGGCCGTCGACCTCGCGGTGGTCCCGCGCGAGGGGCGAGACCTCCTTCGGGTAGTCCATGACGAACACCGGCCCCCACAGCTCCTGCTCGGTGGTCTTCTCGTACATCTCGAGCAGCAGCTTCCCTGGCCCCCACCCCTCTTCCGCGACGACGCCGTGCTCGGCCGCGACCCGGGCGATGTCGTCGCGCGGCATCCGCAGGTCGACGCGCACGCCAGCGTGTTCCTCGACGAGGTCGACCATCGACGCGCGCCGCCACGGCGGCGTGAGGTCGAGGGGGCGGCCGCCGTAGGTGAGCCGCGTGTCGCCGCAGACCTCGATGGCGACGTGGGCGACGAGGTCTTCGAAGATGCGCATCATGTCGCCGTAGTCGGCGTACGCCTCGTACAGCTCGAGCATCGTGAACTCGGGGTTGTGCCGCGGGGAGAGCCCCTCGTTCCGGAACACGCGCCCGATCTCGAACACCTTCTCGAACCCGCCGACCACGAGCCGCTTGAGGTAGAGCTCGGGCGCGATTCGCAGGTAGAGGTCGAGACCGAGGGCGTTGTGGTGCGTGACGAAGGGCTTCGCGTGCGCGCCACCCGGGATGGCGTGGAACAGCGGCGTCTCGACTTCGACGAACTCGCGGTCTTCGAGCCAACGCCGGATGAGGCTCACGACCCGCGAGCGCATCTGCAGGACCGCGCGCGACCGGTCGTTCGCCCACAGGTCGACGTACCGCTGGCGGTAGCGCAGCTCGGGGTCGGTGACGCCCTTCCACTTGTCGCCGAAGCCCCGCCCGCCGCGCACCTCGGCCAGCAGGACCCAGTCCTGCACCTTGACCGACAGCTCGCCCTTCTTCGTCTTGACGATCTCGCCCGTCGCGCCCACCCAGTCGCCCAGGTTGAGCTTCTGCAACTCGTCGTACGACGCCGTCCAGCTCGCCCCGCAGAACAACTGGATCGAGCCAGACGAGTCGACGAGCGTCGAGAACGTCAACTTCCCCGACGGCCGGTGGAGCATCACGCGGCCGGCGACGCTCACGACGACGCCGGTCTCGTCGCCCGCGGCGACGGAAGCGAACTGTTCGTGCAACGACGCCGCGTCGCGGTCGCGCTCGAAGCGATAGACGGTCACGCGCGGTTCCTGTCGTGGACGATGCGGAGCCCGTGGAGGGTCAACCACGGGTCGAGGTGTTCGATGGTCTCGCTGAAGCGGGCGATCAAGTTCGACAGCCCGCCGGTCGCAAGCACGGTGCACTCGCCGAGCTCTTCTTCCATGCGACGGACGATGGCGTCGACCTGCCCGGCGAACCCGTAGATGGCGCCGGACTGCAACGCCTCGGCCGTGCTCTTGCCGATGACGTTGCGGGGCTCGACGAGCTCCACCCGCGCCAACCGGTCGGCGCGCTGGAACAGCGCGTCCATGGAGATCTCGATGCCGGGCAGGATGGCGCCGCCGAGGTACTCGCCGTTGGCGGAGACCGCGTCGAGCGTCGTCGCGGTGCCGAAGTCGACGACCACCGTCGGCCCCCCGTAGAGGTCGAACGCGCCGATGGCGTTGACGATGCGGTCGGCCCCGACCTCGCGAGGGTTGTCGATGAGGATGGGCATGCCCGTCTTCGTGCCCGGCTCGACGACGACGGGTTCGATCTTGAAGTACCTGGTCGACATGGAGCGCAACGCTCCGGTCGCGCGGGGCACGACGGAGGAGATCGCAACCCCGTCGACCGACGCGTCGCCGATGAACTGGCGCACGAGCACCGCGTACTCGTCCGACGTGCGCTCGGAGTTCGTAGCGAGACGCCAGTGCTCGATGAACTCGGTCCCGTCGTACAACGCGAGGAGGATCTGGGTGTTGCCGACGTCGATGGCGAGGAGCACCGTCAGCCGTCCGTGAGGTCGAGGCCGATGTCGAGCGCGGGCGCAGAGTGCGTGAGCGCGCCGACCGAGACGTAGTCGACGCCCTTGATGCGCGCGTAGTCGCCGATCGTGTCGAGCGACATGCGCCCGGACACCTCGACCGCGGCACGGCCTGCGATCTCCTTGACCGCGGATCGCACGCGGCTTGGCGTCATGTTGTCGAGCATGACCATCGTCGCCCCGGCCGCGACCGCCTCCCGAACCTGCGCGATGTCATCGCACTCGACCTCGACGAGCCGGCCCGGCCACCGTTGCTTCGCGCGCCTGACCGCTTCCGCGATCGTCAGCCCGGCGAGGTGGTTGTCCTTGATGAGCACGCCATCCGACAGCGAGCCGCGGTGGTTGGCTGCGCCGCCAGCGCGTACCGCGGCCTTCTCCAGCGCGCGCAAGCCGGGCGTCGTCTTCCGCGTGTCGAGGACCGTGGCGTTGCCGTGCGCGGCGCGCACGTAGCGACGCGTCAGGGTGGCGATGCCGGACAGGTGGCGCAGGAAGTTCAGCGCCGTCCGCTCCGCGACGAGGATCGACGGCAGCGGCCCTTCGACGCGGGCGATCACGTCGCCAGGGCCGACCTCGGCGCCGTCCTCGATGCGCCACTCGACCACCAGCGCGGCGTCGACCTGGGCGAACGCCTCGACCGCGCACAACCGCCCCGCGACCACGCCGTCGTCGCGGCTCACCAGGTCGGCCGAGGCCTGGGTGTCGACCGGCAGCAGGCTCGCGGTCATGTCGCCAAGCGGCGCGAGGTCTTCGGCCAGCGCTCGCGACACGGCCTCGCGCACGGCGGTGATCGGGGGGTGCAGGTCGCTCACGGTTGCCTCACGGTCGGCTCACGATGGTTCGGCTGACGATGGTCCGGCTCACGATGCCCTCACGACGATGCGGCGCTCGAACGCAGGCGACGTCGTCGGGAAGTCGGTTCGGGTGTGCGCGCCTCGGCTCTCCTCGCGAGCGGTTGCCGCGGCCAGCAGCGCTAGCCCGACGGTGCGCAGGTTGGCGAGCTCGTCGTCGTCGCCGGTCGCCATCGCGTCGAGCACGCCGGCCGTACGCCGCAGCGACTCGGCGGAACGGAGCACGCCGGCGCCCTCCGTCATCGCGCGCTGCAACGCGTCACGGCGCTTCGCGACCGCAGGGTCGTCCGAGGACGGAGGCCCGACGGTCGGCAGGGCGACGTCCACCGGCCCGTCGCCGCCGAGCACCTGGCGCATCGCACCCGTCGGGTCAGGCGCGTCCTTGCCCGCGGAGATCGCCTCGACGACACGGGGCGCGAAGACCATGCCCTCGAGGAGCGAGTTGGAGGCGAGGCGGTTGGCGCCGTGCACGCCCGTGCACGCGACCTCCCCGCTCGCCCACAGCCGCGGCAGCGCGGTCGCGCCGTCGAGGTCGGTGACGACGCCGCCCGAGAGGTAGTGGGCGGCCGGCGCGATCGGCAGCAGGTCGAGTGCGGGGTCGAGACCGATCGCACGGATGGACGCGGCGATCGTCGGGAAGCGCTCGTCGAACCGTTCGAGATGCGTGGCGTCGAGCCACAGGTTGTCGACCGCCTGCTCGAGCATGACCGCGGTCATGGCCCGCGCGACGACGTCGCGCGGCTGGAGCTCGTCGACGAACCGTTCGCCGTTCGCGTCGCGCAACACCGCGCCGTGGCCCCGGAGCGCCTCCGACAGCAGCGGGCGCGGCATGGCCGGGTGGTGCAGCGCGGTCGGGTGGAACTGCATGAACTCCACGTCGGCCACGGGCACGTGGGCGCGGATCGCCATCGCGATCCCGTCACCGGTGGCTTCCTGCGGGTTGGTCGTGACCGCGAAGAGCTGGCCCGCGCCCCCGGTGGCGAGCAGCGTGTGGGTCGCCCGCACTGTCTCGACGGCTCCGTCCGGCGCCCGTGCCGTGACACCCGCGCAGCGCCCGTGCTCGACAAGCAGGTCGACGGCGAACCAGTGCTCGAGCACGGCCGCCGCGGTCTCGTGCACCGCGGCAACGAGCGCGCGTTCGATCTCTGCGCCCGTGGCCGCGCCCCCGGCGTGCACGATCCGCGGGACCGAGTGGCCACCCTCACGCGCCTTGAGCAACCTGCCGTCGTGGTCGACGTCGAACACCGCTCCGAGGCCGATGAGCTCGCTCACCCGCGCCGGGCCCTCGTCGACGAGCACGCGCACAGCGTCCACGTCACAAAGGGCCGCTCCGGCCTTCAGCGTGTCGGCCAGGTGGAGGTCGGTCGAGTCCTCGTCGCCGCCGAGCACGGCGGCCACACCGCCCTGCGCCCATCGCGTCGCCGTCTGCGCGAGCTCGCCCTTGGTGAGCACGCCGACGCGCAGGCCTCTCTCGGACGACGCGGCGCGAACCGCTGCCGACAATCCGGCCACGCCGCTGCCGAGCACGAGGAGGTCGAGGTCGACCGGGGCCACGCCGCGAACCTACCGTCCGCCGCGCGGGCGCCCGGTAGGAATCACCGGACGGTTGTCGGTGCGTCCGGTCGCCCAGGGAGTCGTGGCG
>DASVEG010000367.1:0-23724 GCA_036380695.1 Acidimicrobiales bacterium
GTGCGACCACCGGTGGTCCTCGCTTCGGCGGGGGAGGCGGTGGCGGCGCCGGTCGTCCCGGCGGTGGTGGCGGTGGCTTCGGCGGCGCGCGCCCCGGTGGCGGCGGCCCCGGTGGGGGCGGTCCCGGCGGTGGCGGTGGCCGCCCCGGTGGTGGTCGCTTCGGTGGGCAACGGAGGCGCAGCGGTCGTCGCCGCCGTCGCAACTACGAGGAGCTCGAGGCACAGGAGCTGACGCGATATTCGCCGTCGAACGCTCCCGTCCCCGAGGGCGAAGTCATCCTCGAGCGTGGGTCGACGGCGCAGGACATCGCGCCCAAGCTCAACCGCAGCCCGGCCGACGTCGTCCGCTTCCTGTTCCAGCAGGGCGAGATGGTGACGGCCACGTCGAGCCTCACCGACGAGCAGATCGAGCTCTTCGCGCTCGAGCTCAACGCGTCCATTCGCCTCGTCGACCCCGGCCAGGAGAAGGAAGCCGAGCTCATCGCCAAGTTCTTCGCCGAGGACGACGAAGACGAGGAAGACACGCTGCGCCCGCGCCCGCCGGTCATCACGGTGATGGGCCACGTCGACCACGGCAAGACGCTGCTGCTCGACAAGATCCGCCACGCCAACGTCGTCGCAGGCGAGGCCGGCGGCATCACCCAGCACATCGGCGCGTACCAGGTCGACCGCGACGGCCACCTCATCACGTTCATCGACACCCCCGGCCACGAGGCCTTCACGTCGATGCGCGCACGCGGTGCCGACGTCACCGACATCGTCATCCTGATCGTCGCGGCGGACGACGGCGTCATGCCGACGACGCTCGAGGCGATCGACCACGCCCGCGCCGCCGAGGTGCCGATCATCGTGGCGATCAACAAGATCGACCGCGAGAACGCCAACGTCGACCGCGTGAAGCAGCAGCTGTCGGAGAACGGGCTGCAGCCGGAGGAGTGGGGCGGCGACACGATCGTCGTCGAGATCTCCGCGCTGCAAGAGCTCGGCATCGACGAGCTGCTCGAGCAACTCGTTCTCGTGTCGGAGATCCAGTTGGTCGACGAGCTGCGCGCCAACCCCGAGGGGCTCGTGCGCGGGTTCGTCCTCGAGGCGAACCTCGACGTCGGTCGCGGCCCGGTCGCGACCGTCATCGTCGAGCGCGGCACCCTGCGTGTCGGCGACACCATCGTCGCCGGCGCGGCGTGGGGCAAGGTCCGCGCCCTCATCGACGACAAGGGCGACAACGTCAAGGAAGCGTTGCCGTCGATGCCCGTCCAGGTGCTCGGTCTGTCCGACGTGCCGCAGGCGGGCGACGAGCTACGCGCCACCACCGACGACAAGGTCGCGAAGACGGTCGCCGAGGCTCGTGCGATCCGCCGGCGCATGCAGTCGCAGATGGGCACGGCGGCGGCGACGGGCGGCGGCGCCAAGCTCGAGGACATCTTCGAGCAGATCCAGCGGGGCGAGACGGCGTCGCTCAACATCATCTTGAAGACCGACGTGCACGGCTCGCTCGAAGCGGTCACCGACGCCATCCGGCGCCAGGAGCGCGACGAGGTGAAGATCGCGTTCGTGCGCCGCGCCGTCGGTGGCATCTCCGAGAGCGACATCACGCTCGCCGCCACGTCGGGCTCGACGATCATCGGCTTCAACGTCCGCCCCGACCGCAAGGCGAGGGAGCTGGCGGAGCAGCAGGGCGTCGAGATCCGTACCTATGAGATCATCTACAAGCTCCTCGAGGACATCGAGGCGGCGATGGTCGGCATGCTCAAGCCGGAGTACGAGGAAGTCGTCACCGGCGACGCCGAGGTGCGGGAGATCTTCTCGACGCCCAGGGGCAAGGTCGCGGGCACCTACGTCCAGAACGGCGTCATCACCCGCAACTCGAAGGTGCGCTACATCCGCGAGGGCACGATCATCTGGAAGGGCACGCTGCCGTCGCTGCGTCGTTTCAAGGACGACGTGCGGGAGGTCGCAGCCGGCTTCGAGTGCGGCATCATGCTGTCGGACTTCCAAGACCTCCGCGTTGGCGACGTCATCGAGACCTACGACGAGCGGGAGATCCCGCGGACGTAGCGCCGTTGCCCGTTCCGTTTTTGGGCGCGCTCATGCCGGTATGCCGGCATGAGCGCGCCCAATTGCGTTGGCAACGATGTTCGTAGGCGCCGTCCGGTTCGAGCTGCGGCTGCCAAACGTGCACAGCCTCAAGGAGAAGCGGGCGGTGATCCGGCCGATCCTCGACGGGTCGCGGAACCGGTACCGCGTCGCGTCGGCCGAGGTCGGTGCGCAGGACTCGTGGCAGCGCGCCATCCTGGGGATGTCGGCGGTCGCAGCGTCACCGTCGCACGTGGAGGAAGTGCTCGACGAGGTCGAGCGGTTCGTGTGGTCGTTTCCCGAGGTCGAGGTCGTGAGCGCGGAACGGATGTGGGCCGATGCCGAGTAACAGCCGCCGCTACCCGAGGACGGCTCGCGTCAACGAGCTGCTGAGGGAGATCATCGCCGAGGCGCTCGAGGAAATGGCCGACGAAGACGGTCGCCTCGACCTCGTCACCATCACCGGCGTCGACGCCGACACCGACCTCAGCCGCGCCACCGTCTTCTTCAGCGCGAGGAACGAAGGCGCGGAAGACGCGCTGAACGAGCGCCGCTGGAAGCTGCAGTCGGAGATCAACCGCCAGGCCCGGTTCAAGCGAACGCCACAGTTGGCGTTCGTCGAAGATCCTGGGGTAACGAGTGGATGGAGGATCGAGGCTGTCCTGCGCGATCTGCAACGCACCGAGGCGAGGGAACCAGAGGATGAGGCCGGGAGCTGAACGCGAGCTGGGGCGCGCGGTCGAGGCCATCGGCGCCGCGCCCGCGCTCGCCCTCGCCTGCCACGTCGGGCCCGACGGCGACGCGCTCGGGTCGATGCTCGCGCTCCATCACCTCGCGCGGGCGCAGGGCACCGCGTCGGTCGCGTCGTGGTCGGAGCCGTTCGTCGTCGCGCCCCACTACACGTTCCTCCCAGGGCTCGACATCACGACCAAGCCCGCCGACTTCCCCGAGGCGCCCACGGTGATGGTCACGTTCGACTGCGGGTCGATCGACCGGCTCGGCCAGCTCGCGGAGCCGGCGCGCAACGCGGGCACCCTCGTCGTCCTCGACCACCACGCCACCAACGACCGCTACGGGACGATCAACGTCGTTGACGAGGACGCCGCCGCCACCGCGGTCGTCGTCCGCGAATTGGCGAGGCAGCTCGGCTGGGAGCTGACCCGCGACGCCGCGCTCTGCCTCTACACCGGCCTCGTCACCGACACCGGCCGCTTCCAGTACTCCAACACGACGCCCGCGGTGTTCGCGCTGGCCGAGGAGCTGTCGTCGTTCGACCTCCCGCTCGCCGCGATCACGCGCCAGTTGTTCGAGCGGCACCGGTTCGCGTACCTGCAGATGGTCGGCGCCTGCCTCGCCCGCGCCGAGCTCGACGAAGACCTCGACTTCGTGGCCACGTGGGTCACCAACTTCGACCTCGACGGCTTCGACGTCGACATCGAGGAGACGGAAGGGCTCATCGACCTCGTGCGCCGCACGTCCGAGGCCGAGGTGTCCTGCGTGTGCAAGGAGACCGACGAAGGCATCCGCGTGTCGCTGCGTTCGGTCGGGGAGACCGACGTGGCCGCGATCGCCGGGCGGTTCGGCGGCGGTGGTCACCGGTACGCGGCCGGGTTCGTGGCGCCGTACCCGGTCAGCGACGTCATCTCCGAGATCAAGGCGGCCATCCGGGAGCAGCGCGCTGCCCGGTGACACGCACGGGCTGATCGTCGTCGACAAGCCCGCGGGATGGACGTCGCACGACGTCGTCGCCCGGTGCCGGAAGGTCTTCGGGCAGAAGCGCGTCGGCCACTCCGGCACACTCGATCCCGACGCGACGGGCGTGCTGCTGGTCGGCCTCGGGCGCGCCACCCGCCTGCTGCGGTTCCTCACCGACCTGCCCAAGCGCTACACGGGAACGGTGGTCCTCGGCGTCGCAACCTCGACGCTCGACGCGTCCGGCGACGTGGTCGGGGAGTGGGACATGAGCGCGGTGACCGTCGACGACGCCAGGCGCGTGGTTGCCGCGTCGCTCACCGGCGACATCCTGCAGGTGCCGCCGATGGTGTCGGCGCTGAAGGTGGACGGGAAGCGGCTGCACGAACTGGCGCGAGCGGGCGTCGAAGTCGAGCGCGACCCCCGGCCGGTCACGATCCATCGGTTCGAGGTGACCGACGGCCCCCGGCCGTCGACGCTGTCGATCGACGTCACGTGCTCGTCCGGCACGTACGTCCGGACGCTTGCCGCCGACCTCGGCGTCGCGCTCGGCGGGGGCGCGCACCTCGCCGACCTCCGCCGCACGGAGATCGGGTCGTTCACCCTCGCGGACGCGGTCGCCCTCGAGGACGCGACGCCCGAACACGCGCTCGCGCCCGTCGACGCGTTGCGCGACTACCCGAGCGTCACCGTCGACGCCGACGGCGCGCGCGACGTCGGCCACGGCAAGCGCCTCACGCTCGACCCGTCGGCGATGCCCGCCGGGCCGTACCGGGTCGTCGACGCCGACGGCCGCCTGCTCGCCGTCTACGACGGCAACCGCCCCGAGGTCGTGCTCGCCACCGGCTGACGCGCGCCGCGGCAGGCTTGGGCCCGTGGAGCCGCGAAACGCGATGACCGTCGTCCTCGATCAGATCGATGTCTGGTGGATGTGGTTCCGCCGGCGAGTCGAGGGTCTGACGGAAGACGAGTACCTCTGGGAACCTGCCGCAGGGTGCTGGTCGGTGCGGCGACGGGACGACGGTCGGTTCAGCTACGACCCGTGGCCCGACCCGTTCTGGCCCCCGCCTGAGCCGCCCCCCGTGACGACCATCGCATGGCGGATGGTGCACATGATCGCCGGGCCGACCGGTCGCCTCGTGAAGTACGGGTTCGAGCGCGCGCCGGACGCGCCGGCACCGCAGTACGACGGATGGCCGGAGACCCCGACCTTCGACCCCGCCGACGTCGCGGGCACGCCCGGCGCGGCGATGGATGCGCTCACCAACACGTTCGGGCGGTGGCGAGACGCGTGCGCCGCGATCGCTGACGACCGCGCGTGGGAGGCGCTGGGCGACCGCGAGGGGATCGACGTGATGAAGCTCGGCGAGAACGACCCGTTTCTCAACGTGGTGCAGCACGTGAACCGTGAGTACATCCATCACGGTGCGGAGATCGCCCTCCTCCGCGACCTGTACGCCGCACGAAGCTGAGTTCGGCGGCGTGCCCGCCTAGCCTCGGCTCCGGATGGAGATCGTCACCGACCCGCGAGCGTGCCCGGCTCCGGCCGGGGGGACCGTCGTCACGATCGGCGTGTACGACGGCGTGCACCTCGGCCACCGCGCGCTGATCGGCAGGGTGCGGGCGATGGCCGCGGAGCTCGGCGCGGCGACGGCGGTGGTTACGTTCGACCGCCACCCCGCCATGGTCGTCCGCCCCGAGTCGGCGCCCAAGCTCCTGACCGACCTGCCCCAGCGGCTCGAGCTGCTCGCGTCGACCGGCGTCGACTTCACCGTCGTGATCGAGTTCGACGAGGCGCGGTCGCACGAGTCCGCCGAGGACTTCGTGCGCGACGTGCTCGTCGAGTGCCTGCATGCGCGCGCCGTCGTCGTCGGCCACGACTTCCACTTCGGCCACAACCGCGGCGGCAACGTGCCCCTGCTGCAGCGGATGGGCGCCGACCTCGGTTTCGACGTGCTCGGGATCATGCTCGTCGCCGACGACAGCGGCGCCAACGAGGTCGTGTCGTCGACGAGGGTCCGCAAGCTGTTGCTCGACGGCGACGTGACCGCGGCGGCCGACCTGCTGGGCCGGCCCCACGAGGTCCGCGGCGTGGTGCAACCGGGGGACAAGCGGGGTCGCGAGCTCGGGTTCCCTACCGCGAACGTGGGCGTCCCCGGCGACGTCCTCCTGCCGGCCGACGGCATCTACGCGGGCTGGTACGAACGACCGGACGGCGCGGTCCATCCCGCGGCGATCAGCCTCGGCCGCCGCCCGACGTTCTACGCCGACGCCGACCAGTCGCTGCTCGAGGCCTACCTGCTCGACTTCGAGGGCGACCTGTACGGCGAGGCCGCCAAAGTCCGCTTCGTGGCGCGCCTGCGGGGCGAGGCGAGGTTCGACTCCGTCGAAGCCCTCGTCGAGCAGGTCAACGCCGACGTCGCTGCTACCCGCGACGCCCTTCGGTCCTGAGTCGCCGTCTTCGGGATTTGGGCGCGCTCATGCCGGAATACCGGCCTGTGCGCGCCCAAAACCGGCCGTCAGTCGTCGCCGCGGCGGAGGCGCTTGATGTCCGACCGGCGGCGCTTGTCGTCGAGCCGGCGCTGCTTGGCCGCCTTCGACGGCTTCGTCGGTCGCCGCTGCTTCGGCACGACAAGCGCGGCGGCGAGCTTCGACCGCAGCCGCTCCATCGCGAGGTCGCGGTTGCGGAGTTGCGACCGCTCGTCGTCGGCGACCACCCGCACGACCGGGCCCAGCTTCGCGAGCACCCGCTCCCGCTGCACCGGCCCGAACGCCGACGACGCGGCGACGTCGAAGGTGAGCTCTACCTTGGTGTTCGACCGGTTCGCATGTTGACCACCTGGCCCGCCGCTCGCGACGAACCGCCACTCGAGCTCGTCGAGCGGGATCGCGCACGTGCGGGTGACCCGCAGGAGGTCGGCCACAGGGGGAGTCTGCTACGCTGCGACCTGCGCAACGCGCCCGAATAGGCGCGCGCTGCCCCACCACCGCACACCGAAGGTAGCGACTGCATGCCCGTCGACAAGCAAGCAACGATCACCGAGTTCCGCAGCCACGAGTCCGATACGGGCACGCCTGAGGTCCAGATCGCCTTGCTGAAGCGTCGCATCGACCATCTCAACGAGCACCTGAAGGCACACCCGCACGACCATCACACGCACCGGGGCTTGCTCCAGCTCGTGGGTCGCATGCGTCGCCTGCAGGCGTATCTTCGCAGCACCGACATCGATCGCTATCGAGAGCTCGTCGCAAAGCTCGGTTTGCGCCGGTAAGGCAAACAAGGAACGAGCGCCCCTGTGGGGCGCTCGTCGCACATATAGGAACAGGCGGCCGAGGAGGTCAGCTGCCAGTGGAAGGTCGCCGGGTTCGCCGGGCGGGTTCCCACTGGGAACTGGCCCCGCCGCCGCCTCCAACCCCAAGGAGGGTGGATGGCCGAGGCCATCAACGTGTCGGGCCCGATCAGCGGGACCGACAAGACGCTCTCGTTCGAGACGGGGCTCCTCGCGAAGCAATCGCAGGGCGCCGTCGTTGGCAAGATCGGCAACACCGTCGTCCTCGTGACGGCCAACGCCGAGAAGACCACGCGCGAAGGCATCGATTTCTTCCCACTGACCGTCGACATCGAAGAGCGCCGCTACGCCGCGGGCATCATCCCCGGCTCGGTGTTCCGTCGAGAGGGTCGCCCGTCCGACGACGCGATCCTCACCTGCCGGTTGATCGACCGGCCGCTGCGCCCGTCGTTCGCCGACGGGTACCGCAACGAGACCCAGATCATCGGCACCGTCCTCGGCGCCGACATGGAGAACCCGCACGACGTGCTGGCGATCAACGCCGCGAGCGCTTCGCTCATGCTGTCGGGCATCCCCTTCGAGGGGCCGATCGGTGCCGTCCGCGTCGCGTTCACGACCGACGGCACGTGGCTCCCGCACCCCACCTACCAGGAGGGCGACGAGTCGACCTTCGAGCTGGTCGTCGCCGGCCGTGAGACATCCGACGGCAGCGACATCGCCATCATGATGGTCGAGGCGGGCGGCACCGAGGACTCGTGGCGCTACTACGAAGAGGGCGCGCCGAAGGTGACCGAGGAGGTCATCGCCCAGGGCCTCGAAGAGGCCAAGCGCTCCATCCGCGAGTCGATCGACCTCCAGCGTCAGCTCGTCGAGAAGGCAGGCGTTCGCGCCCCGCTGCCGTTCCAGTCGGCCACCGACTACGGCGACGACGTGTTCGCACGCGTCAGCGAGCTCGGCACCGAGGCCCTGTCGGCCGCGGGCCGCATCGCCGACAAGACCGAGCGCAACGCGGCCACCGACGCCGCGACCAAGCAGATCGTCGAGCAGATCGGCTCGGAGTTCGAAGGTCGCGAGAAGGAAGTCAGCCAGGCGATCCGCTCGCTGAACAAGAAGCTGATCCGCAAGCGCGTCGTCGAGGAAGGCGTTCGCATCGACGGCCGCAAGGCCGACGAGATCCGCGACATGTCGGCCCAGGTCGGCATCCTCGCCACGGCGCACGGCTCCGGTCTGTTCCAGCGGGGCGAGACGCAGGTGCTGAACGTCGCCACCCTCGGCATGCCGAGGATGGCCATGGACATCCTCCTGCGCGACAGCCTCAGCATCGAAGACCGCAAGCGCTACATGCACCACTACAACATGCCGCCCTTCGCCAACGGCGAGACGGGCCGCGTCGGTGGCACCAAGCGTCGCGAGATCGGCCACGGCCTCCTCGCGGAACGGGCGCTGCTGCCGGTCGTGCCGCAGGACGACGAGTTCCCGTACGCGCTCCGCCTCGTGTCCGAGGTGCTGAGCTCGAACGGCTCGACGTCGATGGCGTCGGTGTGCGCATCGTCCCTCTCGCTGATGGACGCCGGCGTGCCGATCAAGGCGCCGGTCGCGGGCATCGCCATGGGTCTCATCAACGAGGGCGATCAATACATCACCCTCACCGACATCCTCGGCGCAGAGGACGCGTTCGGCGACATGGACTTCAAGGTCGCAGGCACCGCCGAGTTCGTCACCGCGCTGCAGCTCGACACGAAGATCGACGGCCTCCCCGCCGACGTCCTCGCCAAGGCGCTGCAGCAGGCGAAGGAAGCGCGTCTCGGCATCCTCGACGTCATGAACAAGGTGATCTCCGAGCCCCGCCCGGAGGTCAGCGGCACGGCACCGAAGATCGTCAGCTTCGAGATCCCGCTCGACAAGATCGGGGAGGTGATCGGGCCCAAGGGCAAGGTCATCAACACGATCCAGCAGGAGACCGGCGCGGACATCTCCGTCGACGACGACGGCACGGTCGGCACGGTCACCATCGGCTCGAAGGAGAGCGCGGCGGTCGAAGAGGCCAAGCGCCGGATCGAGCTGATCCTCGACCCGCCGAAGGCCGTGGTCGGCCAGGTGTACCCGGGCAAGGTCGTGAACGTCACCAAGTTCGGTGCGTTCGTGAACATCCTCCCGGGGCGCGACGGCCTCGTCCACATCTCGAAGCTCGGCCAGGGCAAGCGCGTCGAGCGCGTCGAAGACGTGCTCAACCTCGGTGACGAGCTCGACGTCCGGGTCGACGACATCGACCCGCAGGGCAAGGTCAGCCTCACGCCCGTCGGCCTCGAAGGTGCAGGCGGCGGCGACGGCGACGGCGCCTCCATGGGCTCCGGTGCCGGCAGCGGTGACCGCGGGGGCGCCGGGCTGGGCGGCGCACCGCGCGGCGGCTCGGCAGATGCGTCCGACGCTCCCGCCGCGGCCGGTGAGGAGCGCCTCTCCTTCGAGGAGTTCTTCGAAGAAGAGGTCAAGGACGAGTTCGGCAACCTCGGCCCGGCCGACGACGCGGGCAACCGCGGCGGCGGCCGCGAGGGCGGAGGCGGGCCCCGGCGCAGCGGCGGCCCCCGCCGACGCCGCTGACCCAAGCGTCCACGAACGGGAGCGCGTCGCCCGGCATCCGGGCGACGGTGCTCCCAAACGGCCTGACCGTGGTGACCGAGCGCATGGACTCCGTGCGCTCGGTCGCGGTCGGCTACTGGGTCGGGGTCGGCTCGCGTGACGAGCCGGCCGACCTGTCCGGCGCGTCGCACTTCCTCGAGCACCTGCTCTTCAAGGGGACGGCGACGCGCTCGTCCGCCGAGATCGCCGAGGCCGTCGACGAGGTCGGCGGCGACCTGAACGCGTTCACGACGCGGGAGTACACGGCCTTCGAGGTCCGGCTCCTGTCCGACCACCTCGACCTCGGGCTCGACCTGCTCGCCGACATCTTCTGGTCGCCCGCGTTCCGCCCCGCCGAGGTGGAAACCGAGCGCGACGTCATCCTCGAGGAGATCCTCCTCGCGCAGGACGAGCCGTCCGACCTCGTCCACGACCTGCTCGCCGAGGCGTTGTTCCCCGACCACCCGCTCGGCCGTTCGATCCTCGGCACCGAGGACACGATCGAGGCGATGGCGCGCGACGACATCGCCGCGTTCCACGCCACGAACTACCTGCCCGGGTCGGTCGTCGTCGCCGCTGCGGGCGATCTCGACCACGACGCGATCGTCGACGGCGTCGCGTCGCGGATGACCGATCGCGACGGCGCGGCCGCCGTCGCCCGCACGCCGCCAACTGCGGCGCGATCGAGCACGTGCGACGCCCCGCTCGTGGTCGAGCGCGACGTCGAGCAGGCCCACGTGGCCCTCGGCCTTCCCGCGCTCGATCGCGGCGACCCCGATCGCTACGCGCTGGAGATGCTCGTACAGACGCTCGGCGGTGGGCTGTCGAGCCGGCTGTTCCAAGAGGTCCGCGAGCGGCGCGGGCTTGCGTACAACGTGTTCGCAAGCAGGGTCGGCTACGAAGGCGCGGGCGCGCTGTCGCTGTACGCAGGGACCGCGGCGAAGAACGTCGCCGCCGTGCTCGACGTCTTCCGCGAGCAGCTCGACGCGCTCGCGACGAGCGGCATCACCGCACGCGAGCTCGCCGTCGCCCAGGGCCACGTCCGTGCGTCGATCCTCCTCGGGTTGGAGGACAGCGGCGCCCGCATGGCGCGCTTGGCCCGGTCGCAACTGGTGCACGGCGAGGTTCCCGCGATCGACGACGTGCTGGAGCGGTTTGCCGCGGTGACGGTCGACGACGTTCGTCGCGTCGCGGCCCGACTGCTGCAGGGTGTCGAGCCCGCTCTCGCCATCATCGGCCCCTCGGCAGTCTCCTAGGGTTGCGGGCGATGCGAGTCGCCGTGTTCGGAGCAGGGGGACGGATGGGCGCGACCGTCTGCCGCGCCATCACCGACGATCCCGATCTGGAGCTCGTCGCCGCCGTCGACCCCAGCTACGAGGGCCTCGACGTGCGCCAGGTGACCGGCGTCGACACCCCGGGCCTCCGCGTCGGCGGGTCGGGCGACGCGTTGCTGGACGCGCGCGCGGAAGTGGCGGTCGACTTCACGCGCGTCGAAGGCGCCAGGGAGAACGCGGCGTGGTGCGCGGCCAACGGCGTGCACGCAGTGATCGGCACGAGCGGTTTCGAGCAGCGCGACTTCGACGACATGCGCAAGCGGTTCACCAAGAGCAACTGCCTCGTCGCGCCGAACTTCGCGATCGGCGCGGTGCTGATGATGCGGTTCGCCGAGCTCGCCGCGCCATGGTTCGACACCGCGGAGATCATCGAGTTCCACCACGAGTCGAAGATCGACGCGCCGTCGGGCACGGCGGTGAGCACCGCCGAGCGCATGGCCGCGGCGTCGACCGAGTGGCTCGACGACCCCACGCAGAAGGTCGTCTACGACGGCGCGCGCGGAGGCTCCGGGCCGGCGGGCATTCGCGTGCACGCGGTGCGGATGCGTGGTGCGGTCGCGTCGCAGGAGGTCATCCTCGGCACGACGGGCCAGACGCTGACGGTCCGCCACGACACCGTCGACCGCTCGTCGTTCATGCCAGGCGTGGTGCTCGCGTGCAAGCGCATCGCGGAACACGAGGGCGTGACCGTCGGACTAGACGCCTTCCTCGGCCTCACCTGAGCGCGGCTCGCCCGCGGCCGCCTCGTCGAGCTCGCGCTCGAGCGCTTTCACCGACTCGAGCTCGGACCGCCCCTGCATCTTCTGCATCACGACGTTGAGGACGACGATGACCGCGGAGAAGGCGATGATCCACCAGCGGTAACGGTCGAGGAACCCGGTCACCGCCACCAGCGGGGTCTCGAAGACGTTCCCGAACGCGCGCAGCACCGCCATCGTCGCGAGCGTCCCGCCCAGGTTCAGCAGGAAGAACAGCCACACCGGCATGCCGGACGCGCCGGCCAGCATGCAGATGAGCGAGTTCGGGAAGAGCGCGACCATCGGCCAGCTCGCCTTGGCGAACCCCCGCTCCATGAAGCGGACCATGCTGCCGCCCTCGCCCATCTTCTTCTCCAGCCACCGCACGCCGGTGTCGCCGTACCAGCGGCCGAGCAGGTAGAAGAGCGGGTCGGACAGCAACTGGCGCACCGTGCCGACGACGAAGAACGAGAGCACCGACGTGTGGGGCACGACCAGCGCCAAGTAGCGCTTGCGCGTGTTGAGGGAGATCAGCCACAGCGGGTGCCGTTCGACGAGGCCGGCGTTGAAGATGTCGCCGATGTAGGCGAGCACCGTCAGCGTGACGATAGGGATCAGGATCAGCGTCAGCCGTCGCCGGTTGGGTTTCGCGGGCGTCGCTTCAGTGGCCACGGGTCGGCGACGGTACCAGCGAGGTCGTGGCCCGCGCCGGTCGCCGGGCTCCGCGGGATGCGCCGATCGGGAGAGGGCCGCCGGTACCCTCGGGCTCGTGACGCGCGGCCAGCGCCGGGTTCTCGGCGCCGTCGGCGGGCTCATCGCGGTCGTCGTCCTCGCATGGGCGGTGGCGGCGACTGCTGGGAGCGACGGCGAGACGACGGCATCGACGCGCGCGCCCGCGGAGACGACCACCACCATCGTGCCGCCGACGACGGACACCACGTTGCCGCTCGTGCCCGTCACCGGTGGAGTGGCGATCGAAACCGAGACGACGCTCGCGCCCTCGCCCACCGCGCCGGTGGCGACGACGGCGCCGGTCGCTACCACGGCACCGTCGAACCAGCCGGTGGTCACCGCGGACGGCGCGGTGCTCACCCGGCCGGCCACCGAGACGACGCGCCCCGTCGACAAGGCGAGGGGCTGCCACTCCGCGGTCGACGCCGGGTGGCGGATCGTCGAGTGTGGCGCGCTCAAGCGCGACGACGTCGTCCTCCTGTGGCTGGTCGAGGCGCGCGGCAAGGGGCTGCGCGTTCTCGTGCTTCGCGAGCGGACGGCGGGGCAGTGGGCGACGGTGCTGTCCGCGGCCGACGACGAGGGGACGAAGTGGTCGCGTATCGGCGTCCGTGGCGAGGACGCGTCGGGCGACGGCAGGCCCGACCTGCTCGTCGGGTTCCACGAGCGGTCGTCTGGCAACGCCCTGGTGATCGACCTCGTCGAAGCGGGGGCGGTGACCCTCCACCGCGGGCTCCCTGGTGGTTCGGCGCGCCCGGTGAAGGGTGAGCTGCACACGTGGGTCGATCGCAAGGACGGGACGTTCGAGCACTCGACCATCCGGGTCATCGCCGGCGCGTGGCGGGTCGCGGCAACCGAGAACGTGCCAGCGTCCGCCGTCCCGCCGTCGATGGTCTGAGGTGGCTCCGGCTGCCGCTCCGGCTGTCACGCGCGAGCGTCTCCTCGAGGCGGCGTTCACGTGCGTCGCCCGCCACGGGCTCGCCAAGACGACGATCGACGACATCGCCCGCGCCGCGGGCGTGTCGCGCCCGACGATCTACCGCCAGTTCCCCGGTGGCCGCGAGGCCGTATTGCGGGAGGTGGTGGCGTGGGAGGCGGCGCGGGTGTTCAGCGAGATCACCCGGGCGGTCGCGGGCCGCACCGACCTGGCGGAGTTGCTGGAGGAGCTGGTGGCGGTCGCGTACCGCACCGTCGGCTCGCACTCCGTCCTCCAGAAGGTGCTGCAGACGGAACCGGAGCGGCTGCTGCCGCTGCTCGTCACCGGCGTCGACCGGCTGATCGCCCTGATGAAGCCGCTGCTGCTGCTCGGGATGCAGCGCAGCCAGGTCCGGCCAGGGCTCGACCACGACGCCGCCGCCGACTACATCGCCCGCATGGTCCTCTCCGTCGTCGGCGCCCCCGGCCGCTGGGACCTCGACGACCGCGCCTCCATCCGCGCCTTCGTCGACCGCGAGCTGCTCGCCGGCCTCCGCTGACCGGCGGAGTGCGCGTTCCGGAGGCAATAGAGGCGGTACAGCCGCCTCTATTGCCTCCGGAACGGGCCCGGCGGTGGGTGGCGTGACGGACGTCACAGCGGTGGGGGGTTACCGTGAGACGGATTCATGGATACTGTCTCATCCGTGGCTGCTGTCGTCCTCCGCCGTGACCCGGCCGCGTCCTCAGCCGACACCCGGCTGATCGACGCGACGCTGCGCTGCATCGCGCGGTGGGGCATCTCGAAGACGACGCTCGACGATGTGGCGCGCGAGGCGCGCTGCAGCCGGGCCACCGTGTACCGCTCGTTCCCCGGCGGGAAGTCGGCGCTGCTCGACACCGTGCTCGACGTCGAGGTCGAGCGCTTCCTCACCCGCCTGCGCGACCGCTTGTCCACCGCCGCCGACCTCGAAGACGCGCTCGTCGCGGTCATGGTCGAGGCAGGCACGACGATCGCCGCGCACGATGCCCTGCACTACCTGCTCGAGCACGAGCAAGACCTCGTCCTCCCGCGCCTCGCGTTCAAAGAGCTCGACGAGCTGCTTGCCGCGATCCGCGCCGTCGGCGGCCCGTTGCTCGCCCGGTTCGTCGCGGACCCCGCGACCGCCGAGCGCGCCGCGGAGTGGGTCGCCCGCTTGACCCTCAGCTACACCCTCAGCCCCGCCGCCGGTTTCGACACCGCCGACGAGGTGTCCGTCCGGACCCTGGTCACGACGTTCGTGCTCCCGGGCCTGTTGTCGCCCATCGATTCCTAGGGGGATTCGGCATGGCAAACAGCAACTTCGACCTGATCGGCCGCGAGGACATCAACGACCTCGAGGCGATCCTCTCCGTCAGCAACACCGACAAGGACGCGGTCATCTCGGCCGTCAAGGACAACGCCGACGCCATCTTCACGTGGGACTACGAGAAGGGCGCGCGCCCGAAGCTCAACCGTCTCTACGAGAAGGCGAAGACGTCGCAGTGGAACGGCGAGACCGACCTTCCCTGGGACACCGAGGTCGACCAGGAGGCCGTCGTGCTCGCCAACGCGGGCGGCAACCTCAACGCGGAGATGGACCTCAGCGGCACGCCGATGCAGAGCTGGACGGACAAGGAGTGGCTCGAGTTCGGGGTGGAGAGCCAGAACTGGACGCTCTCGCAGTTCATGCACGGCGAGCAGGGCGCGCTGCTGTGCACCGCGAAGATCGTCGAGACCGTCCCGTGGATCGACGCCAAGTACTACGCGTCGACGCAGGTGATGGACGAGGCCCGCCACGTCGAGGTCTTCGCCAAGTACCTCGACTCGAAGCTCAGCGGGCACTACCCGATCAACGCCCACCTCAAGATGCTGCTCGACGACATCATCGCCGACAGCCGGTGGGACATGACCTACCTCGGCATGCAGATCATGGTGGAGGGCCTCGCCCTCGCCGCGTTCGGCTTCATCCAACAGCTCACTACCGAGCCGCTCCTCAAGCAGCTGCTCCGCTACGTGATGAGCGACGAAGCCCGCCATGTCGCCTTCGGTGTGCTGTCGCTGCAGGAGTACTACCAAGAGCTCAACGCCGCGGAGATCCGCGAGCGCCAGGAGTTCGCGTTCGAGGCCGCCGTGCGCATGCGCGACCGCTTCCTCCAACAGGAGGTGTGGGACCGCATGGGCGTCGACCCCAAGGTCGCCGTCAAGCTGGTCATGCAGGCCCCCGAGCGGGCGATGTTCCAGGCGATGCTGTTCTCGAAGATCGTCCCCAACTGCAAGAAGCTCGGCCTGCTCGACGCCGCCGACGGCTGGTTGCGGACGAAGTTCCAAGAGCTCGGCGTCATCCAGTTCGAAGACTGGGCCGACACCGGCGAGGAGTACGAGATGTTCCAGCTCGCCCAGGGCGAAGTGGCGTCGCAGCCCGCGTAAGCGGGCCTTGCGGCACGGCTCAACGCCTCACACAAGCCGCAGGCCGAAGAGTTCCCCCCAGCTCGAAGGCCGCGCGAGGCCCCGGTTCGCGCACGCGGACCGCGGGCCGCTCGGCCGGAGGTCCCCCATCTCCGGTCGCAGCCGATCGGTGCCGCCCGTCCCCCACGGGCGGCACCGTCGCGTCCGGGCCGAGGCGGACATGCGGTGAAAGGCATTCCGTGCATCGACCGGGTCGCCGGTAGGGTCGCGGCGTGCCCTGGTCGTCGGACGCGGATTTCCTCGTCCTCCACGCGCTTCGCGTCAAGGGTTTCGCCGAGACCGACACGGTCTCCGCGATGACGGGCCTGCGGCCCGACGAGACGGTGAGGCGTCTCGAGAAAGCCGCCGGTGCCGAGGCCGTGACGCGGCGCGACGGGCGCATCAGCGGGTGGTCGCTCACGCCTGCGGGCAGGGCCCGCCACCGCGACCTCGTCGCGGAGGAGCTGGCGGAGTCCGGCGCGCGTGAAGCCGTCGACGCCGCGTACCGCCGCTTCGTCGCCATCAACACGGAGCTGCTCGAGGTGTGCACCGCATGGCAACTGCGGGACGGCGCGCGCAACGACCACGCCGACCCGGACCACGACCAACGGGTGGTCGCGCGCCTCGGCGCGCTCGACGACGTCGCGCAGCCCGTGTGCGGCGACCTCGGCGCCGCGTTGGGGCGGTTCGGCAACTACGGCGACAGGCTTGCGGCCGCGCGTTCCCGCATCGAAGCGGGCGACGGCGATTGGTTCGCGAAGCCGCTGATCGACTCGTACCACACCGTGTGGTTCGAGCTGCACGAGGATCTGCTCGTGACGCTCGGGATCGAACGTTCGAAGGAGGGCGCGTCCTGATGGCGCGATGGGGACGGGTTGCAACCGCGATGATCACGCCGTTCGACGAGGAAGGGCGGGTCGACATCGACGGCGCCGTGCGCCTCGCGCGGTGGCTAGCGGAGCACGGTAACGAGGGGCTCGTCGTCACGGGCACGACGGGCGAAGCGCCCGTGCTCACCGACGACGAGAAGGTCGAGTTGTGGCGCGCCGTCGCCGAGGCGGTGACGATCCCGGTCGTCGCCGGGTCGGGGACGTACGACACGAGGCACTCCGTCGACCTGACGAAGAAGGCGGAGGCCGCGGGTGCAGCTGGCATCCTCGCCGTCACGCCGTACTACAACCGCCCGTCGCAGGCCGGGCTCGCCGCGCACTTCCGCGCGATCGCCGAGGCGACGTCGTTGCCGGTCATGCTCTACGACATCCCGTTCCGCACCGGCCGGAAGATCGCGCACGACACCTTGGTCGCGCTCGCCCGAGACGTCGACAACATCGTCGCGGTGAAGGACGCCGCCGCCAACCCCGGTGAAACCGGCCGTCTCATCGCGGCCGCGCCGCGGACCTTCGAGGTCTACAGCGGCGACGATGCCATGACCCTTCCGCTTCTCGCCGTCGGGGCCGTCGGCGTCGTCGGCGTCGCCACGCACTGGGCGGGCGAGCAGATGCTGGAGATGGTGGTGTCGTTCGAGAAGGGCGACCTCGCCAGGGCCAGGGAGATCAACGAGTCGCTCGTGCCATCGTTCGAGTTCGAGACCGGAGACGACAACCCGAACCCCGTCCCGACCAAGGCGATGCTGCGGATGCTCGGCCTGCCCGCGGGCACGTGCAGGCTGCCGCACGTCGAGACAGACGGCGACGCGCTGCGAACCGCGGCGAAGGCCATCGCCGAAACGCTCGGTGTAGCGGTTGCCTGATCCGGTTCGCGTCGCGTTCCTCGGCGGCCTCGGCGAGATCGGGAGGACCTGCGCGGTCGTCGAAGTCGGCGGGCGGTTGCTGCTCCTCGACTGCGGCCTCATGTTCCCCGACGCCGACATGCCCGGCATCGACCTCGTACTGCCCGACTTCACTTGGTTGCGCGAGAACGGCGACCGCATCGAAGGCGCGGTGCTCACGCACGGCCACGAGGACCACGTCGGCGGGCTGTCGTTCCTGCTGCGCGAGCTCTCGTTCCCGATCTTCGGCAGCGAGCTGACGCTCGGCCTGGCCGCGAACCGCATCGAGGAAGCCGGCCTGCTCGACCGCACGCAGCTCGTGCAGGTCGCCGACGGCGAGCGCCGCATGATCGGGCCGTTCGACGTCGAGTTCATCCCCGTCGCGCACTCGGTCCCGTGCGGGTTCGCGATCGCGTTCCGCACGCCGCAGGGCGTCATCCTCCACTCCGGCGACTGGAAGATCGACCTCACGCCGGTCGACCGACGCACGACCGACCTCGGCCGCATCGGCGCGATCGCGGGCTCCGAAGGCATCCGCCTCCTGCTCGCCGACTCGACGAACGCGGAGGAACCCGGTTACGCGGCCAGCGAGCGCGAGGTCGGCAAGGTCCTTCGCGATCTCTTCGCGCGCGCGGAGGGCAAGCGGATCATCGTCACGTGCTTCGCGAGCCACCTCCACCGCATCCAACAGATCGCCGACGCGGCGATCGCGCAGGGCCGGACGATCGCGACGCTCGGCCGTTCGATGGGCAAGAACGTCGCGCTGGCGAGGCGGATGGGGTTGATGACGATCCCCGACGACCGCCTCGTCGACATCGAACAGGTCGACAAGATGGCCCACGCGGACGTGTGCGTGATCTCGACGGGCTCGCAAGGCGAGCCGATGTCCGCGCTCGCGTTGATGGCGGCTGGCGAGAACAAGTGGCTGAAGGTGAGCGAGGACGACCTCGTGATCCTCAGCTCGCACGCCATCCCCGGCAACGAGAGCGCGGTGTCGAAGGTGATCGACGGGCTGTACCGCCTCGGCGCCGACGTCGTGCACTCCGGCATCGCCGACGTGCACGTGACCGGCCATGCGCAGCAGGGCGAGATCAAGACGCTGCTGTCGGTCGCCAAGCCCGAGTACTTCGTGCCGGTGCACGGCGAGTTCCGCCACCTGACCCACCACGCTCGCCTCGCGATGGAGCTCGGCGTCGACGGCGACAACGTGCTGCTCGCCGAGGACGGCGACGTGGTCGAGCTCAGCGACGCCGGGATCGAGTTCGCCGGCCGCGTGCCCGCTGGCTACCTCTACGTCGACGGCAGCGGCATCGGCGACGTCGGGCACGGGGTTCTGCGCGACCGCCGCGTGCTCGCCGAGGAAGGCGTTGTCGTCGTCATCGTGACGGTCGACGTGCAGAACCGGGCGATCGTCACCGGCCCCGAGATCGTGACCCGTGGGTGGATCTACGCGCCAGAGGCCGAGGGGCTGCTGGAGGAAGCCGCCGAGCGCGTGCGCGACGGCATCAAGGAGGCGTTCGACGAGGACGCCCTCGACCCCGACACGCTCCGCCGCCACGTCCGCAAGGCCGCCGGCTCGTTCGTGAACGAGCGCACCCGCCGCCGCCCGATGATCGTCCCCGTCGTCATGGAGGTCTGAGGTTTCTCGTTCCGGAGGCAATAGAGGCGCCTGTGCCGCCCCTATTGCCTCCGGAACGGGGCACGGTGGGGGACCGTCGGTGGCGATGGGGCCGCTGTTACTCTTGTTGACATTGTGACTGCGACGCGCGCCCGCCCGAAGAAGCCCGCGACGAGCAGGTCGGGCAAGGGGTCGAAGCGGAAGCCGCCCGCGAAGCCGTCGGTGTGGGCTCAGGTCCGCGACACGCTCGCGACCTACCTCGGCCGCCAGTCGGACGACGTGTGGGGCCTGCTGCTCATCCTCGCCGCGGTGCTCACGGCCCTCGGCGTCTACGCCGACCTCACCGGACCGTTCGGCGCGGTCGTCCGCGACGCGTCCGGCGCGCTGGTGGGCTGGGCGAGGCTGCTGCTGCCGCCCGTGCTCGCGGGCGTCGGCGTCGTGCTCGTCCGGGGCACCACCCGCGCCGAGCCGGGGCGGGTCGTCATCGGCTGTGCCTTCCTGCTCGTGAGCGCGTGCGGCCTCCTCCATCTCGCGTTCGGGTCGCCGGCGTGGGGCGCGGAGTGGGACGAGCTGCGCGAAGCGGGCGGCCTGCTCGGCGTCGCGATCGGCGAGCCGCTGCGGCGGCTCACCGCGGTGTGGGGCGCGAGCCTCGTCCTCTCGACGTTGCTCGTGCTGTCCGGCCTCATCCTCACCCGTACCTCGGTGCGCACCGCGATCGACATGGTCGCCGACGTCACACGACGGGCGAGCATGCTCGTCCGCAAGGGCGTGGCGTACCTGACGACCCTCGGCAAGCGCGACGATCTCGATGCCGCGACCGAGCGCCATCCCGCGTCGAACGGTCCGCGAGCGAAGCCCGGCGCCGACGTGGCGGAGCCAGACGCCGGCGCGCCCCCGCCGGCCAACGCGGAGCCGAAGCGCAAGCCCATCCAGATCCAGTTGCCGCCCGCCGATACGCCCGACGCGTCGGCCGAGCAACTGGCGATCGACCTCGGCCCGTCGACGACGCCGAGCCAGTGGCGCCTGCCTCCGCTCCAGCTACTCAAGCGCACCACCAACACCGAGGTCGACCGGCGCGCCATCGACGCCGCAGGGCGGACGCTCGAAGAGGCACTCGCCGCGCACGGTGTCGACACCCGAGTCGTCGGCGCAACGACCGGCCCGACGGTGACGCGCTACGAGCTCGAGCTCGGCCCCGGCGTCAAGGTCGCCAAGGTCACCGCGCTGCACAAGGACATCGCGTACGCGCTCGCCGCGACCGACGTCCGCATCCTCTCGCCGATCCCCGGCAAGAAGGCCATCGGCGTCGAGGTCCCGAACTCGACGCGCCACCTCGTCGCGCTCGGGGACATCCTCGCGAGCGAGGAGGCGCGGCGCGCGTCGCACCCGCTGGAGGTCGCCGTCGGCCGCGACATCGCGTGGCGGCCGGTGCTCGAGAGCCTCGCGGCGATGCCGCACATCCTCATCGCCGGTGCGACCGGTGCGGGCAAGTCGAGCTGTATCAACTCGATCATCACGTCGATCCTCGTCCGCTCGACGCCGGAGCAGGTCCGCATGATCCTCATCGACCCGAAACGGGTCGAGCTCGGACAGTACAACGGCGTGCCGCACTTGCTCACGCAGGTCGTGATCAACCCGAAGAAGGCCGCCAACGCGTTGCAGTGGGCCGTGCACGAGATGGAGCGCCGCTACGACCTGCTGTCGGAAGTCGGCGTGCGCGACGTCACCGGTTACAACGCAGCCTTCGACCGCGGCGAGCTGGCACCCGACCCGACGGACGCCGCAGCGGTGACGTACCAGCGGCTCCCGTTCATCCTCGTCGTCGTCGACGAGCTGAACGACTTGATGATGGTTGCGGCGCGCGACGTCGAGGAGTCGATCTGCCGTCTCGCGCAGATGGCCCGCGCGGTCGGGATCCATCTCGTGATCGCGACGCAGCGCCCGTCGGTCGACGTCATCACCGGCGTCATCAAGGCCAACATCCCGAGCCGCCTCGCGTTCGCGGTGTCGTCGCTCGCGGACTCGCGCGTCATCCTCGACCAGCCGGGAGCGGAGCGGCTCGTCGGCAAGGGAGACATGTTGCTGCTGACGGCGTCGTCGACGGTCCCGCGGCGCATCCAAGGGCCGTGGGTGTCGGAAGACGAGGTCCGCAAGGTGGTCGCGCACTGGCGCCGCCAGGGCCAGCCGCAGTATGTCGAGGGCGTCGAGGGAACCGAAGAGCGCGGCGCGGCGAGCGGCTTCACGGACGAGGACGACGACGGCATGCTCGTGCAGGCGATGGAGCTGATCGTGCGGTCGAACCTCGGGTCGACGTCGATGCTCCAGCGCAAGCTGCAGGTGGGCTTCGCGCGCGCCGGGCGGATCATGGACCAGCTCGAGCGCAAGGGCGTGGTCGGGCCGTCGACCGGGTCGAAGGCGCGCGAGGTACTGATGAGCGTCGAAGAGCTCGAGCTCGTGCTCGGCGGCGGGGCGGGCACGGCGCCGGCGACCGCTGCGGTTTCGGCCTCCGCCGAAGACTGAGCATCCGCCGCTGTCGCGCGCGGCCTCCGTATCCTCCGGTGACCGTGGTGGCTCTCCAGCACGCGTACGACGCGACAGCCGTACCGCTCGACGTCGATGCCGCCCGCGCCGAGGTCGAACGCCTGCGCGCCGGTCTTCCCGACTCGCTGCTCGCGGCACGCCCGGACGAGCTCCGCAGGCTCGCGCGGCGCGCGCTCGAGACCGACCTCGCGGCGAGGCGCAGGCGAGCAAAGGTCGGCGAACCGCCGGCTGTCGACGAGCACGCCGTCGACGTCGCAGTCGCGGCCCACGCCGCGGTGCGCGCGGCTCGCGCCGGCATGACGGTCGCGACTGCGGAGGGGATGCGCCTGCTCGCCATTGGCAACGTATGGGGCGTCGCCGCCATCGGCACCGGCGCGGTGTTGCTGCGCAGCGGGCTCGAGCCGATGTCGACGCCCGTCTACCTCGCGGTGGTCGGCGCGGCCGCTGGCCCGCTCGCGACCGCGGCGCTCGGCCTCAGCCGCCGCAGTTTCGCGGCGATGCGGGTGGCCGCAGCCACCGCGTCGTGGGCCGAAGCGGTTGCGGGCGCGGGGGCGACGACGATGGGCGAGCTCGGCGCGCGGCGCATCGCCGCGCGGGCGTGGCAGCGGCGGCGGGACGAGGCCGACGCCGCGACCGCGGCCGCTCGCGAGGCTCGTGCCGCGTGGCACCGCGTGGTCGGCCCGAAGCGCCACCCTCGTGACGCGCCCGCGTTGCTCGCCCGGCTCGCCGCGCTGCGCGCCGCGCAACTCGACCTGTTCCGCGCGCTGGTCGCCGAACGCATGCGTCCGCGTGCGGCGCCCGCACCTGCGGTGGACGTCGTCGACATCGACGGCGCGATGCGAGAGCCGTCGCGGCTTCCCGTGCTGTGGGCGAAGGAGCAGCCGCTCGTCGCCCTCGCTCCGGCCGTCGCGGCGAGCGCGGAGTCGGACACGCCGCCGGCCGACTCGTGGCTCGGCGATGCGCTCACGCGCTTGCGAGGTCGCGGCCTCCGTCTCTGGACGAAGGGCTGACGCGACGAAGGGCCCTGTCGCCGTTGACAGAGCCCTTCGATCACGTTTGCCGATGCAGCGGGTCGGTGACCCGCGTGTGTTACGCCGCGATGCGGGGGCGGCTCTGGTGGCGAACCTCGGGCTCTTCGCCCTCGGAGGTGCCGAACCAGTGGAACGCGGCCCGCCAGATGCTCGTGGTGCCGGCGATCATGAGACCCGTCATCCACACGCCGGTGTCCGCGTTCCGGAGATCGATGTCCCAGTTGGCGAAGACCGAGTAGTCGAGGACGAACGCACCGGCGACAGCCAGTACGAGCGTGAGCAGGACGTGGAACTTGGTGAGCTGAGGAACGAACTCCTCCACCAAGTCCACAACCTTGAAGAGCGCCAGTCCCATGAGGATGACGATGGCGAAGTCGTACATTTCCCTGTTCCTCCTGACGGGTTGGTCGTGGTGAACCCGTCACGTAGTTGGACCGCCGTGCCGTGCGTCGGTTACATCTGACGAGCTCCCTATGCGCGCCCGCGTCCCTGCATCGTCCGCGAACCTCGGCCCCGGGTTCGACGCGCTCGCGCTCGCGCTCGCGTTGTACGTCGAGGTCGACGTCGCCGACGCGGACGAGCTGGTGTTGCACACCGAGGGCGAGGGCAGCGATCTCGCGATCGCACCCGACGATCACCTTGCGGTGCGCGTCGTGCGCGCGGTCACGGGTCGCACCGATCACGCGATCACGGTGCGGTCGGAGATCCCGGTGAGTCGCGGCCTGGGATCCTCCGCCTCACTCGCGCTCGCCGCCGCCGCTGCTGCGGGTGCCGCCGATCCACTCGCCGTCGCAGCCGAGGTGGACGGCCACCCGGAGAACGCGGGCGCGTCGTTCGCCGGAGGGTTCGTCGCGGCCGCGACGGTCGAGGGACAGCCGCGCGTCGAGGCGCTCGCGCTCGACGACGCACTGGCGTTC